>NZ_CALWND010000010.1:0-136345 GCF_944382735.1 Candidatus Allofournierella merdavium | reverse complement strand
GCCCCTTGAGGGGCGTTGTCTGTATTATGCCCTTCTAGGGCTTACTCAAGCCCCCGGCTTTGCCGGGGGTCCTGACTCTGTCGCTGGTCAGACGGCGCGAAACGTGGCGGCCACGCAGACAAGGCCGGCGGCTTTACAGCGCCCCGATCTTCTTGCGGCAGGCGGGGCAGATGTTGCGCCCCTCAAAGGCCACCACGCCTTTGGCCTCGCCGCAGAAGATGCATGCCGGCTGGTACTTCTTCAGCACGATCTCGTCTCCGTCCACAAAGATCTCCAGGGAGGCGTTCTCTTCCAGATTCATCAGGCGGCGCAGCTCGATGGGAAGAACCACGCGGCCCAGTCCGTCGACCTTGCGAACGATACCGGTGGATTTCATGGCTTTTCTCCTTTTTGTTGCGAATTTATATACACAGGGGAATTTATCGACATAATTATACCGCAGCAGGGAGAAAATGTCAATATATGGTAAAAATGGAATATTGCAAACTTTTTGTGAACAAAAACCGCGCTCCGGGCACGGAGCGCGGCGAAAAATGTGGAAAAAGGTCGGTTTTTTTACAGCTGTACCAGCCCGATCTTTTTGTACACCTTGGCCACCATGCGGTCGGCCATGCGGCTGGCGGCGGCGGCGCCGTCCTTCAGCACGCCGTCCAGATATTCCCTGTCCGCCAGGATGCGCTCGTACTCGGCCTGGATGGGGCGGAACTCGTCGATGACGCACTGGGCCACCGCCTCCTTAAAGACGCCGTAGCCCTTGCCGTCGAACTCGGCCTCGATCTCGGCGTGGGTCTTGCCGGTGAGGGAGGCGTAGATGTTCATCAGGTTGGTCACGCCGGGCTTGTCCTCCCCGGCGCGCACCACGCCGTCGCTGTCGGTCACGGCGCGCTTGCACTTGCGCAGGATGGTGTCGGCGTCGTCGGTCATCAGGATGAAGCCGTTCACATTGGGGTCGCTCTTGCTCATCTTCTTGTCCGGCTCCTGCAGGCTCATGATCTTGGCGCCGGTCTTGCCGATGTAGGGCTCGGGCAGGGTGAAGGTGGGGCTGTACAGATTGTTGAACCGCTGGGCGATGTTGCGGGTCAGTTCCAGGTGCTGCTTCTGATCCACCCCCACGGGCACCAGGTCGGCGTTGTAGATCAGGATGTCCGCCGCCATCAGGGCGGGGTAGGTGAACAGGCCGGCGTTCACGTTGTCGGCGTGCTTGGCGCTCTTGTCCTTGAACTGGGTCATGCGGGACAGCTCGCCGAACTGGGCGTTGCAGCTGAGCACCCAGCTCAGCTGGGTGTGGGCGGGCACATGGCTCTGCACAAAGACCAGGCTCACCTTGGGGTCGATGCCGGCGGCCAGCAGCATAGCGGCGGCCTCCCGGGTGCGGCGGCGCAGGGCCGCGGGCTCCTGGCGCACGGTCAGCGAGTGCAGGTCGGCCACCATATACAGGCACTCGAAATCCCGCTGCAGGCTGCCCCAGTTGCGCACCGCGCCGATGTAGTTGCCCAGGGTGAAGGTGCCGGTGGGCTGGATGCCGGAAAGAATGCGCTTTTTGCGCTCGATTTGTTCACTCATTTGGTAAAACCTCGATTCTGCTCCGATGGTATGCCAGAGAACGCTATCATTATATACCCGCCCTGCCAAGCTTGCAAGAGTGTTATTGGGCCAGCCGCAGCGGGCTGGAGGAGGGTGCCAGGGCGGCGTTCAGATACTCGGTGTCGATCAGGCCCGCCAGGGTCTCGCTCTCGGCGGCCAGGTGCAGCGCGAGGCGGGCGTAGACCCGGTCGCTGCCGTGGTAGCCGTCCACATACTCCTCGTCCAGGGTGTCGGGCATGTAGGAAAAATCGTACACCTCGTAGCCGTAGGGCTCGCAGAGTTCGGTGAGGATGGGCATGATCCAATCAAAATACCCGTAGTTGCCGCTCTCCACCATACGCTCATAGACGCTGGGTGCGAAGGGCGGCACGATGAGCACCACCTCGATGTCGTGCCCGTTGCACCAGGCCAGCAGGTCCTCAATGGCATAGGTGCTGGGCTCGTGGACGTATTCGCCGAACTCAAAGCGGTTGGTGCCCTTCAGGATGCGGTCGAAGGTGTCGTGGAAGCCCACGTCGGTGCCGGTCTCGGGGTGGTCCAGCAGGGTGCCGTAGTTGTAGCTGCCGTCGGCGTTGTAGCCGCTGCCCCGGCCCACGGCGGCCATGCCGTAGACGTCCGGGTGGCTGCCGTAGGCCGCCCGCAGGGTAAATTTGCCCTGGGCCCAGTCCCGGATGGCCTGGGGCAGCGCCGACCGCATCGAGAATTCATAGTGGTTGTAGTCGAAGAACTCCGGCATGCTGCCGGTGCCCACCCAGGCGCCGTTGAAAAAGTTCTGGTCCAGCACCATGATCAGGGTGGAGGGCAGTTTGTCCTCGTCCAGCTGTTCCAGAAAATACTGGAACTCGTTCACATAGCCCGCGCCGCCGCCGGCGTTGTAGAAGCTGTCGGTGGTGAAGAACTCGCTGTGGAACTGCATGCTGCGGCTGGTGCCCAGCACCAGCAGGTCGGCACCCAGGGCGTTTGCCACCAGATGCTTGTAGTAGCGGGTGTTGTCCCGGTAGGCAAGGCCCAGAAAAGCCGGCTCGCCCGCCGCCACTTTGGCGGCGATCTCCTCCTCGGTGTGCCACTCGCCGCTGGCGTAGACGGCCCCCGCGAAGAGGGCGACGAACAAGAGAACGGGCGCGAGGAACAGCGCCACGATCAAGAGAAAACGTTTCAAATCCCGCGCCTCCCTTTAAAACTGAAAATAGATGTTTTGCAGCGTGCCCGCCGCGCCCCAGAACAGGGTGGCGAAGACGCATCCGTAGCAGAAAAGCACCTGCACCCAGCCCCTGCGGGCGGCGGCCCAGCGGCCGAAGCCGTCCTTCCGGGCGGCAAAGTCCACCCCGAAGGCGGCCAGGGCGAACAGGCCCAGCCGGGCCATGACGGCGGCGGTGTAGCCCAGCTGGGTGAAGCTCTCCTTGAGATACTGCACGCTGAAGGGGATGGGCCGGGCGAGATAGCTCAGCAGCAGCCGCACCTGGCCCACGTCGCCGCTGAAGAAGAAGATCCAGGCAAAGCACACCAGCACCAGCGTGACGGCCCAGCCCACCGCGCTGCGCACCGGGCTGCCGGGCTTCTGGCGCAAAAGCGCCCAGGCATTCTCCCGCAGGGGCCGGGTGGCCCGCCCCGCCAGCAGATAGACCCCGTGCAGGCCGCCCCACACCACAAAGCCCAGGGCCGCCCCGTGCCACGCGCCGGAGACCAGGAAGGTGACCATGGTGGCCAGAATGAGCACCGGCACACCGTGGCGGCTGCCGCCCAGAGGGATGTAGATGTAATCCCGCAGAAAGCTGGAAAGGCTGATGTGCCAGCGCCGCCAGAACTCGCCCACGCTGCGGGAGAGGTAGGGGCTGAGGAAGTTTTCCTCACACCGCAGCCCCAAAAGGTTCGCCACCCCGATGGACAGCTGGGAGTAGCTGGCGAAGTCGAAGTAGATGTACAGGCTGTAGGCCGCCAGCGACCAGACGATGCCCAGGGAGTAGTAGTGGTCGGGCTGGTAGAGGGCGTTGTAGTAGGCGGCAAAGTGGTCCGCCAGGCACTTTTTCAAAAACATGCCCCAGCACAGCCGCACGCAGCCGTTCAGCGCCAGCGCCCGGTCAAAGGCGGGCGGGTTCTTCAGCTGGGGCAGAAAGCTCTCCGCCCGCTGGATGGGCCCGCTGGTGAGCTGGGCGAAAAAGCCGGTGTAGGCAAAGCAGTACAGCGGGTTCTTCTCGGCGGGAAGGGCCCCCTTGTACACCGCCACCAGATAGGTGATGTTCTTGAACACGAAGAAGCTGATGCCCACCGGCATGAGCAGGTCCGCGAAGGAGGCCAGCGCCTGCCAGCGGCCGGCCAGGGCGGGCAGGTACTTGTAGCCCGCCAGGGGCAGCACCCCCGCCAGCACGCCCACCGCCAGGGCGGCCCTGCCGCCGCCATGGGCCATCCACAGGCCGCAGGCCCAGCCGGCGGCGGTGATGAGCGCCAGCGCTGCCAGCGCCTGCAGGCCGAAACTCAGGGCAAAATACACATTGGCCGCCGCCAGCGCCCAGGGGCGGAAGCGGGCGGGCAGCGCCCACCAGACGGCGAACACCACAACGCCAAAACCCAGGAAGGAAAGAGAGAGAAAATTCATCGGTCAAAACTCCTGTTATCGAGTGGTCCGGCCCGGCGGGCCGCGCGGGAATACTCCTATTATAAGGAAAAGCGGCGCTCATTGCAAATCGGCAAATTGACAAAGGGCGGCGCAGCGTTTAGAATGGAACAGAGAAAAGCCCGGCGGGCCGCACCGCACCGCCGTTTTGAAGGAGTAAACGCACCATGCTGAAAAATTCCGTTCGCACCCGTTTCGCCCCCAGCCCCACCGGCTATATGCATGTGGGCAACCTGCGCACCGCCCTCTACGCCTACCTCAAGGCCCGCAGCGTGCCCGACGGCTCGTTCATCCTGCGCATCGAGGACACCGACCAGGGCCGCTATGTGGAGGGCGCGGTGGACATCATCTACGACACCCTGCGCCAGACCGGCCTTTTGTGGGACGAGGGCCCCGACGTGGGCGGGCCGGTGGGCCCCTACATCCAGAGTCAGCGGATGGGCCTGTTCAAGCAGTACGCCGAGCAGCTGGTGGCCGAGGGCAAGGCCTATTACTGCTTCTGTTCACCTGAGCGGCTGGAAGAGCTGCACGCCCAGCAGAAGGCCGCCGGCGAGGCGGTGGGCCACTACGACCGCCACTGCCGGGACCTGAGCCCCGAGGAGGTGGCCGAAAAACTGGCGGCGGGCACGCCCTACGTCATCCGCCAGAAGTGCCCCACCGAGGGGGTGACCGGCTTTGACGACGCGGTCTACGGCCATATCGAGGTGAACAACGCCGAGCTGGAGGACCAGATCCTCCTCAAGGCGGACGGCATGCCCACCTACAACTTCGCCAACGTGGTGGACGATCACCTGATGGGCATCACCCACGTCATCCGCGGCTCGGAGTATCTCTCCAGCACCCCCAAGTACAACCTGCTCTACGAGGCCTTCGGCTGGCCCATCCCGGTGTACATCCACTGCCCGCCGGTGATGAAGGACGCCCACAACAAGCTGTCCAAGCGCAACGGCGACGCCTCCTATCAGGACCTGGTGGCCAAGGGCTATCTCAGCGCGGCCATCCTGAACTACATCCTGCTGCTGGGCTGGAGCCCCAAGGGCGAGGAGGAGATCTTCACCCTGGAGGAGATGTGCAAAATTTTCGACGAGAGCGGCATCAGCAAGAGCCCGGCCATCTTCGACCCGCTGAAGCTGCGGGCCATCAACGCCGAGTACATCCGGCGGCTGACCCCCGAGGCGTTCCGCAAGATGGCCGACCCCTGGATCGACCAGGCGGTGCACCGCCCCATCGACCGGGACCTGCTGTGCCAGAACCTCCAGCCCCGGTGCGAGGTGCTGGGCGAGATCCCCGAGCAGCTGGACTTCTTCGACGCGGTGGTGCCCTACGGCCCCGAACTCTACGCCAACAAAAAGCAGAAGACCACCCCCGAGACCGCAAAGACCGCCCTGGAAGCCCTGAAGCCGGTGCTGGAAGGCTTGAACGACTGGAACAAGGACGCCATCTTCGCCGCCTGCAAACAGCTGGCCGAGGGGATGGAGGTCAAGAACGGCTGGCTGCTCTATCCTCTGGGTATCGCCCTCTCGGGCAAGCAGCGCACCCCCGGCGGCGGCACCGACCTGGCCGCCATGCTGGGCAAGGAGGAGACCCTCGCCCGGCTGAACGCCGCCCTGGCCGCTTTCTGAACAACCAAAAATGCCGTTCCCGGCGGGGAACGGCATTTTTCTTTGTCATTTCAGCTTCGCGAACTGGTCGATGGCCTCCTCCAGCCGGGCCAGGGTGTCCTCGTCGCAGTCGGACAGCACGCAGTGGGTCAGGTGTTCGGTGAGGATGAGTTTCGCCACCTGGGTCACGGCGCTGCTCACGCTGGACAGCTGGATCAGCAGTTCGTCGCAGGGGCGGCCCTCGTTCACCATCTCCCGGATGCCGTTCACCTGCCCGCTGATGCGGGCCAGACGGCGGTTCACGTCGGCGGAATGTTTGCAGTCCATGGGTGGTTTGACCTCCTTTTGCGGGTGTGTCACTGGGCCATGGTGGCCCCGGTCAGGTCCAGCACCGGGCCGAAGGGGCGGAACACCAGCCCTTCCACCCCCGGCTGCACCAGCAGCGCCTTGGTCTGGAACCACAGCGGCACCACGCTGGCGCTCTCCAGCAGGGCGCGCTCCGCGCCGGCGATCTGGCCGGCGGTGTAGCCGCCGTCGGCAAAGAACCCGTTCAGCTGCTGCTGCCAGGCCGTGTCGGTCCAGCCGGCCAGCGCGGCGGCCTGCCCCAGCAGTTCGGGGGCGGAGTCGCTGGCGGGGGAGAGGGGCAGCAGGGCGATCTGGTAATCGCCCGCCGCCACCTGGGCGGTGAGCTGCTCCAGGGGCAGCTGCTTCACCGGGAAGTAGGCGGAAAATGCCCCCAGTTCCTTCTGCCACTGCTGGTTCACCCCCTGGGCCAGCTGCAGATACTCTTCGCCCTCCGGCGCCAGCAGGGTGATGTTCTCAAAGCGGGTGGCGCCAAGAGCGGCAAGCCCCTGGCGGCACAGGTCGGCGGCGCTGCCGAAGGAGGGCTGTACGCTGCCGGCGGCCTGCCGGTAGTTCTCCCCCTGCACCGTCACCGCGGGGGGCACGAGCCCCTCCGCGTCGGCAAAGCCCTCGGGCAGCTGTGCCTGGGCGGCACGGGCGCTGGAGACCAGCGCCTCCCGCACCAGGGGCTGGGCCAGCGTCTCGTTGCCGCAGTTGAACAGCAGCACCCAGGTGGTAGCGGTGTAGGGGATGGAATCCAGCCCGGCGGCGGAGAGGGCCTCGCTCAGCGCGGCGGTGGCGCCGCCCTCCTTCACCAGCGCCTCGCCCCACAGCGTCTGGCCGGAGGCGGAGGAGCTGCCGGAGGAATCGGCGCTCTGGCCGGTGGCGTTGATCACCAGCCGCAGGGCGGTGACGGCGTCGCCGCTGGCGGGCCGGCGCAGGAACAGGCCGTTGTCATTCCAGTTGTACACATAAAAGCTGCCGTTGCCCATGGTGGAGGCCCGGGTCAGCCCGTAGGTGCCTTCGGTGCTCTCAAAAAATTCCTCGTTGCAGGGCATCGCCCCGGGCAGCGCCAGCTTGTAAAGCAGCTGGGGGTCCGGCTGGGAAAGCTCGATCACCACCGTGCGCTCGTCCGGCGCGCTCACCCCCAGCGCCGTCTCGTCCATGGAACCCGCCAGCACCGCCGCGCTGTTTTTGATGGCGGCGTAGGTGTCGGTGTAGGGGCTGCCGGTCTCGGCGCGAAAGACCCGCCGCAGGGCGAACACAAAGTCCCGGGCGGTCAGCGCATACTCCGCCGTCTCGCCCCGGTTCCGGGTGTAGGCCAGGCCCTCCTTTAACGTGAAGGTATAGGTGAGGCCGTCGGGGCTGACGGCGTAACTCTCGGCGCAGTCCGGCACCGGCTCGCCGTCGGCGTTCAGCCGGAACAGCCCGCTGTACAGGTTGGTCACCGCGATCAGTTCCGGGCTCGCGGCGGCCAGCTGCGGGTCCAGGTTGTTGGGCACCCGCTCCATGGCCCAGGTGAACTCGATCTGCTTTTCGCAGCCGGTCAGGCACAGGGCGGCGAGGCAGGCCAGCAGGATCAGTTTCAGTTTTCCCGTGGCGGGCACCTCCTTTCTCTCCCTTTTGTACGATCGTAAAATAAGTATGTTTTCATCGCCGAAGGGTATACGTTTTTATCCTATCAAAAAATTGCGGAAAATTCAAACAACCGCCGCAATTTTCGCACTTTTTTCGCCTTTGGGTCGAAAACCGCCGCCGGCGGGGGCACGCCGCCCCTTTTTTTGCCAGCCGCCGGCCGGTTTGGTTGCGCCGGGGGCGCAAAATGACTATAATGAATAAGAAAACCGATCCGCGGGGCGGTTTCGACGCCCGGCGGCATTTTTGACGAAGGAAAGGCTGTGTTGCAAGATGCAGAGAGACAGCGAGGCCCTGGCCGCGTTTCTGCGGGGCAAAAAGGTGGCGTTTATCGGCGCGGGGGTCAGCCACAAGACCCTCATCGGGCAGTTCTGCGCCATGGGGGCCGACGTGACCCTGTGCGACAAAAAGAAGCTGGAGGACTTCGGCGACTACGCCGCCACCCTCCAAAAGCTGGGGGTGAAACTCTCTTTAGGCGAAAGCTATCTGGAGGGCCTGGCGGGGCAGGACGTGATCCTGCGCACCCCGGGCTTTGAGTATTATACCCCGGCGCTGCAGGCGGCGAAGGCGGCGGGCAGCCTTGTGACCAGCGAGATGGAGCTGTTCTTCGAGTACTGCCCCTGCCACATCACCGCCGTCACCGGCTCGGACGGCAAGACCACCACCACCAGCCTGATCGCGGCCATGCTCACCGCCGCGGGCAAGAAGGTGCATCTGGGGGGCAACATCGGGCGGGCGCTGCTGCCCGTGCTGGCCGAGATCGAACCCGAGGACGAAGCCGTGGTGGAACTTTCCAGCTTCCAGCTCATCAGCATGCGCAAAAGCCCTCAGGTGGCGGTGGTCACCAACGTGACCCCGAACCACCTGGATCACCACAAGGACATGCAGGAGTATGTGGACGCCAAACGCAACATCCTCTTGTGGCAGACCCCGGCGGACAGGGCGGTGCTGGGCTATGAGAACGACATCACCCGCGCCATGGCCGCCGACTGCAAGGGCAGCCAGTGCTGGTTCACCCGCCTGCGGGAAGTGGACAACGGCGCTTTCCTGCGGGCGGACGGCATGCTCTGCATGGCGGAAAAGGGCACGGTGACCCCGGTCGTCTCGAAGGACGAGGTGAAGCTGCGGGGGCTGCACAACATCGAGAACCTGCTGGCGGCCATCGCCGCCGTGTGGGGCCGGGTGCCGGTGAGCGCCATGGCCGAGACCGCCCGCACCTTCGCCGGGGTGGAGCACCGCATCGAGCCGGTGCGGACGCTGGACGGGGTGCAGTGGTTCAACGACTCCATCGCCTCCAGCCCCACCCGCACCATCGCGGGGCTGCGCAGCTTCGACCAGAAGATCATCATCATCGCCGGCGGCTACGACAAGAACATCCCCTACGAGCCCCTGGCCCCGGAGATCCTGGCCCATGTGAAGGTGCTGGTGCTCATGGGCGCCACCGGCCCCAAGATCGAAAAGGCGGTGCGGGAATGCCCCGGCTTTGCCGACAGCGGCCTTGTCATCCTCCACGCGAAAGACATGAAGGAGGCGGTGGACGCCGCCCGCGCCGCCGCCAAACCCGGCGACATCGTCAGCCTCTCGCCTGCCTCCGCCAGCTTTGACCTCTACCCCAACTTCGAGGTGCGGGGCCGCCACTTCAAGGAACTGGTGAACGCCCTGTGATCCGGCTGGTGGAAACTGCCGCCGACGCCGCCCGCTTTTCGGCGGCGCTGGCGGGCCGGGCGGACCCGGTGGCGGTGGAGACGGAGGTGTGCTTCGCCGCCTTCCGGGATGTGCCGGGCAGCGGCTGGAAGTTCTACACCGGCGGGGCAGGGGAGAAGCCCTTCGCCCTGGCGGTGCGGGGCGCCTCCGCAAAACTCACCGGCCGCGCCGACGGCGAGGAGCTGGCGGGCCTGCTGGCGGTGCTGGGGGCAAGGCGGCTGAAGAGCGCCGAAGCCGCCGCCCCTGCCGGCTGGCGGCAGGACGCGGCCTTCGACGCCTTCTGCGCCCCCGCCTCAGTGGAAGTGCCGCCGCTGCCGGCGGGCGCGGTGCTGGACGAGGACGTGCCCATGACCGAGGTGGTGGCGCTGCTCACCGGCGGCGACAGCCTGGCCGGCGCGGCGGGAAAAGCCGCCGCGGACACTTTCTATGCCGAGGGGTGCGCGCTGCGCAACCGGGGCCTGGCGAAGGTGTGGGGCCTGCGGCTGGGCGGCCGGCTTGCCGCCACCGCCGGGCTTTACGCCATCGGGCAAAGCGCCGCCGTGCTCTCCGCCGTGGAGACGGCGGCACCCTTCCGCCGCAAAGGCTGCGCCGCGGCCCTTGTGCTGCGGCTGGCGGCGGACTTCGCCCCCCGCGGCCCGGTGAGCCTGCTGGCCCGCCCCGGCGCCGAGGGCTTTTATCAAAAACTGGGCTTTGAACAAAGGGGACGGGCCTTCGGCTTCGCCGCCCCGGAAACTGACTGAAAGGGACTGTACATACACCATGCTGGAAGAATTTTTCGACTTTTCCCCCCGCCTTTTGGAACTGGACCGGCACGCCATGGAGCTCTGCCGCCCCTATTTTGAAAAGGTGGACGCCATCCGGGATTACAACCAGGTGAAGATGCTCAAGGCCTTCACCGATCAGAAGGTGGCGGCCACTCACCTGGTGGGCACCACCGGCTACGGCTACGACGACGCCGGGCGGGACAAGCTGGACGCCCTCTTCGCCCAGGTGGCGGGGGCGGAGGACGCCCTCTGCCGGCCCCACTTCCTCTCGGGCACTCACGCGCTGGCGGTGGCCCTGTTCGGGGTGCTGCGGGCGGGGGATACCCTGCTGGCCGCCACCGGCCGCCCCTACGACACGCTGGAGGGGGTCATCGGCATCGGGGACGCGGGCAAGGGCTGCGGCACCCTGGCGGAGTTCGGTGTGAACTACGACGAGGTGCCGCTGCTGGAGGGCGGCCTGCCCGACCTTGAGACCATCGCCAGAAAGGCCGTAAACGCCAGGGTGTGCCATGTGCAGCGCAGCCGGGGCTACTCCAGCCGGGCCGCCTTCGATCTTGCCACCATCGAACTGGTGGTGAAGGCGGCCAAGAGCGCCAACCCGGACATCGTCGTGCTGGTGGACAACTGCTACGGCACCTTCACCCAGACGGCCGAGCCGGTGAGCGTGGGGGCGGACCTGATCGTGGGCAGCCTCATCAAGAACGCCGGCGGCGGCATCGCCCCCACCGGCGGCTACATCGCCGGCCGGGCGGACCTGGTGGAGAAGTGCGGCCACCGGCTCACCGCCCCCGGCACCGGCCGGG
The DNA here is from genome assembly GCF_944382735.1 of Candidatus Allofournierella merdavium. Classification (NCBI taxonomy): domain Bacteria; kingdom Bacillati; phylum Bacillota; class Clostridia; order Eubacteriales; family Oscillospiraceae; genus Allofournierella; species Candidatus Allofournierella merdavium. Next base: position 125,301 of record NZ_CALWND010000010.1, on the reverse strand, counting down.
AGCTGGGCTGCACGCTGGATTCCTTGCGCAGCCTGTACCTGGGCCTTTATTACGCCCCCGGCGTCACCGCCGAGGCGGTGAAGACCAGCATCTACTCCAGCTGCCTTTTGGAGCTGCTGGGCAAGAACCCCATCCCCCGCTACACCGAGCCGCGAAACGACATCATCACCAGCTTTGAGGCGGGCAGCGCCGAGGCGCTGGTGGGCTTCTGCCAGGGGGTGCAGGCGGGCAGCCCGGTGGACAGCTACGTCGCCCCCGAGCCCTACGCCATGGCGGGCTACACCGACCAGGTGATCATGGCCGCCGGGGCCTTCACCCTGGGCAGCAGCATCGAGCTTTCCTGCGACGGGCCGATGCGTCCGCCCTACACCGTCTATCTCCAGGGCGGGCTGAACCTGGCGGCCAGCCGCGCCGGGGTACTGCTGGCGGTGCAGCGGGCTTTTGGCGGGGAACTGTAAGCAAACCAACAGGATCGGCGGCACGGCCGCCGAGAGGAAAGAAGGGAAAACCGATGGATTGGAATTTTGAACTGACCGAACAGACCGCGCTGGCCCTCTACGCCAAAAAGTACCGCCAGGAGAAGGCCTCCGGCCGCCTGCTGCGGGGCCTGGGCCTCATCGTTGGCGCCTGGGGCGTTTGGCTGGCCGCGGAGGCATGGCGGGCCATGATGCGCCCGGGCTATTTCTACGCCGAGTTCGACCCGGCGGGCGGCGGGCTGTACATTGTGCTGGGCGCTGTGCTGCTGATGCTTGCCGTCTTTCTGTTCTGGAGAAGCCGCGCCCAGGGCATTGCCGCCGGCGTGCTGCGCCGGCAGAAAAAGCTGGGCGCCTCGCCTCTGGGCCAGTGGCGGGTGCACCTGGACGAGGAAAAACTGGTCGCCGTGCGCGCCGGGCTGCAGGAGGCCAGCGATCCGTCGGTGGTGCAAAAGGTGGAACAGTACCCCGAGGGGCTGCTGGTCCACACCTACGGCGGCGCAAAGATGCTGGCGCTGCCCGCCGCGGCCTTCGAGGGGCCGGAGGCGATGAAGGCGGCAGCCGACGAGTTTGAGCGGTGCGCGGCCCTGGCCAAGAGCCGCCTGTACGAGAGATCCGCCCGGCAGCTGGCCGGGCAGGATGGGGGGCGCGCCCTGCCGCCCTGCCCGCCCCTGCCCGAAGGGGAGACGCAGATGTACGCCGCGCCCCAGATGCTGCGCCCGGAGGAGGTGCTGCCCGCCTACTGCGCGGCCAACCGGCTGCTGAACCCCGTCGGCAAGGGCCGGCTGGCGGTGCTGTGGGCGCTGCTGGTGGTGGCCGTTCTGGAGGTGGCGCTGGGAGTGGCCACCGGAGACGCGATGGTGGCCGTGGCTATGGCCGCCCTGGCGGTGGTGGTGGGGCTGCTGCTGGCGGCCCGCTCGCCCGCCGCCCAGCGCGCCGCCATGAAGCGGCAGCTGGCGGGGGAGCAGACCCAGCGCCTGGCCACCCCCGGCTGGGTGGTTCTGGGCCAGAACGGCTTCACCGAGACCAGCGGCGCGCTGTGCAGCTACCGGCCCTACTCCAATCTGAACAAGGTGGCCCAGGATCAAAACTACATCTTCCTGCGCTTCGAGGGCAACATGATCACCGCCATCCCCAAGCGGGGCTTTGAGAGCCCGGCCCAGGCGGCGGAGGCTTTTGCTTACCTCAAAAAGCGGCTTGCGGAACAAAAACGGAGATGATCGTGGCACAAAAACCATCCTCCCACCCTTGCGCCAACGGAAAAAAGGTGTATAATAGGTCATTGTGACTGTAGCGGTCCCGTTTGCGGCGGGGCCGTTTTTTTTGTGAGGAGGAGAGAACTATGACCTATGGATATCTGGCCGACCTGGCCCTCATCCTGCTGGCCACCAAGGCGCTGAGCATGCTCACCGGCAAGCTGCAGATGCCTCAGGTGGTGGGCGCGCTGGTGGCGGGCCTGGTGATGGGCCCCGCGGTGCTGAACATCATCCAGCCCAGCGACTTTTTGTCCCGGGTGGCGGAACTGGGCGTGATCGTCATCATGTTCAGCGCCGGCATGGGCACCGACCTGAACGAACTGAAAAAGACCGGCAAGGCGGGCCTGGTGATCGCCACCGCCGGCGTGCTGGTGCCGCTGGCCATGGGCACCGGGCTGATGTTCTTTTTCAACACCGGCGAACTGACCATGCCCGGCAACAAGTTTTTGCAGGACCTGTTTTTGGGCACCGTGCTCACCGCCACTTCGGTGAGCATCACCGTGGAGACCCTGAAGGAACTGGGCAAGCTGTCCACCAAGGTGGGCAACGCCATCCTGGCCGCCGCCCTGATCGACGATGTGCTGGGCCTGGTCTGCCTGACCGTGGTCACCAGCATGGCGGGCGAGGATGTGAACATCCTGCTGGTGCTGGCCAAGATCCTGCTGTTCTTCCTGTTCGTGGGCGTTGTGGGCGTGGCCGTCAGCCGGGTGCTGGGCTGGTATGAGACCAAGGTGCGCAACCGCGATCTGCGCCGCTATCCCATCCTGGCCTTCGTGCTCTGCCTGTTACTGGCCTGGGCCGCCGAGGAGTGGTTCGGCGTGGCGGACATCATCGGCGCTTTCTCCGCCGGCCTGATCGTGGCCACCACCCCCAAGGGCGCCTACACTGCCAGCAAGTTCACCCCGGTATCCTACCTGCTGCTCACCCCGGTGTTCTTCGCGAACCTGGGCATCGGCGTGGAGCTGCCCCAGATGGACGCCGCCATCCTGCTGTTCACCATTGCGCTGGTAGTGGTGGGCATCGGTTCCAAGCTGATCGGCTGCGGCCTGGGCGCAAAACTCTGCGGCTTCAAAAACCGCCAGTGCGTGCAGGTGGGCTGCGGCATGGCCTGCCGGGGCGAGGTGGCCCTGATCGTGGCCAACAAGGGCATGGCGATGAACATCGTCAACCCCATCTTCTTCGGGCCCATCATCATCCTGGTGGTGTGCTGCGCCGTGTTCACCCCCATCATGCTGAAATTCGCCTTCAAGGGCGAGAACGCCTATGAGGGCATGGAGGAGAGCCGGCTGGCCGAGGGCTTCCAGCTGTCCGAGCAGGTGGACGAGGTCACCGACCGCCTCATCGCGGGCGAGAAGCGCCGCCAGAGCAAGTAACCCGTATCCTCGGGCAAAAAGTTCCCCCGGGCGCTGCCCGGGGGAACTTTTTTGCGCAAAGAGAGAGCGCCGCCCCGCTGCCTGCCCGGCCGCGGAACGGCGCTCTCCCTTTTTTTAAACCAAAGCGTACCCTCCGCCGCAGGAGGGCGGATCACCCGGCCGCGTCCGGGTTTTTGGCGAAGAAGGCCACCCCCGCCGCGCCGGGGCCGGCATGGGTGCCGATGGCGGTGCCGATGTGGCGGCACAGCGGCGCCTCCAGCCCCAGATTCTGGGTGAGATACCGGTGCAGAGGCTCGGCGGCCTTGCGGTGGGCGGTGTAGCCGATCATGTAGGGCATGGCCTCGTCCAGCCCCCCTTCGGCGTCCATCAGCTTGAACAGCGCCACATAGGCGCCGGGCATCCCCCGGGCCTTGCCGGCAAGGCCCACCTTGCCGTCCCGCACGGCCACCACCGGCTTCACGCCCAGCAGGCTGCCCGCCAGCGCCTGCGCGCCGGAGAGACGGCCGCCCTTGCGCAGATATTTCAGGTCGTCCACCACGGCCACCAGGCGCACATCCATCCGGCGGCGCTCCAGCTCCTCGGCGATCGCGGCGGCGCTTTTGCCCTCGCCGCGCAGCTGCACCGCCAGCCGCACCAGCAGCTGTTCGCCCAGGGTGGCGTTCATGCTGTCCACCAGATAGATCTTGTCGTAGCCGCAGGCGTCGGCGGCGATCCGGGCCGACTGGTAGGTGCCGCTGAGCTGGCCGGAGATCAGGATGGCCACCACCTCGTCGCCCGCCGCCTTCGCCTCCTCGAACCGGTCCAGAAAATCCTGGGGGCTGGGCTGGCTGGTGGTGGGCAGCTTGTCGCACTTGACCAGCCGGGCATAAAATTCGTCGGGGGTCATGTCCAGCCCGTCGCGGCAGACCTCGCCGTCCTCAAAGCGCACCTGCATGTGCACCAGTTCCACCTGCAGGCGGGCGGCCTCGGGGGCCAGGATATCGGCGGTGGAATCGGTCAGAATACGGATCATGTCACATCGTCTCCTTACTGTTGGGCGGCCGGGCCGCCGCGTCACTGGATGTCGGTGAAAAAGCCGTGGAGCGCCGAGAGGGTGTCGGCCAGCTGTTCCATCTGGCCAGCGCTCAGCCGGCGGCTCACCCGGTCGATCAGCTGCTCATGGAAGGCGGCGTGGCGCTCCAGCGCGCCGCGGGCGGCGTCGGTGAGGGTCACCGTCACCTTGCGCCGGTCGTCCTCCGCCTTCGCCCGCACCAGATACCCCTTCTGCTCCAGCGTCTTCACCGCCACGGTCAGGGTGCTGGCGGTCACCCGCAGGCGGGCGGCCAGCTCCCGCATGGTCACCCCCTCGGCAGCGTTGTCCACCGCCTCCAGCACATGCATTTCACTGACCGAGAGGTTTTTGTGGGGCCCCCTGGCCAGATTTTCCTCCTCCAGCCGCAGCACATCGTTGAACACGTCCACCAGAAACCGGTTGATCTTTTTTTCCGCCTCGGTCACAGAATGCACCTTCTTCCCCGTTCGAACCAAAACTTTGAAGTTCAAACAATCTGATTGTAGCGCGCCGCCGGCCCGTTGTCAAGATGCTTTGAACTTCGAAATAATTTTTGCCGCGTTGCGCGCCGCCGCCGCCCGGAGGTATAATAAAAAGAAAAAGGGCGAAAGGGGGCCTTCGGGTGAACGAGCGTGTGGGAAAGGCGGGGCGCTGGCTGGCGCAGAACCGTCTGCCCTGCCTGGCGCTGGCGGCGGGGTGCGCCGCCCAGGGGCTGTTTTTGCTGCTGCGGGGCCGGCGGGAGGCGATGGACGCGGCGGCGCAGGCCGCGCTGGCGGTGCGCCGCTTTGTCAGCGCGCTGGCGGACCCGCTGCCCTTTTCGCTGGCGGAGGCGCTGTGCACCGCGCTGGGGGTGTGGCTGCTGGTGATGGCGGCGCTCACGGTGCGCGGGGCGCTGCGGGGCCGGCGGGTGGCGGCCCGGCGGCTGTTGGGGCTGGCGGCGCTGGTGGTGTGGATCGCCGCGGGGGTGAGCTGGCTGTGGGGCGTTCATTACTACGCCGCCTCCTTCAGCGAAAAAAGCGGCCTCGAGCCGGCGCCGGTGAGCGCCGGGCAGCTGGCGGCCACCGCCCTGTGGTTCGCGGAAGGGGCCAACCGCACCGGGCGGCTGGTCCCGCGGGACGGCGAGGGCCGCCTTTCGGCGGACAGCGCGGCCATCCTGGCGGCGGGCGCCGACAGCCTGGACGCCCTCGCCCGGGCGTATCCCTTTTTGGACGGCCCGGCCCGGCAGCCCAAACCGGCGCTCTATTCCTGGTTCATGAGCGCGGCGGGGTTTACCGGCTACATCTTCCCCTTCACCGGCGAGAGCACCCTCAATGTGAACTGCCCCAATGTGTTCCTGCCGGTGACCATCGCCCACGAGCAGGCCCACCAGCAGGGGGTGGCCCCGGAACAGGAGGCCAACTTTGTGGGGGTGGCGGCCTGCCTGGAAAACCCCGACACGCTGTGGCAGTATTCCGGCTGGCTGTTCGGCTTTTTGCACCTGAGCAACGCGCTGTACACCGACGACGCGGCCGCGTGGCAAACGGTGTGGCAGCAGCTGGAGGCGGGCCCTGTGGCGGACCTTTTGTGGAACGACGAATACTGGGCTTCCTTTGAGAGCCCCGCCGCCGACCTGGCGGAGAGCACCTATTCCGCCTTTCTGGAGGGATACGGGCAGACGATGGGCATGGCCAGCTACGGCGCCTGCGTGGATCTGCTGGTGGCCCGTTACTGCCCGCTTGCCGCCGGGGAGTGAATCCGTCCGCCGTGAGAAAACAAATTTCGTGAAAAATGTGGAATTTTGTGTACCTTTGCCGGCAAATGTGCTATACTTGGTACGCATATACGAAAAAATAGCCTTTTGCGCGCAAAAAGCGGAAAAGGCGGGTTTGAAACACAGCCGGAGGAATCAGTCACAGCATGAACAGAAATGATATTTCACGGTATTTTACCCGCAGCTTCTGGAGCCGGATGCCGCTGTACAAGGCGGTGCTGGCGCTGAGCTGCGCCATGATCCTGATCGTGGGCACCGGCGCCGGCATTGCGCTGACGGCGGTGAACGCGGCGGCGAACAGTTCGTCTGTCAGCAGTTCCGCGCCGCTGAGCGCCACTGCCTCGCCCAGCCCGTCGCCCTCGCCCAGCCCGTCGCCCTCGCCCTCGCCCACGCCGGCGCCCATCCAGCTGACCCTGGAGGTCACGGCGGTGCAGCAGACCCTGGGCATCACCGTCATGGACGCCGCCACCGAACTGCCGGTGATCGGCACCGAATTTGAGGTGGTGGTGAACTACAAGGCGACCTCCACCAGTTCGAGCAAATCGTCCGGGTCCTCCAGCTCCAAGACCCAGAAACCCACCGAGACCTATAAGATCGACCCCAAGACCGGCACCCTGCTGATCGAGGAACTGCCGGTGGGCGAGTACACCGTGAGCCTCTCCGAGATGGAGGGTTACATAATGCCGGAGCCCGTCACCGCGAAGGTGAAGGAGAAGGTGGTGTACAAGGTGGACACCGAGGCGGTCAAGGATCAGATCAAGAGCGAGAGCGAAGTGGGCGCCGGGGACATCGTCACCGAGGACAAAGTCCTGGACGACCAGACCACCGAGGGCTTTGATCCCACCGTCACCCTGCCCGCCAACGACTACGAATCCAACGACAGCAGCAAGCAGGAGGTCAAGGGCACCGTCTACACGGTGAGCGCCAACGTGCAGAGCGCCAACGGCAAGGACTGGCTGCTCAACGCCGACGGCACCCGCTCCAACTACTATGTGAGCAAGACGGCCACCGCCCCCGACGGCACCGTCTACATCGTGGAAGCGGCCTACGATGCGGCCGCCCCCGCAAACAGCCTGAGCAACGCGCTGGGCGGGTTTGGCCTGAGCCGGCTGTTCTTCCCGGTGGCCTATGCCGACGAGACCTCGACGGTTCAGCAGGAGGGGCAGGAAGGTGTCAATTCTACGCCGGAGACCCCCGCCTCGACGCCGGAGACCCCCGCCTCGACGCCGGAGACCCCTGCCGCTACGCCGGTGCCGGCCACCCCCGAACCTGCGACGCCTGTGCCGGCCACCCCCGAACCGGCAACGCCTGTGCCGGCCACCCCCGAACCGGCAACGCCTGTGCCGGCCACCCCGGTGCCGGCCACGCCCACCCCCGCGCCGGCCACCCCCACCCCGGTGCCGGCCACGCCCACCCCCGCGCCGGCCACCCCCACCCCGGGCCCCACGCCCGTTCCCACGGTGGTGCTCTTCCAGAACGGCAACGCGGTGGCGAACGGCACCTTCAAGCTGGTGGCTGTCGAGGTCACCGTGCAGGTGCTGTACAGCGGCTGGCAGCCCAGCTTTGACGACAAGCAGGCCTTTTACGACCCCACCACCCACGAGAAGCTGGTGAACACCGAAAAGACCATCGCCGGCGTCAAGTACAAGTTTGACGCCAACGGCAAGCCCTCCACCGGGGACAGCGGCTCCAGCAACGGGCTGGTGAAGGGTGTGGACGTGTCCAAGTACCAGTACAACATCGACTGGAACGCGGTGAAGGCCAGCGGCATCGACTTCGCCATCATCCGCGTGGGTTACCGCGGCTACGGCACGGGCGCGCTGGTGGAAGACCCCTATTTCCGCAAGAACATCCAGGGCGCCAACGCCGCCGGCCTCAAGGTGGGCCTGTACTTCTACAGCCAGGCCGTCGACGAGAACGAGGCGGTGGAGGAGGCCAGTATGGTGGTGCGCCTGCTGCAGGAGACCGGCGGCCGGGTGAGCTACCCCATCTACTTCGACACCGAAAAGGTGGCGGGCGATACCGGCCGGGCGGACGGCATCAGCCGCGACCAGCGCACCCGCAACGCGGTGGCCTTCTGCAACGCCATCCAGAACGCGGGCTACCGCGCCGGCGTTTACAGCTACGCCTCCTGGTTCTACAACAACCTGAACATGGCAAGCCTCACCGGCTACAGCATCTGGATCGCCCAGTACCGTGACAATCTGGATTTCAAGTACAACTATGATATCTGGCAGTACACCAGTTCCGGCACCGTGCCCGGCATCTCCACCCGCGTGGACATGAACGTGAGCAAGCTGGGCTGAACCAAAGGATCAAAAGCCCCCGAAAACCGCTGGTTGTCGGGGGCTTTTGTGCGATTTCGGCCGCGGCGTCTTGCAAGCAGGGGCGGGCCTCGCTATAATAAAAAGGTACTGCGCTAAAGCGGCGGCATTGCGGGCCGCGCCGGCGCGCCAAATCTCTGTGAGGTGTTATCATGCAGCGTGAGAGTTTCAAATCCCGGCTGGGCTTTTTGCTCATCAGCGCCGGGTGCGCCATCGGTATCGGCAACGTGTGGCGCTTCCCCTATGTGGTAGGGCAGAACGGCGGCGGCGCCTTTGTCGTGCTCTATGTGCTGTTCCTGGTGGCGGTGGGCGTGCCGGTGCTCACCATGGAGTTCGCCATCGGCCGCGCCAGCCGCAAAAGCTGTGTGCTGGCCTATCAGCAGCTGGAGCCGGCGGGCACCGTCTGGCACTGGCACGGCAAGGTGGCCATGCTGGGCAACTATGTGCTCATGAGTTTTTACACCAGCGTCACCGGCTGGATGCTCTATTATTTTTACCGCTCCCTCGCCGGCCGGCTGGAAGGGCTGGACACCGACGGCGTGGCCGCGGCCTTTTCCGGCATGCTGGGCCAGCCCGTCACCATGACCTTCTGGATGCTGGTGGTGGTGGTGCTGGGCTTTGTGATCTGCTCCATGGGATTGCAAAAAGGCGTGGAGCGCATCACCAAGTGGATGATGCTGGCGCTGCTGGCGCTGATCGTGGTGCTGGCGGTGAACAGCGTGCTGCTGCCCGGCGGCATCGAGGGCGTCAAGTTCTATCTGGTGCCGGACTTCTCGGTGATGGCGGGCGACACGGCTCTGGAAACGGTGCGGAACACCCTGGGCGTGGTGACCGCGGCGCTGAACCAAAGTTTCTTTACCCTGAGCCTGGGCATTGGGGCCATGCTGATCTTCGGCAGCTATCTGGGCCGCCAGCGCAGCCTGCTGGGCGAGAGCGTGAACATCGCCGCGCTGGACACCTTCGTGGCCTTCACCTCCGGCCTCATCATCTTTCCGGCCTGCATGGCCTACGGCGTGCCGGCGGACAGCGGCCCCAACCTGATCTTCATCACCCTGCCCAACGTCTTCAACGACATGCCCGGCGGCCGGGTGTGGGGCAGCCTGTTCTTCCTCTTCATGAGTTTCGCCGCCTTCTCCACCATCATCGCGGTGTTCGAGAACATCCTGGCCTGCACCATGGACCTCACCGGCTGGACCCGCAAAAAGGCGGCGCTGGTGAACGGCGTGGTGGTGGCGCTCATCTCCATGCCCTGCGTGCTGGGCTTCAACGTCTGGTCGGCCTTTGAGCCCCGGGGCGCGGGCTCCACCCTGATGGATGTGGAGGACTACCTCATCAGCAACATCCTGCTGCCCTTCGGCAGCCTGGTGTATCTGTTCTTCTGCATCAGCCGGGTGGGCTGGGGCTTCAAAAAATACCAGGAGGAGGCCAACCGGGGCGAGGGCATCAAGGTGCCCGACTGGATCCGGGTGTATGTCACCTACATCCTGCCCATCTTCGTGGCGTTCCTCTTCATCCAGAGCGTGCTGGCCTGGTGAACGCCGCGGCAAAATAAACGGGACAAGGGGGGCGCGGGCGCGCCCCCTTTGCTTGCGAAGGGCATCGCCCGCCGGAAAGGAAACGCGCCATGTATACCCTGCTTCTCGCCGTCATCTATCTTGTGTTCATCAGCCTGGGCCTGCCGGACTCGCTGCTGGGGTCGGGCTGGCCCACCATGCGGCTGGTCTTTGACCAGCCCCTCTCCGCCGCCGGCATGGTCTCCATGATCATCACCGGCGGAACGATCTGCTCCAGCCTTCTGTCCGAACGGCTCACCGCCCGGTTCACCACCCGGGGCGTCACGGTGGGCAGCGTGTTTTTGAGCGCCGCCGCCCTGCTGGGGTTTTCCGTCTCCACCCGGTTCTGGATGCTCTGCCTGTGGGCGGTGCCCTACGGCCTGGCCGCCGGCTGCATCGACTCGGCCATCAACAATTTCGTGGCCCTGCACTACCGCTCCCGACACATGAGTTGGCTGCACTGCTTTTGGGGCGTGGGCACCGTGCTCAGCCCCTGCATCATGAGTTGGGCGCTGCGCCGTTCCGGCTGGCAGCTGGGGTATCGCGCGGTGGCCCTGCTCCAGCTGGGCATCGGGGCGGTGCTGGTGCTCACCCTGCCGGTGTGGAACGCCTGCCGGGCAACGGAGGAGAGCGCCCGCGCCGGTTCGGTGCTGGGGGTGCGGGGCGCGCTGAAGATCAAGGGCGCGCCGACCCTGTTCGCGGGCTTTTTCGCCTACTGCGGGGCGGAGGGCACCTCGATGCTCTGGGCCAGCAGCTATCTGGCGGGGGCGCGGGGCTTTTCCGCCCAGCGGGCGGCAGCCTTCGCGGCGATGCTCTATGTGGGCATCACCGCCGGCCGGTTTATCTCCGGGTTCATCGCCGACCGCCTGGGCGACCGGGGGATGATCCGGCTGGGCGCTGTGATGGCCGCGGCGGGCCTGGCCGTGCTGGCGCTGCCGGGGGGAGGGGAGACGATGGCCCTGGCGGGGCTGGGGCTCTTCGGCCTGGGCTGCGCGCCGGTGTACCCGGCCATCATCCACGCCACCCCGCAAAATTTCGGGGCGGAGCGCTCCCAGGGCTTGATCGGCGTGCAGATGGCCAGCGCCTATGTGGGCTCCACCCTTGTGCCGCCCCTGTTCGGCCTGATCGCGAACCGGGCAGGCCTGAGCGGGATGCCGCTGTTTCTGGCGCTGCTCATCGCGCTGATGACGGGCATGATCGAAAAGACCTTCCGTACGGTGTCCGCAAAGGCTGAATAAAAAGCAGGCCCGGCAGGGGACGCGCGTCCTCCGCCGGGCCTGCTTTTACAGTTCAAAGGTCTCCAGATCCTCCGGCACGAACAGGTTGCCGGAAAAGAGCGGCGCGCCCTCGGCGGTGTAGAGGGCCTTGCGCCGGGCGATGTTTTTATCCTCGGTGTGGTAGAGGATGAGGTTTTCCGCCTTCAGCTCCCGGGCCAGCCGGCAGGCGTCCGCCACGGTGGAGTGGTGCTTCTGGTAGGGCTTGAACACCTCCGCCTCGCCGGCCAGGCAGAAGGCCTCGTGCAGCAGCCACCGGCTGCCCTCGGCCCAGGGGCGCTCCGCCTCGTTGTAGGGCTCGTCCCCGCAGCAGGTCAGCTTCCCGCCGCCGGGCAGGGTGATGGAAAAGCCGTACTGGGCCGCCTTGGTGGAACGGATATCAAAGAAGGTGGCCGTCTGGCCCAGCAGCGGCAGGCTCTGGCCGTTTTCCACCGTCACCAGATGGAGCCGGTCATCCAGAAAGCGGGTCTCCTTTTCGCTCAGCAGCAGCCCCGCCAGCTGGCGCAGCAGCCCCGTCACCTCCCGGTGGGAGTAGATGGTGGCCTCCCCCTGGTACTGGCCCCGGGCCATGCCCTGCAGCATCATCCGCATCAGCCACAGCACACCGGTGATGTGGTCCAGGTGTTTGTGGGTCACAAAGATGCTGCGGATATCCTGCCAGCGCTCGCCGGCGGCCTTCAGCTGGCGGAAGATGCCGTTGCCGCCGCCCCCGTCCACCAGCAGGCGGTCGGCGCCCTCGGTGAGCAAAAAACAGGTGTTGTAGCAGGCGGTCACCGAGGCGTTCCCGGTTCCGAGGATGGTCAGTTTCACAGGGCAGCACTTCCTTTTTTTGCCTTTTTCTTCAGTATACCGCGGCCGCGTCCCCCGCCGCAAGGGGCTAAAATTCCGCCCGCCGCCATATACATGAAGGGACAAGGCATCGCAAAGGAGGAAGGCAGGAGCCATGGAGTATTATCAGCAGACGGCGCGGGAGGCCTTTGCCGCCCTGGGCAGCGGCCCCGACGGCCTGTCCGCCCGGCAGGCGGCGGCCCGGCTGGCCAGAACGGGGCCGAACGAACTGCGCAAGGCAAAAAAGGAGAGTGTGTTCCAGCGCTTTTTGCAGCAGATGGCGGACCCAATGATCCTGGTGCTGTTGGCCGCGGCGGCCCTCTCCGCCCTCACCGCCGCCTGCGCGGGGGAGAGTTTTGCCGATGTGTTCATCATCCTGGCGGTGGTGCTCATCAACGCGCTGCTGGGGGTCTATCAGGAGAGCAAGGCGGAAAAGGCCATCGAGGCGCTGCAAAGGATGACCGCCGCCCACAGCCGGGCGGTGCGGGGCGGCCGCCCGGTGACGGTGGCCAGCCGGGACCTGGTGCCCGGGGACGTGGTGCTGCTGGAGGCGGGCTGTGCCGTGCCCGCCGACGGGCGCGTCGTGGAGGCGGCGGCGCTGAAAATCGAGGAGGCGGCCCTCACCGGCGAGAGCGTGCCGGTGGAAAAATCCGCGGCCGCCCTGCCCGGCGGCCGCCCCGTGCCTTTGGGCGACCGGCACTGCATGGCCTACATGGGCAGCACGGTGAGTTATGGCCGGGGCCGGCTGCTCATCACCGCCACCGGCATGGACACCGAGATGGGGCACATCGCCGGGGTGCTGGCGGCCACCGCCCAGGGCAAGACCCCGCTGCAGCAGAAGCTGGCGGCTCTCAGCCGGGCGCTGAGCGTGCTGGTGCTGGCCATCTGCGTGTTCATCTTCGGCTTCGGGCTGTGGCAGGCGGGCAGCACCGATCTTGCCACCGTGCTCTCCAGCTTCATGGTGGCGGTGAGCCTGGCGGTGGCGGCGGTGCCCGAAGGGCTGGCGGCGGTGGTGACCATCGTGCTGAGCATGGGGGTCACCCGCATGAGCCGGCAGGGGGCGGTCATCCGCCGGCTCACCGCCGTGGAGACCCTGGGCTGCGCCCAGGTCATCTGCTCCGACAAGACCGGCACCCTCACCCAGAACAAGATGCAGGTGCAGCGGCACTGGGGCCCCGAGGCGGAGCTGGCCCGGGCGCTGGCCCAGTGCAGCGACGCGGTGCAGGGCGAGGGGGGCAGGGCGGAGGGGGAGCCCACCGAGTGCGCCCTGGTGGAGTACGCGGCGCAGCTGGGCCTCTCCCGGGCGGCCCTCGCCGCCGAGCCGCGGGTGGCGGAACTGCCCTTTGACTCGGCCCGCAAGCGGATGAGCACCTTCCACACCCACAAAGGCAAGCCGGGGGTGACCCAGTATGTGAAGGGCGCGCCGGACGTGCTGCTGGAAAAGTGCACCCACTGGCTGAAAAACGGCGCGGCGGTGCCCCTCACCGCCGCTGACCGGGCGGCCATCCTGGCCGAGAACCGGGCCATGGCCCGGGCGGCGCTGCGGGTGCTGGCGGCGGCAAGGCGGGAATGGCCCGCCCTGCCCGCCGACCTGCGGCCCGAGACGGCGGAACGGCAGCTGACCTTCATCGGCCTGGTGGGCATGATGGACCCGGTGCGCCCCGAGGCGGCGGCGGCCATCGCCCGCTGCCGGGCGGCGGGCATCCGCCCGGTGATGATCACCGGCGACCACCGGGACACCGCCGCCGCCATCGGCCGGCAGCTGGGCATCCTGCAAAGCGACAGCCAGGCAGTGACCGGCGCGGAACTGGACCGGATGAGCGACGGGGAACTGACCCGCCGCGCCCCCGCCTTCAGCGTCTACGCCCGGGTGCAGCCCCAGCACAAGGTGCGCATCGTCCGCGCCTGGAAGGCGGCGGGCTGCGTCACCGCCATGACCGGCGACGGGGTGAACGACGCCCCCGCCCTCAAGGCGGCGGACATCGGGGTGGGCATGGGCCTCACCGGCACCGACGTGACCAAAAACGTGGCGGACATGGTGCTCACCGACGACAACTTTGCCACCATCGTGGCCGCCGTGGCCGAGGGCCGGCGCATCTACGACAACATCCGCAAGGCGGTGCAGTTTTTGCTGGCCAGCAACGCCAGCGAGGTGCTGAGCATCTTCTTTGCCACCCTGCTGGGCGTCACCCTGCTCAAGCCGGTGCACCTGCTCTGGATCAACCTCATCACCGACTGTTTCCCCGCCCTGGCGCTGGGCATGGAGAAGGCGGAACCCGGCGTGATGGACCGCCCGCCCCGCCGCCCCGGCGAGAGCATCTTCGCCGGGGGGCTGGGGCTGGACGTGGTCTGGCAGGGCCTGCTGGTCACCGGCCTGACGCTGGCGGCCTACTTCGCCGGCGTGCGGCTGGAGACGGGGCTGTGGCAGGTGGCGCAGAGCGGCACAGGGGTGAGCATGGCCTTTCTGACCATGAGCATGGCCGAGATCTTCCACAGCTTCAACATGCGCAGCCAGCGGGGCAGCGTGTTCGCCCTGCCCGGCCACAACCCCTGGCTGTGGGGGGCCATGGCGGGCAGCCTGGCCCTGAGCCTGGGGGTGCTGGCCTGGCCCCCCGCCGCCGCGGCCTTCGGCTTCGCGCTGCTCACCCCCGCCCAGTGCGGTCTGGCCCTGGGCCTGGCGCTGGCGGTGCTGCCAGCGGTGGAACTGGGCAAGGCGCTGCTGCGGGCGGGCAGCCGCTGAACAAAAAAAGCCCGCACCCTTTTCGAAAGGGTGCGGGCTGCGTTTTCACACCAGTTCCAGAATGCGCCGGGCGGCGTCGGCGATGTAGTCCGCCAGCGGCAGTTCCGGCAGCCCCGCCACGGAGGCGCCGCACCGGCTGGCGGGGATGAGCACCTTGTGGGCGGGGCTTTCGGCCACGGCCGCCGCCATGGCCGGGCTGCACTCCCCCAGCATACTGTTCGCCATCACCAGCCCGATGGGCCCGGCGATGACCTGGGCCCGGCCGGCGTTCCAGACCACCGCGTTCTCGCCGGTGGCCCCGGCGCTGGCTCCCGCCTTGAGCATGGCGGCGGTGGCGGCGGCGTTGGTGCCCACCGCCAGGATCTCGCCGGCGTAGCCCCCGGCGCGAAGTTTTTCAATGAGCGCGCGGCCGAAGCCGCCCCCCTGTCCGTCGATCACAACGATCTTTGCCATCCAAGTTCTCCTTTTCTCTTTTTACAAAAGCGGCGCGAACAGCCGCAGCAGTATCCGGAAGGCCCGCTTTGGCAGCGGTACGTTCTTCACGTCCTCCCAGGTCACCTCGTGGCTCACCTGCATACAGCGGGTCAGGTCGGTGTACACGTCCTGCACCATCCGTCCGCCGTAGAACACGCAGCAGTTCTCAAAGTGCAAATAGAGGCTGCGGTAGTCCATGTTGGCGCTGCCCACCACGGCGGTCTTGTCGTCCGAGACGTACATCTTGGCGTGGATGAAGCCGGGGCTGTACTCAAAGATGCGCACCCCCGCCTTCATCAGCACCGAATAGTAACTCTGGGTCACCCAGTAGACGTACTTCTTGTCCGGGATGCCGGGGGTGATGATCCGCACGTCCACGCCGCTCTTGGCGATGAGGCTCAGGGTGGTGATCATCTCGTTGTCCACCACCAGGTAGGGGGTGGCGATGTAGACGTAGTCGGTGGCCTGCTGCAGGATGTTGAAGTAGACGTTTTCCGCCACCGCCTCCTCGTCCAGGGGCGAATCGCCGTAGGGCTGCACCATGCCGTCCGCCGAATAGCGCAGGGTGGGGGCGAATTTTTCCAGGCAGCTGGAATCGCCGGTGGTGAAATCCCAGCTCTCCAGGAACAGGGCGGTGAGGTTGTACACGCCGCTGCCCCGCAGCATCAGGCCGGTGTCCTTCCACACGCCAAAGCGCTTTTTGCGGTTGATATACTCGTCGGCAAAGTTCAGCCCGCCCACAAAGCCCACGTTGCCGTCGATCACGGTGATCTTGCGGTGGTCCCGGTGGTTGAACATGGTGTAGTCCGAGATGTGGGCGGAAAGGCGGAAGGGGGAGAAGCGCTCGCACTGGATGCCCCACTCCCGCAGCTGTTCGTCGTAGTCCTCCGGCAGGGTGAGCATGCAGCCCAGGCTGTCGTACAAAAGGCGCACGTCCAAGCCGGCGGCGGCCTTCTCCTTCAGCACCTCCAGGGTGGTGTCCCACATATAGCCGGGCTTGAGGATGAAATATTCCATAAAGAT
The DNA here is from genome assembly GCF_944382735.1 of Candidatus Allofournierella merdavium. Classification (NCBI taxonomy): domain Bacteria; kingdom Bacillati; phylum Bacillota; class Clostridia; order Eubacteriales; family Oscillospiraceae; genus Allofournierella; species Candidatus Allofournierella merdavium. The sequence continues at coordinate 109,182 of NZ_CALWND010000010.1, read as the reverse complement.
AAAGTGCTCGGCTTTTTTAAGCTCCTCCAGAAAGCGGGGAAAGAACTCCTCGCCCCAGGCGTAGTATTCGCTGCGGGTGTCGGCGTAGAGGGGCGCGCCGGCGTTTCGGATGAGGTACCGGGCGCTGCGGGCGAGGCCGGCGTCCTGCACCTCCAGCCGATGCAGGACGGAGGGGTCCTGGGGCAGGGTGCGGCTGAGCCGGGCGCAGATGGAGTTCATCCGCCGGGCGTGGCGGTTGGTGGTGTTGTGGTGGCCCCAGAACAGGTAGAACACCACCCCCAGGGGCGGCATCAGCAGGATGATGAGGATCCACATGATCTTGTAGGCGGGGTTGATGCCGTCGTGCTCCAGCAGGGCGATCACCACCAGCACGCTGAGCACCACCGCCCCGATGTAGAAGGGGGCGGAAAAGCGGCCCAGCACCACCGGCACCGAGAAGGTGAGCACGATCTGCAAAAGCAGCAGCACCACAAAGAAGAAGGTGCGGGTGTACAGGCCTTTGCCCAGCCGGCGCTTGGCCTTTTTCACCTTCTGCCGGGCATTTTTCATCTGCTGCGCGGTGTTGGACACGGCGAACTCCCCCCTTCCTCCATAAAACGAGGCGTCCCCGGGTATTATAACACAAAACAGGCCCGCGCACCACGGCGCGGGCCGAAAAAGACAACATCTGCCCGGCGGGGCCCGGGGCGGGTCATCCCGCCGCGGAGCCGGAGGCCGGCGCGGAGGCTGCGGGTTCGGAGGCGGGTTCGGAGGCCGCGGGATCGGGCGCGCCGTAGGTGGAGATGGTCACGCTGTTCAGCGTCACCTCTTCCAGCGGCTTGCCGGCCTCGTCCACCTCGGCGCCGGCGATGGCGTCCACCACGTCCATCCCCTCGTAGATCTGGCCGAACACCGTGTCGGTGTTGTCCAGATAGGGCAGCCCGCCCACCGCGGCGTAGGCGTCGATCACCTCCTGGCGCACCCCCGCGTCCGCCAGGGTCTGCTGGGCGGCCTTGTCCACGCTGGAGGGCAGCGCCTGCACAAAGTAGAACTGGCTCAGGGTGGAGGGAGAAGCGTCCGGGCTCACCGGGGCGCACAGCGCGCCGGCGTAGTGGTGCAGCTTGTCGGTGTAGGCGGCGGGGAAGGGGTTGCCGCTCCAGATGCTTGAGCCGCCCAGGCCGGTGCCGGTGGCATCGCCGCTCTGGACCACAAAGCCGTAGATCACCCGGTGAAAGGAAAGCCCGTTGTAATAGCCCTGGTTTGCCAGGCCCACGAAGTTGTCCACCGCCATGGGGGCCAGGTCGGGGTAGAGCACCGCCCGCACCTCGCCGGCGCTGGTGTCGAAGATGGCGATGGTGTCGCCCTCGGCGGGGGCGGCAAACTGCACCTCGGCGGATTCAAAGGCCTCCCGCCGGACGGCGTCGCCCGGTTCGGGCGTGCCGCCGCAGCCGGCCAGCACGCCGGCGGCCAGCAGGCAGGCGGCCAGAAAAGCAAAACGTCGCATCAGTGACTCCTTTTACTGGAAAACAGAATGTATCAATATTATAGCATACCTCAGGGCAAAATAGCAGGGGAGGGGCAAAAAGTTTCACACCCGGTCCCCGGCAATTTCGGTATTGACGGCGGGGGAAAAACAGGTTACACTGAGAAAGGAATGAACGGCGGCGCGCCGCCGCGATGAAAAGAGGATAACGCCATGGCTGAAACCAAAGTGCCCCCCACCCCGCAGGAAGACGATTACACCCCCGACCTTATCACCCTGGAGGATGAGGACGGCAAAGAGCACGTCTTTGACGTGATCGACGCGGCGGATCTGGACGATACTCACTATATGGCGCTGGTGCCCTATGTGGAGGACGAAAAGCAGCTGGAGGAGACCGAGGCCGAGCTGATCCTGATGAAGGTGGGCGAGGACGCCGACGGCGAGTATCTGGACATCGTTGAGGACGACGAGGAACTGTTCAAGGTGAGCAAGATGTTCGAAAAGCGCCTGCAGGAGTTTTTTGACATCGAGCAGTAAAGGGCGGCTTTCCTGCCTTGTGCGATTTGTTGCGGCTTGATATAATCCTACTAATCAAATATAGGGAGCCCGCCGTTGCCCGGCGGATTGCAGACCTCCCGCCCCGCGCACGCGCGGACCAAGGCGGACGAAGGGAGCGCGAGACCGGGCACAGGGCACCCACCTGCCATCGGGTAGGTTTTGATTGGTCGCAGACGGCAAGGCGGGGCCTTTATAGAAAAAACGCGGGCGCATCCCCGGAAGGGGATGCGCCCGCGCTTTTTTTGTGCCGCGCCGGGAAAAGGCGGCGGGGCCGTCCGCCCGCCGGCGGCGTTCGCCGGAAGGAAAGCCGGGGGCTGACAGTGCGGCGCGCCACCGGCCTGTCCCCCCGCCCCGGCTCAGAAGCCCAGCGGCTCGCCCACCAGCAGCACCTTGATGCGGCCGGGAATGCGCTGGAAGCTGTGGATGGTGGTGGTGCAGCAGATGCGCGCGGGGCTGTGGCAGTGCTCGCACTTGCCGGTGGCGGCGCAGGGGGTGGCGCAGGAAAGGCGCACCGTGTTGGCGGGGGCGGCGATGGCCTCCACCCGGTCCTTCGCGGCGGCCAGGTCCTTCACGATCTTGTTGCAGCCCACCACCAGCAGCACGTTGGCCGGCCCGAAGGTGATGGCGGCCACCCGGTTGGAGTTGCCGTCCACGTTGTAGATTTCACCCGCCTCGGTGATGGCGTTGGCGCTGGCCAGATACCAGTCGGCGCTGAACACCTGGCGGTAAAGCCGGCCGATCTCCTCACCGGTGGTCGCCTTGCTGCGGTCCAGATACTGATAGCGCCCGCTGCCCAGCAGGTCGATCACGCCGGTCTCGGCCAGGGTCATGCTGCCCCCGCTGGACACCACCGCCCCCTCCGGGATCAGCTTTTCCACAAACTCCCGCACGCCTGCGGCGTCGGGCAGATACCAGCCCTCCATGTTGTTGGCCTTCAGGGCGGCGATCACCCGTTTGGCCCGCTTTTCCGTGTTGTCTTTTACGGCGTCGTGCATCCTTCATTCCTCCTTGCGGCAAAGATTGCTTGTGCATCCATTATACCACATTGACAGAAAGGGCGGAACGTGTAGAATAGAAAGAAGACGCATCCTGCGAAAAAAGGAGATCGGCCCCATGGCAAAACAACTGCGCGCCGGCGATGTGATCCCGGAGTTCCGCTTTGACACCCCCTATCAGCCCCAGCAGAGCTTTTATCAGCTGCTGGAAGGGGACAGGCCGGTCTTTCTGGTGTTTCTGCGCAACTTCGGCCACCCGCTCACGCGGCACTACATCATGGAGTACATCAAATCCGCCGCCGCGCTGCGCAGCGCCCGGCTGGTGTGCGTGGTGCGCACCAGGCCCCAGACGATCTCCAAGGCCATCCCGGAGGGGACCATGCCCTACGGCCTGATGTGCGACGCCGAGGGGGTGCTCTACCGCTTTTTCAATGTGCGCAGTGAAAAGAGCCGGATGAAGTGCTTCTCCCTCAAGGCGATGAAGATCCTGAACGCGGCAAAAAAGCAGGGCTTTCACCCCCAGCCGGGCGAGGCCTGGCAGCTGCCGCTGACCCTGCTGGTGGGCCCGGCGGGCCGGGTGCTGATGGCCCACTACGGCGCCACCCTCACCGACCTGCCGGAGGACTGTGTGTGCATGGAGGAACTGGCCGCCGACCTGCTTCCCTCCCTGCCCGCAGAGTGGATGGCGGCGGCCCCGGCGGCCCCGGTGGCGGACAGCTTCGGCGCCGCCTTTGAAACTGTTCCCGGCGCCGACCAAGCGGGGGGCGCGCGTTTCCCGGCCGGCGAAGCGGACGCCGCGCCGGAGGGCTTCGATGCGCCCGCCGGCCCTGATGGGGAGAGCGCGGCTTCCCCCGCCGGCGAAGTTGCCGCTGCGCCGGAGGGCTTTGATGTGCCCGCCGGCCCGGACGGGGAGAGCGCCCCGGCCGAGGAGGAGGGGTTCGACACCCTGCTGGATGTTTTTGACGCGCCGGCCGCTCCCGCCGCGCCGGCGGCGCCGCCGGTGCAGCCGCAGACTCCCCGGCCGCCGGCGGTGGATCTGTCCGCCCTGGGATTCGGCGCGGACCACTGACAAGGGGAGGGGCCCGTGGTTTGAAACAGGAACTGAAGTATCTGCCCATGCTGGTGCTCACCGCCCTGATCTGGGGCGCGGCGTTCGTGGCGCAGAGCGTGGGCAACGAATATGTGGGGCCGTTCACCTTCAACAGTGTGCGCAGCCTGCTGGGCGGCGCGGTGCTGCTGCCCCTGATCCCCCTGCTGGGCCGTCTGTCCGGCAACCGGCGGGAGGGCGACGCGCCGTCCGACCAAAAAAATCTCTGGGTGGGCGGCGTGTTGTGCGGCGTGATCCTGGGCCTTGCCAGCAGCCTGCAGCAGTGGGCGCTGCAGTACGCCGGCGTGGGCAAGGCCGGGTTCATCACCGCGTTGTACATCGTCATCGTGCCGGTGCTGGGGGTGTTTTTTCACCGCAGGCCGGGCGCGAAGGTGTGGCTGGCGGTGGCGGTGGCCCTGGCGGGACTGTACCTGCTGTGCTGGAGCGGCGGCAGCGCGCTGGGCCCCGGCGAGTGGCTGCTCTTCGGGTGCAGCGCGCTGTTCAGCATCCACATCCTCGTCATCGACCATTTCTCCCCCCTGGTGGACGGGGTCAAACTCTCCTGCGTCCAGTTTTTTGTGGCGGGCGTGTTCTGCGCCGTGCCCTCGCTGCTGTTCGAGGCGCCCACCCTGGCGGGCGTGCTGGCCGCGGGGTGGCCGATCGTCTACGCCGGCGTGTTCAGCTGCGGCGTGGCCTACACCCTGCAGGTGGTGGCCCAGAAGCATGTGGAACCCACCCTCGCCAGCCTGACCCTCAGCCTGGAGAGTGTGTTCAGCGTGCTGGCGGGCTGGCTGGTGCTGCGCCAGGCCCTCACGGCGCGGGAGCTGGCGGGCTGCTGCCTGGTGTTCTGCGCCATAGTGCTGGCCCAGCTGCCGGCACGCAAAAAAGCGTGAGCGAAACGCAAACAAAACCCCCGGACCTTGCGGCCCGGGGGTTTTGTTTGCTTGCTTGCTTTTTGGGGAAAAGCTTACTCCACGTCCTGCAGGGCGGCCAGGTCCTCCTCGCCGGTGCGGACCTTCACCACCTTGTCCACGCCGTACACGAAGATCTTGCCGTCGCCGATGTGGCCGGTGTACAGCGCCTTCTTGGCGGCCTCGATCACCGTCTCCACCGGGATGGTGCTCACCACCACCTCTACTTTCACCTTGGGCAGCAGGGTGGCGTCGATCTCCACGCCGCGGTACTTTTCGCCCGCGCCCTTCTGGATGCCGCAACCCATCACCTGCGTCACGGTCATGCCGGTGACGCCGATGTCGTTCAGGGCTTTCTTTAGGTGGTCGTAGCGGGACAGACGGGAGATGATGACTACCTTGTGGATGCCGGTGGATGCGGCGGGGGCCTGCACCACCTTCACAGCGGCCTCCTTCTGGGCGGTGCTGGCGGCCGCGTAGTCGCCGGTGCCCAGGTCGGTGTTCTCGTTCACGTCCATGGTCATGGTGTTGGAGATGTCCATCAGGGCAAAGCCCGCATAGGCGGAGGGCAGGCCGTGCTCGGTGGCGTCCAGGCCGGTGATCTCCTCCTCCTCGCTGACCCGCAGCCCGAAGATGGCCTTGATGAGCAGGAAGAAGATGGTCATGGTCACGCCGGTCCAGGCCAGCACGGTGACGACGCCCAGCAGCTGCGCGCCCAGCAGGCTGAAGCCGCCGCCGTAGAACAGGCCGGTCAGGCTGTCGTTGCCGGGGGCGGAGGTGGTGGCGAACAGACCCACCGCCAGGGTGCCCCACAGGCCGTTGAAGAAGTGCACGGCCACCGCGCCCACCGGGCCATCCACATGGAGCACGCTGTCCAAAAACCACACGCCGAACACCACCAGCACGCCGGCCACCGCGCCGATGACGATGGCGCCCAGGGCGTCGGTCACGTCGCAGGGGGCGGTGATGGCCACCAGCCCCGCCAGCGAGGCGTTCAGGCACATGGAGATATCCGGCTTGCCGTAGCGCACCCAGGTGAACACCATGCACACCACGGTGGCCACCGAGGGGGCCACCGTGGTGGTGAGGAACACCGAGCCCAGCTGCGCAACACTGGTGCAGGCGGCGCCGTTGAAGCCGTACCAGCCCAGCCACAGAATGAAGCAGCCCAGGCAGCCCAGCGCCAGGTTGTGCCCCGGGAAGGCGTTGATCTTGACCACCTTGCCGCTGTCGTCCCGCACAAATTTGCCGATGCGTGGCCCCAGCAGCTTCGCGCCGATCAGGGCGGTGAAGCCGCCCACCATGTGAATGGCGCAGGAGCCGGCGAAGTCATGGAAGATGGTGTTGGAGGCCAGCCAGCCGCCGCCCCAGATCCAGTGGGCCTCGATGGGATACACCAGCGCGGAGATCACCGCCGAGTACACGCAGTAGGACAAAAAGCGGGTGCGCTCGGCCATGGCCCCCGACACGATGGTGGCGGTGGTGGCGCAGAATACCAGGTTGAATACAAAGTTGGACCAGTCAAAATTCTCGTAGGCGGTGAAGATGTCAAAGCCCGGCTTGCCGATGAAGCCCAGCAGGTCCTCGCCCATCAGGAATCCAAAACCGATCAAAATGAACACGATGGTGCCGATACAGAAGTCCATCAGGTTCTTCATCAGGATGTTGCCGGTGTTCTTGGCGCGGGTAAAGCCGGCTTCCACCATGGCAAACCCCGCCTGCATCCAGAACACCAGCGCGGCGCCGATCAAAAACCAGACCGCAAAAAGTTCTGTATCCACAGCGCTCATGATCTCTTGTGTCATACGTTTCCTCCCCTTTCTCTGTGCGTTCCGCCCCGGCAAAGGGGAGCGGAACAAAAACAAGGGAGATCTTTCCGAAGCCGCGGTCTCCGGAAAAATCTCCCTTGATTTGTTTTCGATTATACCGCCTCTGGGGAAAATGCAACCCGGAAAGATGCCGGAAAATCCCGCCGCGGCACGGGAAAATTTCTCTTTAGCGCACAAAAGTGATAAAGCGACGGGCGGACAAGCGCGCGCTGCGCACAAAACAGGCGAAGAAATGTTGAAAAGATTCGGGCGCGGCCGGCCTGACCTCCGCCGCGCGCCGGGCTGCCGGGGTGGCGCTTGCAGCCACGCCCGCAAAATTTGCGAAAGGGGCGCGGCGCGGTTGCAACCCCAGCCGCTTTCTTCTATAATAAATAAGAAGAAGCCCCGCATTCTGGCGGGGCCGGATAAAGGAGACGACGCAATGCCGAATCTGTTGATCTTAGGCGCGGGCGGCTTTGGCCGCATGATCTATGAAAACGTGCAGAGCACCCGCCAGTTTGACCGCATCGCCATGCTGGACGACGCCGCCAAGGGCCCGGAGGTGATCGGCAAGCTGGTGGATTACACCGCCCTGCGGGAGGAGTTTCCCTGCGCGGTGGCGGCCTTCGGCAACAACAAGCTACGGGTGCAGTGGGTGGAAAACCTGCTGCAGGCGGGTTTTGTGGTACCCACCATCATCCACCCCTCGGCGGTGGTCAGCCCCTCGGCGGTGATCGGGGCGGGCAGCTTTGTGATGCAGCGGGCGGTGGTGAACACCCACACGGTGCTGGGCAAGGGGTGCCTGGTGAACTGCGGCGCCATCATCGACCACGACACCGTCGTGGGCGACGGCGCCCACATCAGCCTGGGCAGCGTGGTGAAGGCCAACTGCCAGATCGCCCCTGGGCGCAAGGTGGAGGCGGGCGAGGTGATCTTCGCCCAGCGGCGGGTCATCGACGGGGTGGACAGCCGCGAGTTGCAGGACGCCCTTTACGCCTTCGGCTTCGGCAACCAGTGCAGCTACGTCAAGCCCTTCGGCGCGGGCCACATCAACGAGACCTACGCGGTGTATATGCCGGGGGAAAGGGGAGACGAGCTGAGCTATGTGCTACAGCGGGTGAACACCCATGTGTTCAAAAACCCCAAAGAGGTGATGCAGAACATCTTCGGCGTCACCGAGTATCTGCGCACCGTCATCCGGGCGGCGGGGGGCGACCCCGACCGGGAGACCCTGAGCTACATCAAGACCAAAAGCGGCGAAAATTACTACCAGGACACCCGCGGCCAGCCCTGGCGCTGCTACAACTACATCGCCGATTCGGTGTGCTATCAGAGCGTGGAGACCCCGGAGCAGTTCTATCAGTCGGCCCGCAGCTTCGGCACCTTTTTAAAGCAGCTGGACGGCTACCCCATCGAGACGCTCCACGAGACCATCCCCAAATTCCACGACACCGAGAGCCGCCTGCGGGCCTTCCGGCGGGCGGTGCAGCGGGACGTGAAGAACCGGGTGCGCAGCTGCAAAAAGGAGATCGACTTCGTGCTGGCCCGCGCCGCCGACTGCAGCGTGCTGATGGACGGCCTGCGGGCGGGCAAGCTGCCCCTGCGGGTGACCCACAACGACACAAAACTCAACAACATCCTGTTCGACACGACCACCGGCAAGGGGATGTGCATCATCGACCTGGACACCATCATGCCGGGCCTGGCGCTGAACGATTTCGGCGACTCCATCCGCTTTGGCGCCACCCGCGCGGCGGAGGACGAGCCGGATGTGAGCAAGGTGCACTTTGAACTGGATCTGTTCGAGGCCTACACCAAGGGCTATCTGGAGACCGCCGGCGACGTGCTCACCGAGGCGGAAAAGGAGTATCTGCCCTGGGGCGCCCGGGTCATCACGCTGGAGTGCGGGATCCGCTTTTTGACCGACTACCTCCAGGGCGACGTCTATTTCAAGACCCAGTATCCCACCCACAATCTTGTGCGCTGCCGCACCCAGTTCAAGCTGGTGGCGGAGATGGAGGAGCACTTTGACGAGATGAAGGCCATCGTGAAAAAGTACAGCTGAACGCCGCAAAGGAGAAACACCATGAAACTGCTCATCGCCTCCGACCTGCACGGGTCGGCCCATTACTGCGAAAAATTGCTGGAGCGCATCGACGCCGAGCAGCCGGACAAGATCCTGCTGCTGGGCGACCTGCTCTACCACGGGCCCCGCAACGACCTGCCCCAGGGCTACGCCCCCAAACAGGTCATCCCCCTGCTCAACGGCCTGAAGGAGAAGATCATCGCCGTGCGGGGCAACTGCGACGCCGAGGTGGACCAGATGGTGCTGGAGTTCCCCATCCTGGCGGACTACACCACCATCCTGCTGGAGAACGGCCACACCCTCTTTGCCACCCACGGCCACCTCTTCGACCCGGACCACCTGCCCCCGCTGCCCGCCGGCAGCGCCTTTGCCTTCGGCCACATCCATGTGAAACACGCCGAGCGGCAGGGCGACACCCTGATCCTCAACCCCGGCAGCGTGTCGCTGCCCAAGGACGGCAGCCACAGCTACATGGTCTACGAGAACGGCACCTTCACCGCCAAGACCCTGGAGGGCGAGCCGGTGGCCAGCGTGGGCTGGTAAAAATGAAAAAAGCGCGGCGCGGAAGGAAGCCCCTTCCGCGCCGCGCTTTTTGTGTGTCACCGCAGGCTGTCGCCGGCAATGTGGATCAGCCGCTCGGTGTTCAGCACCTGCAGGCTGCCCCGGCCCAGCTTCACCAGCCCCTCCGAGGAGAAGTAGCGCAGCATCCGGGTGATGACCTCCCGGGCGCTGCCCAGATGCCCGGCGATGGCGTCGTGGGTGAGGGACAGGGTGTCCGAGCCGGTCAGGCGGCACTCCTCCACCAGAAAGGCGGCCAGGCGGCTGTCCAGATGCTTGTAGAGGATTTGGTCCAGCAGCCACATCACGTCAGAAAAGCGGCTGGCGATGAGTTCGGTGGTGAAGTTCGCCACCGGCGCCGACTGGCGCATCAGCTCCTTGTACACCGGCGCGGGGATGCGCCAGAACACGCTGTCCTGCTCGGCCTCCACCGAGATGTCAAACTGCAGGCTGTTGAGCATGCAGTAGGCGCTCATCAGGCAGACGTCCCGGCTGAACAGCCGGTAGATGGTCACCTGCCGCCCGTCCTCCGAGAGGGAAAAGCCCCGCAGCTGGCCGCTCACGATCACCAGCAGGCCCACACAGTCGGCGGTGCCGTTGTGGATCACCTCGCCCTTTTTCACATGCTCCAGCGTGGCGGCGCTCTCCAGCTTCGCCTGCTGCTGGACGGTCAGTTCCTTCCAGAAGGGCAGACACTCCCGCATCTCCATGGCCCTTGCCTCCTTTTTTATAAGATCACAGCGCCAGCAGGCCCATATGCTCTGCCAGCACCTTGATGCCGATCAGGATCAACACGATGCCGCCCGCCAGTTCCGCGCCGCCCTTGTAGCGGGTGCCGAACCGGTGGCCCACCCATACGCCCAGGGCGGAGAGGCAGAAGGTGGTCAGCCCGATGAAGCCCACCGCCCAGAAGATGTTCACCTTCAGCAGCGCCAGGCTCACCCCGGCGGCCAGCGCGTCGATGCTGGTGGCCACCGCCAGCGGCAGCATCTCTTTGGGGGAAAAGCCCTTGTCCGCCGGGCAGGCCGCCTCCCGGGATTCCCGGATCATCCCCGCGCCGATGAAGGCCAGCAGGGCGAACACCACCCAGTGATCAAAGCCGCTGATGAACCGGGCGAACTGGGCGCCCAAAAGAAAGCCCAGCAGCGGCATCAGCGCCTGGAAGCCGCCGAAATACAGGCCGGTGACGACCATGTGGCCCGCTTTCAGCCGCTGCTGGCTGAGCCCCTTGCAGATGGACACGGCAAAGGCATCCATGGAGAGGCCCACCGCCAGGATCAAAAGTTCCGCCAAACTCATAAAAACACCTCGTCACGCCGTCCGGCGCAGATTGTACACAAAGTTCGCCGCCGCGGTGGCGACGATCAGCAGGTAACCCAGGCAGCTCAGCGCGTCGGGCAGCTGCCCGAAGAACAAAAAGCCCAGCAGCGCCGAGAAGAGCACCTGGGAGTAGTCGAACACCGAGATCTCCCGCGCCGGGGCGCAGGAGTAGGCGGCGGTGACCGAGAACTGGGCAAGGGCCGCCGAAAGCCCCACCAGCAGCAGGATCCCCAGCTGGGAGGGGGTCATGGGCACAAAGTCCAACAGCATCACCGGCCCGGTCACCAGGCAGGAGAACAGGGAAAAGCAAAAAACGATCAGGGGCCCGGGCACGCCGCGGCTGCCCATCAGGTGCACCATGGTGTAGGCAAAGCCGGCGCCGAAGCCGCCCAAAAGGCCGATGAGCGCCGGCCCGAGGGAGAGATTCTGCCCGGTGGGCTTCACCACCAGCAGCACCCCGCAGAACGCCGCCGCCACCACCCCCATCTGGAAGCGGCTCAGCTTCTCTTTCAGCAGCAGCGCGCTCATCAGGATGGCAAAGAAGGGCGCCATCTTGTTGAGCAGCGAGGCGTCGGCCAGCAGCAGGTGGTCCACCGCGTAGAAGTTGCCCAGCACACCCAGCGTGCCGAAGGAGGCCCGCAGGAACATATACAGCCAGTCAGCCTTTTCCATGCGGATGGCGGGACGCTTTTTCGCCAGCACCGCCGCCGCGAAGAACAGCGCCACCACATTGCGGAAAAAGCTTTTCTCCACGGCGGGCAGATCCCCCGCCAGCCGCACCAGCAGCGCCATCAGCGCAAAGAAAAAGGCCGACAGCACGATGTACACCGCGCCTTTGTATCGCTTGTTCAACCAAACGGCCCCCTCTGAAACGTTTGTAAAACGGTATAATTATAGCACGGATCGGCCGAAAGTAAAGGGCGCCCGCCCCCCGCCGGCGCGCCGCAAAAAAATGCTTGCAATCGGCGGGGGGCTATGCTATAATACATTTCGCAGCCGATGTGCAGGTGTCGTACAACGGCTAGTACATCAGCCTTCCAAGCTGAGGACGTGGGTTCGACTCCCATCACCTGCTCCAACAGCGGTTCGGCTGGCGCACAGAATATGCGGATGTGGCGGAATTGGCAGACGCGCTAGATTCAGGTTCTAGTGGGGGCAACTCCATATGGGTTCAAGTCCCTTCATCCGCACCAGCGGCCCCGGTCTTTTGACCGGGGCCGTTTTCTTTTTCTTTGCTTGACGCGGGCGAAAAAATCTGGCAGAATCAAATTGTCCCCCGCGCGGGGCGGCAAAAAAACGAAAAAGGGGAGAGGCGGCATGGCAAAACTGGAGCGTGCGCTGCAGGAAAATTTCGACGGGCTGCTGGCGCGCATCGAGCAGGGCATCCTGGAGGGCAGCGTCTCGGCCTCGCTGGAGGCGTCCAGCGATTTTTCCGAGGGCGGCGCCCGGTGCAGCGTGCGGGTGTTCGAGCGCTACAGCTATGCCGGCGGCAACCGCCTGAGCATGAGCGTGACCCTGTTCCAGAGCGGCGGCGGGCCGGTGCACCTCTCGGCTATCACCGCCGGGGGCAGCCAGGCGCTGCTTTTCAAGATCAACACCTGGGGCGAGGAGGCCTTCCTGGACAAACTCCGGGAACTGATGTGAGCCGTGCGCCCCGCCCTGTATGAATGAAAAGTGTATAAAGATGCAAAAGGCCCGTTCCTGACCGGAACGGGCCTTTTTCGGCCTCAAAGGGGAGGGCGGGCGCCCCACGCGGGAGCGCCCACCCTCCAAAAGCTGACCGGGGAACGCTCAGTTGTGGGGCATGCCGCCCTCCAGGAAGTCGCGCACATCGTCGCACAGGGCCTTCACGTTGTCCTCGCCGATGTAGATCATGTGGCCGGAGGGGTAGCCCTTCAGGCACACCCGGTCCATGGGCAGGCCGGCGTGGTCCAGCATGTAGTCGATGATGCCGATGTGGGTGGCGGTGTCGTAGTAGCCGTTGGCGAAGAACACCCGCAGGCCGTGCATCCGGTACATGGCGCTGCGCAGCTGCTCGCCGGTGGTGCCCATGGGGGCCTCCCGGTTCCACTTGTCCTCCTTGGTGAACATGTCGTACATGCAGGCAGAAGGCACATAGACCCGGTCCAGGTGGATGTTCAGTTTGGGAAAGATGGTGCCGGTGAGCACCCCGAAGAAGAAGGCGCCGTAGCGGTCGCTGGAGGCGTCGTCCCACAGGCCCGCGGTCTTTTCCACCTCTTCCGGGGTGTAGCGGGGGCGGGTGATGCGGCCGTCGAACCGGGCCACCGAGGCGCCCTTGTCCTTGATGACCTCCAGCCGGAAGGTCTCGTCCTCGATGCGCAGGTCCCGGTCCGCAAGATACTGACGGGACACGCCGGTGAAGCCGCAGATCTGGCGGATGACCTCCTCCCGCTCCTCGCCCTGCAGCCGCCGGCCCTTGTAGAGGGCGCTCAGGTAGGTGGTGTCGGCAAACTCCTTGGCCCGGGCCACGAACGCCTCCAGAGACTCGTCGGTGGGCCTGTTGTGGTACCAGTGGATCGCCGCGTAGCTGGGGAAGGCCACCACCGCGTGCTCCACCGGCACCTCCCGCTCGAAGTACTTGCCGGTGGTCACGGTGTTGCCGATCATCACGATGCCGTCAAAGGCCACCGCATAGGAGCGCTCGTGGCTGCGGGTGGCGGCGATGCCGGCGGCGGTGGCGGCGCGGGTGCAGCCGTAGCTCTCGCCGATGATGTACTTGGGGCTGGACCAGCGGCCGTAGCGGTGCAGCCACTTCTCCACAAACATCAAAAGGGCCTCGGCATCCTCCTCGATGCCGAAGAACTTGTTGGCGCTGCCCTCGTCCAGCAGCACGCCGTAGCCGGTGCCCACCGGGTCCACCAGCACCACGTCGGCGATGTCCAGCAGGCAGTCGGGGTTGTCCATGCTCTTGTAGGGGGGCAGGGAGGTGGCCCGGTCGGTCTCCTCGTACACCAGCCGGGTGGCGCCTAAAAAGCCCGCGTGGACATGCATGGAGGAGGAGCCAGGCCCGCCGTTGAAGCCGAACACCACCGGACGGTTGGCGGTGTCCTTCACGTCGGAACGGAAGTAGGAGTAGGAGAAGATGGAGGCCAGCGCCTTGCCGGACTTGTCGTAAAACACGTTGTCCTCGCTGACGGTGTGGTAGGGCACCCGCTGGCCCCGCAGCTCGATCTCGCCGTCGGACTCGAAGCGGGCGGGGGTGAAGGTGGCCGGGTCGAATTTTTCCGTTGTGTACATGCGGTTTTCCTCCTTGTCTGTTGGATGTCAGCAGTCCTGCCGGCGGATGGCGCCGCCGGGCAGCGCGCCGGTGTGCCGGCCGTCCCGGATGACCGGCACGCCGTTCACCAGCACATGCTGGATGCCGTCGGGGTAGACGGTGGGGTCGATGACGTTCTCGTTGGTCTTCAGGGCCTCCCAGTCGATGACCAGCACATCCGCCTGCTTGCCGGGGGCCAGGGTGCCCCGCTTTTTCAGATGCAGCAGTTCGGCGGGCCGGCCGGTGAGTTTGCGGATCATCTCCACCCGGTCGTCGCCCCCCAGCTCGGTCAAAAACTTGATGAACCCGCAGTAGGTGTTGGGGTTGGGCTTGTTGCCGGGGCTCTCGGGGTCGTAGGCCACGGTGGAGGTGGCGCCGAAGACGAAGGTGTCGTTGCCCAGGGTGGCCTGGGGGTGGCCCACAAAGGTCTTGACGCTCTCGGCGTTGGCGTCGTGCACCGCCCGGAAGATCTGGGTGCGCCGGTCGATCAGCAGCAGTTCGAACAGGGCGGTGAGGGTGTCGCAGCCCATCATCTGCCCCACCTGGCGGGCGGTCTTGCCCTCGTAGCGGCGCTGGGCGCAGCGGATGATTCTGATCTCGTCCTCCCACTCCGGCTGCACCTTGGGGTTCAGGATGTAGTAGGAGCCGGAGAAGATGGCCTCCCGGATCATCTGGCGGTAGTCCTGCCCGTTCAGGTTGCGCAAAAACAGGCTCACCCCGCCGGTGAACTTGTACCAGGGGCGGAACAGGGTGATCAGGTCGGGGGCGATCATGGTGCCGCCGGTGGAGTTGGGGATCACGTCAAAGCCGGCCCGCACGCCCCTGGCCACATACTCGTCGATCACCTGCAGCGTGCGCCTGGAGGCCGCGACCTGCAGATAATCGTCGTTGGCGGGATAGAGGTCGTAGCCCTTGGACAGGTGGGAGATCTGCACCTGGATGTCGTTGGCCAGGCCGATCTCCAGGATCTCCTTGATGCCGTCGATCTTCTTCTGCCGCTTGGGGGTGCCCCGGCGCTGGCCGGTCTTGCGCCAGTGAGCGAACAGGATGCCCCCGTCCTTTTTCAGCTCTTTGCTCATCTCCAGCAGTTCGGCGGTGTCGGAAAAGATGCCCGGCTCATAGTCCAGCCCCACCGACATGCCGAAGGCGCCGGCGTCCAGCGCCTCGTGGATGTCCGCCTTCAGCTGCGCCTTCTCCGCCTCGGTGAGGGGGCGGTCGCCGTCCGGGCCGGCGGCGTTCATCCGGATGGTGCTGTAGCCCAGCACCGGCACGATGTTGCCGGAGGTGCCGTGGGCGTCCACCGCGTCCAGCCACTCGTGAAAGGTGCGCCAGGTCACGTCAAAGCCGCAGCGGCGGCGGATGAGGGGGATGACCTCCTCGCTGAGAGCGTAGTAGTCATCGGCGTACATGTCGGCGTAGAGCTTGGGGGTCAGCTCGTCAAAGATGTCCCGCATGGCCTGGTTGGCCAGCCAGTATCTGCCCACCGGCGCGATGGACTGGCCGCACATGCACCCCACAAAGGTGGTGATGCCCTGGTGCAGCATGCTGTCCATGGTGGGGTAGGCCAGCAGGGTCTGGTCGGCGTGGGAGTGCATCTCGATGAAGCCGGGGGTCACCGTTTTGCCCGCCGCGTCGATCACCTCATGGGCCTGGGCGGGGTCGATGGCGCCGATGGCGGCGATCTTCCCGTCCTGGATGGCCACGTCGGCCTCCATGGCGGCGGCGCCGGTGCCGTCGATCACCGTGCCCCCTTTAATAAGGATGTCATACATGGCCCGTCACTCCTTGTCCCACACCTTGCGGAACACCCGCAGCAGGTTGCCGCCCAGCACCTTTTTGATGTCCTCTTCGCCAAAGCCCCGGGCCAGCATGTGATCCACCAGGTTGTCCCACTCGTCGAAGTAGTTGAAGCCCTGCACATGCTTCTGGTAGCCGCTGAACTTGCCGAACCAGTGGGGGCAGGTGCGCTCGAACTCCACCCGGCCCATCAGATAGTCCAGGGTGGGGCGCTTCCAGCGGTCGGTGCCGATGCCCACATAGTCGATGCCCACCAGGTCGGCCACATGCTCGATGTGGTCGATGAACCGGTCCACCGTGGGCCAGCTGCTCTGGTCCTCGTTGCACATCACGCTGTGGGGGCACAGGCCGATCACACCGCCCTTGGCCGCCAGGGCTTTGATCTGCTCGTCGTTGGCGTTGCGGGTGTGCTTTGCCACGTCGTAGCAGGAGGAGTGGGAGAAGATCACCGGGTCGGCGGAGACGGCGATGGCGTCCAGCGAGGTCTTGCGCCCCGCGTGGGACAGGTCGATCAGCATGCCCACCCGGTTCATCTCGTAGATGCACTGCTCGCCGAAGCGGCTCAGGCCGGTGTCGTCGCTCACAAAGGCGCCGGAACCGATGAAACTCTGCTGGTTGTAGGTCAGCTGCACGATCTTCAGCCCCAGGCGGTTGAGAAGCGAGATGTAGCGCAGGTCCTGCTCAAAGCAGAAGGCCCCCTGGGTGCTCATGATCACCGCCAGCTTGCCCTCGGCCTTGGCCCGCAGGATGTCCGCCGCGCTGGTGGCGATGATCACCTTGTCCGGACAGGTCTCCTCCAACAGGTAATACTGGTGGATGGCCTTGCAGCAGTCGGTGAAGTTGCTGGGGTAGTTGTCGTCCACGATGGTGGTGCTGATGGCGCTCACGCCGCCCTCCAGAAGGATGTCCACGATGCTGTGGCCCGGCGCGCACTCAAAGGGCGGGTCGGTGAACAGGCCGTGAAACAGTGAGTCGATGGCGCAGCTCTCCTTTAAAATACGGGCCGCGTCGGCGGATGCGTTGCTCATGGTTTACCCTCCTTGCAATGGCCTCTCCGGCCACACTTTTGTACCATTATTTCATAACTTTGAGTGAAAATCAATATAGAATAATATATGATATTTTACGACTTTAAACTGATAAACTTTGTGCATATGAACATTGACAAACTGCATTTTTATGATTACAATAAAAGCAATTTAGCGGCGAAAACAGAGGGGATTTCGCATATTTTATCACCGCGCGGGCCGGGCGATGACGAAAAAACGCGCCGGGGCGCACCCGCCTCCTCCCCGCGCCGGAAAGAATATACACATCAATATGAAATATATGATTTTCCGGGGCCGGGGCCCCGGGGCGACAAGGAGGGAACGACGGATGAAGTTTGTGTTCAACCCGCAGAAGAACGAGCAGGCGCGCACGATCCTGATGATGCGCCCCACCGTGGCCGAGGCCAGGGCCGCCCTGGAAAAGGACGACACCGACGCGGCGGCGCTCTATGCCCTGGGCACGGCGCTGTCACTGGAAAAGGACTATGAGGGCGCCATCGAGGCCCACAGCCGGGGCATTGCGTTTGCCCCCTTCTACGCGCCCAACTACTTCGGCCGCGGCCGGCGGCACAGTGCGTCGGGCCATTTCTGGCAGGCGGTGGCGGATTTCACGGTGGCCATCCACCTGGACTCCTCCAACTGGATCTACTGGTACTACCGGGCCACCACCCTGAACATGAACGGCCATGTGGAGGAATCGCTGGACGATTTCACCCGCTGCATCTCCCTCACCGCGCCGGAAGAGCACTACCCCCTGGCGGACTGGCTGTACACCTCCAACGTGGAGTTGGGCCGCTACGCCGAGGCCGAGAAGAGCCTCGATCTGGTGGACGCCTCGGTGGAGGCCCCGCAGATGGACTACGGCTACCGCCGCTCGGTGCTGCTGTACAAGGGGCTGGTGAGCCCGGAGGAGTTCATCGACATTCCGCTGCTGGAGAAAAACGTGCTGCCCCAGAAGGACCGGGTGCGGCTGGAGCTCAACGGCCTGTATTACAGCCTGTACTGCTACTGGATGGTCCACGGCGAGCCGGAAAAGGCCGCCGACGCCATCCGGGAGCTGATGAAGGTGGCCTATCCCGGCACGTTCGCCCACACCAAGGCGATCCCCATTGCAAAGAGGCTGGGGATCCTGCCCTGAGCGGGCGCTGAAAACAGCATACGACACAGCAAGGACTGAACAAAGGCGTTTGGATCCGCATGAACACGATGCGCTCTGGACGCTTTTTTTTTAAAGACCCCGCGCCCCCGCGCGGGCTGTACGACAAGGACCGCAGGAGGTGCGAGGAATGAAATTCGTCTTCAATCAAAAGAAAAATGATCACAACCGCGAGATGCTGATGATGCAGCCCACCGTGGCCGAGGCGAAGTCCGCGCTGGAAAAGGACGACACCGACGCCTACGCCTGGTACGTCTACGGCAAGGCGCTGTCGCTGGAAAAGCGCTACGACGAGGCCATCGAGGCCCACAGCCAGGGCATCGTGTACGACCCCTTCTACGCCCCCAACTACTTCGGGCGGGGCGGCAAGCTCAGCACCACCGGCCACTTCTGGGGCGCTTTGGCGGACTACACCATGGCCATCCATCTGGATTCCTCCAACTGGCTGTACTGGTATTACCGGGCCACCACCCTGAACCTGGCGGGGCATCTGGAGGAGTCCATCGACGACTTCCGCCAGTGCATGAAGGTGTCCGACCCGTCGGAGCACTACCCCCTGATCCACTGGATCTACTCCACCTATGTGGAGATGGGCCAGTACGACAAGGCGGAAAAGAGCCTGGAAGGGGTGGACGCCACCATCGAACCCCCGCAGATGGATTACGGCTACTGCCGCACGGTGCGCCTGTACAAAGGGATGGTCAAGCCGGAGGAATTCATCGAGCCGGACATGAAGGACAAGGTGCTGCCCCGGGAAAAGCGGGTGGAACTGGAGCAGAACACCATGTACTACGGGCTGTACTGCTACTGGATGGTGCACGGCCAGCCGGACAAGGCCGCCGAGGCCATCAAAAAGCTGCTGCCCATCGCCTATCCCGGCGCCTTCGGCTACACCAAGTCCATTCCCATCGCCAAACGGCTGGGCCTTTTGAAATAAGGCACGAAACACGCAATCGGCCCGATGCGCCCCGCACGCCGGGGCGGCGCGGCTGAAAATACGACAGGAGGCTGTTGAAATGAAATTCGTCTACAACGAAGCCAAGAACGAGGAGATGCGTCATATTCTGATGATGCAGCCCGCCATCGAGGAGGCCAAGGCCAAGGTGGACAAGGACGACACCGACGCCCGGGCGCTGTACGAGTACGGCACCGCCCTGGGCAACGCCGGCCGCTACGAGGAGGCCATCGAGGTGTACAGCCAGGGCATCGCCTTTGATCCCTTCTACGCCCCCAACTACTTCGGCCGGGGCCGCAAGCTGAACACCACCGGCCACTTCTGGCAGGCGGTGGCGGACTTCACCGTGACCATCCACCTGGATTCCGACTGCTGGACCTACTGGTACTACCGCGCCACCACCCTGAACCTGGCGGGCCACATCGAGGAGTCCATCGACGACTTCCGCCAGTGCATGAAGCTGTCCAACCCCGCCGAGCACTACCCCCTGATCCACTGGATCTACACCTCCTATGTGGAGCTGGGCAAGTTCGACGAGGCAGAGAAGTGCCTCGATCTGATCGACGCCACCGTGGAGCCTCCCAAGATGGACTACGGCTACTGCCGCGTGGTGCGGCTGTACAAGGGCCTGGTGAAGCCCGAGGAGTTCATCGAGCCGGACATGAAGGACAAGGTGCTGCCCCGGGAGAACCGGGTGAACCTGGAAAAGAACGGCATGTACTACGGCCTGTACTGCTACTGGACGCTGCACGGCGAGCCCGAGAAGGCCGCCGACGCCCTGCGGGAGCTGATGAAGGTGGCCTATCCCGGCGCCTTCGGCTACACCAAGGGCCTGGCGGCGGCCAAGAAGCTGGGCATCGTCAAGGAATAAGCCTGTGAGGAGCGAGACCATGATCGAATACATCGACCCGGCGCCCACCTTTGCCCGCGCCGTCAAACACAACGGGGTGATCTACTTCAGCGGCCATGTGGACGGCCAGAAGCACGACACCATCGCCGGCCAGACCAAGGCTCTGTGCGAGCGCTATGAGCAGCTGCTGGAACAGCACGGCAGCGACAAGGACCACATGCTGTTCGTCACCATCTACATCTCCGACCTCTCGCTGAAAGAGGAGATGAACGCCGTGTGGGACGCCTGGCTGAACCCCGGCCACGCCCCCGCCCGGGTCTGCGTGGAAGCGAAGATCCCCGAGGGATACTTCCTGGAAATGAACGTCGTGGCGGCGCTGAAATAACGCCACAAACGCGGGAAAAGCGCCCCGGAGGGCTGCTTTCGGGGCGTTTTTTCCCCTTCCCTTGAAAACCGGCCCGGCGGGCGCGCCCCCCGGGAAACCATAAAAAGATTGCGGGAGAGAAACCATGCTCAGATACATCGCAAAACGACTGCTGCAGCTCATCCCCACGCTGCTGTTGGTATCCATCATCGTATTTTTGATGGTCCGGATCATCCCCGGCGACCCCATCACCCTGCTGTACGGTGTGTCCGAGAGCGGCGGCACCAGCGAGGAATACCTGGACGCCATGCGGGATAAGTACGGCCTGAACGATCCGCTGATCGTGCAGTATTTCCGGTGGATCACGGGCTTTGTCCAGGGGGACATGGGGACCTCCCTGCGCACCCACAAGACCATTCTGGAGGAGCTGACCAACCGCTACCCCTACACCGTCACCCTGGCGGTGGGCGGCACGGTGGTGGGTTCCATCATCGGCGTCATATGCGGCATCATCGCGGCCACCTTCCACAACAAGGCGGGGGACAACATCGTCATGGTCATCTCCATGGTGGCGGTGTCGGTGCCATCCTTCTTTTTGGCGATGCTGCTGATGCTCTATTTCTGCCTGCATCTGGGGGTGCTGCCAAGCCTGGGGCTGCGAAGCTGGCGGCACGCCATACTGCCCATCGCAACGCTGGGCCTCGGGGCGGTGGGCATGATCGCCCGCACCACCCGCTCCTCCATGCTGGATGTCATCAACCAGGACTACATCCGCACCGCCCGTGCCTACGGCACCTCCAAGTTCAAGATCATCACCCAGTACGCCTTTAAGAACGCCCTGATCCCCGTGCTCACCGCCATCGGCCTGCGCTTCGGCAGCCTGCTGGCCGGCGCGGCGCTGGTGGAGACCATCTTCACCATCCAGGGCGTCGGCAGCTTTCTGGTGGACAGCGTGAACGGCCGCGACTACCCCGCCATCCAGAGCACGGTGCTGGTGCTGGCCGCCTCCTTCGTGATCGTGAACACACTGGTGGACATCATCTACGGCCTGGTGGACCCCCGGGTCAAATACGATTGAGGAGGCAGCGCAATGAAATCACCCATCGTTCGGCGCTTTTTGAAGCGCAAGGTTTCCATCATCGGCCTGGTGGTGCTGCTGATCTTTTTCCTGATGGCCCTCGTCGGGCCCTTCCTGTGCAGCTATGATCCCCTGGCGCAGGACACCTCCCTCATCAGCAAAGGCCCCAGCGCCGCCCACTGGTTCGGCACCGACTACCTGGGCCGCGACACCTTCACCCGCATCGTCTACGGCGCCCGGGTGTCCCTTTCCATCAGCTTCGCGGGGGTGTTCTCCGGCTGCTTTGTGGGCATCATCCTGGGCGTGTGCGCCGGCTACTTCGGCGGCGTGGCGGACGCCATCATCTCCCGCGTGATCGACGTGCTGCTGGCCTTCCCGGGCCTGCTTCTGGCCATCGTCATCGTGGCCATCCTGGGCAACGGCACCCAGAACACCGTCATCGCCATCGCGGTGTTCGCGGTGCCCTCCATCGCCCGCATGGTGCGCGGCGTGGTCATCTCCAACAAGGATTCCCAGTACATCGGCGCGGCCAAGGTGATGGGCGAGTCCAACGCCCAGATCATCCTCACCCACATCATCCCCAACTCGGTGTCCCAGATCATCGTCAACGTCACGCTGAATCTGGGCAGCGCCATCCTGACCTCCTCCTCCCTGTCCTTTCTGGGCATGGGCGTGCAGCCCCCCAGCCCGGAGTGGGGCGCCATGCTCAACAAGGCCAAAGAGGTCATCCGCACAAACCCCTGGGAGGCCATCTTCCCCGGCCTGGTCATCACCCTGGTGGTGATGAGTTTCAGCCTGGTGGGCGACGGCCTGCGGGACGCGCTGGACCCCAAACTGAAGAATGTATCCTGAATGCGGACGAAAGAGAGAATGGCTATGCAAGAAACGGTATTGCAGGTGAGGAACCTGAAGACCTATTTTTACACGGAGGAGGGCACCGTCCCCGCGGTGGACGGCTTGGACTTCGACCTCCACAAGGGCGAGACGCTGGCCATCGTGGGCGAATCCGGCTGCGGCAAAAGCGTCACCAGCCTGTCTATTTTGCGCATCGTGCCCAGCCCGCCGGGCAAGATCCTGGACGGGGAGATCCTCTATAAGGGCGAGGACCTTTTGAAAAAGACCGAAAAGCAGATGCGCGCCATCCGGGGCAACGAGATCACCATGATCTTCCAGGAGCCGCTCACCAGCCTGAACCCGGTGTTCACCATCGGCAAGCAGATCACCGACATCCTGTGCATGCACCAGGGCATGAAGCGCAAAGATGCCTATGAAAAGGCGGTGGAGATGCTCAAGAAGGTGCGTATCCCCGCGCCGGAAAAGGTGGTCAACGACTACCCCCACCAGCTGTCCGGCGGCATGCGCCAGCGGGTGATGATCGCCATGGCCCTGGCCTGCAACCCGGGCATCCTCATCGCCGACGAGCCCACCACCGCCCTGGACGTGACCATCCAGGCCCAGATTATGCACCTGCTGAGCGATCTGAAGGAAGGGCGGGACACCTCCATCATCCTCATCACCCACGATCTCGGGGTGGTGGCCCAGATCGCCCAGAACGTGATGGTCATGTACGCGGGGCAGGCGGTGGAGTACGCCGACGTGAAGAGCATCTTCAAGGACCCGCTGCACCCCTACACCCAGGGGCTTTTGAAGTCGCTGCCGGTGCTGGGCGAGGAGAAGGATTCCCTTTACAGCATCAAGGGCAACATCCCCAGCCCCAAGGACTACCCCCAGGGCTGCCGCTTCTCGCCCCGGTGCGACAAGGCCTGCGACAGGTGCCGCAAAGAACCCCCGCCGCTGACCGCGCTGCCCGACGGGCGCAAGGTGCGCTGCTGGAACTATGTGGGAGGTGAGAGCGATGAACAATGACGTGCTGCTGGAAGTAAAGGACCTGAAGGTCTACTACCCGGTCAAGACCAAATCGCTGATCCCCCGCAAGGCCTGGGTCAAGGCGGTGGACGGCGTCAGCTTCCAGGTGCGCCGCAAGGAGGCCTTCGGCATCGTGGGCGAATCGGGCTGCGGCAAGTCCACCACCGGCCACGCCATCGTGGGCCTGCTGAAAGCCACCGCCGGCGACATCCTCTACGAGGGCGAGTCGCTGGTGAACAGCAAGGGGGCCCTGAGCCGCGAGCGGGCCAAAAAGCTGCAGATCATCTTCCAGGACCCCTATTCCTCCCTGGATTCCCGCTTCACCGTGGGCCGCTGCATCCGCGAGCCGCTGGACGTGCACAAGATCGGCACCCGTGAGGAGCGCAACGCCCGGGTGGAGGAGCTGATGCGGGAGGTGGGCCTCAACCACGAGCAGATCACCCGCTACCCCCACGAGTTCTCCGGCGGCCAGCGCCAGCGCATCGGCATCGCCCGGGCCCTGGCCCTCAACCCCGGCCTCATCATCTGCGACGAGCCGGTGAGCGCGCTGGACGTGTCCATCCAGGCGCAGATTTTGAACCTGATGCAGGAACTCAAGGAGAAACACGGCCTGACCTACATCTTCATTTCCCACAACCTGAGCGTGGTGCATCACCTGTGCGACCGCATCGCCGTGATGTACCTGGGCAACGTGGTGGAGATCGCCGACAAAAAACAACTCTTTGAGGACCCCCGCCATCCCTACACCAAGGCCCTGCTGGACGCCATCCCCGTGCCCGACCCCGAGCGGGTGACCATGAGCGGCGAGCTGGAGGGCGACGTGCCCAGCCCGCTGAACCCGCCCAGCGGCTGCTGCTTCCACACCCGCTGCAAGTTTGCCACCGAGCGCTGCGGCCGGGAGAAGCCGGCCCTCGCCGAGGTGGAGCCGGGGCACCAGGTGGCCTGCCACCTGTGCGCGGGCAAAACCAACTGATATCTGTTGCCTCACAGGGGTATGGATATAAAATGCAAAAAGGAGAGAAAAACATGAGAAAGACAAAGCTGCTTGCCCTTGCCCTGACGGCGATCATGAGCGTTTCCCTGCTCGCCGGCTGCGGTTCCTCGGGCGACTCCGCCGCTTCCGGCGGCACGAGCGCTTCCGGGTCCGCCGCCGACGCCGTGACCTACAAGGACACCCTCACCATCGCCTCCAGCAGTGACCAGAACTACATGGACGGCCAGATGAACAACACCAACGACGTGTACCTGCGCGCCGTGTATTCCCAGCTGGTCCGCCGGGACGCCAACAACGAACTGGTGGGCGATCTGGCCGAGAGCTGGGAAGTGTCTGAGGACGGCTGCACCTGGACCTTCCACCTGAAGCAGGGCGTGAAGTTCCACAGCGGCAAAGAACTGACCTCCGCCGACGTGAAGGCCAGCTACGACCGCCTGCTGGACGAGGAGAACCCCGTGCGCTACACCAGCCTGGCCGCCGGCTACATCTCCGAGTGCAAGGTGGTGGACGACTACACCGTCCAGCTGATCACCCCCAGCCCCATCGCGCCCTTCCTGGCCAACCTGACCCACCGCTCCAACCTGATCCTCAACGCCGACTACATTGAGAAGTACGGCACCGAGCTGGGCCTGACCGCCGAGTCCGTGGACGGCACCGGCCCCTACAAGCTGGCCTCCTGGGACCGGGATCAGGAGATGGTGCTGGAGCGCTTTGACGACTACTTCGGCGGCGCCGTGCCCACCAAGACCATCGACATCCTGATCGTCTCCGACGCCAACGCCCGTCAGGTGGCCCTGGAGACCGGCGAGGTGGATATGACCACCGTGGCCACCAGCGAGGTACCCGCCCTGAAGCAGAACCCCGACCTGAACATCATCACCACCGAGAGCATCGGCGCCCACGGCCTGCAGTTCAACTGCGCCAACGAGTATCTGAAGGACACCCGCCTGCGCCAGGCCGTGAGCTACGCCATCGACCGCCAGGCCATCATCGACGCCCTCTACTCCGACATCGGCGAGGAGGCCTGCACCGCCCCCGTCAACCCCAACGTCTGGGGCTACTACGACTTCGGCGTGATCCAGCAGGATCAGGAGAAGGCCAAGCAGCTGATGGCCGAGGCCGGCTATCCCGACGGCTTTGAGTTCTCCATCATGGTCCACACCGGCTACAACAAGAGCCTGGAGACCTGTGAGATGATCGTCTCCGACCTGGCCGAGGTGGGCATCACCGCCACCATCGAGACCGTGGACAACGCCACCTTCAACGCCTCCATGGGCAACCGCTCCACTCCCGGTGAGGATTTCCCCTGGGGCATGTTCTTCATGGGCTACGGCGCCGGCACCGCCGACTGCGACGAGGGCCTGCGCCGCATCTGGGAGACCAGCCCCGACGGCAATAACAACAACAACTACGGCTGGTACTCCAACGCCGAGGTGGACCGTCTGCTGAACGCCGCCGCCGTGGAGATGGACGAGACCGCCCGTCTGGATCTCTACAAGCAGGCCCAGCAGATCCTGTACATCGACGACCCCGCCGCTGTCTGGACCAACGACCGCTTCAACATCTGGGCCACCACCAGCAAGGTGGAGGGCGTGAAGACCAACGTGAACAACGTGCTCTTCTTCGACGAACTGCGCGTGGCCGAGTGATCGGCACTGTGTGACCGCCCACCGCGCACAGGAGGCCTTCAGCCGTCGGGCGACCGGCTGCGCTGAGGGCCTCTTTTTCTGCCCTGGAACCGTGTCCGCCGGTTGCGGACGGCGGCAAAGAGTGATAGAATAAAAAATACTGGAAATGTGTGGAAACCCACACCATATGCGTGTGCGAGGCGAGATGTCTGTATGAAATATTCCTCAAAAGTCGATATCGTTTACAGGGCGATCCTCAGCGGCATCAAAAAGGGAGAGTATCTCCCCGGCGACCGGATCGTCATCAGCCGGGTGGCCCGGGAAAACGGCTGCAGCGAGATCCCGGTGCGGGAGGCGCTGCGCCGGCTGGAGAGCGAGAAGCTGGTGGAACTGCTGCCCAACCGGGGGGCGGTGGTCTCCCGGGTGAGCAAGTCGTTCCTGTCGCAGCTGTTCGCGGTGAAGGCGATCCTGGAAAGCGGCGCGGTGCGCCTCGCGGCGGACAACCTCACCCCCGCCCAGCTCAAGCGGCTGCGGGGCCTGGCGCGGGATATGGTGGCCGCCTTCGAGGCGGGCAATCTGAAGCAGTGCTCCGCGCTGAACCACAAGTTCCACATCACCCTTTACCGCACCACCGGCAACGACGTGCTGGTGGACTACATCGACGAACTCTGGAACAAGTGGCCCACCGGCCATTACGCCAACGCCATCCCCGACGAGTGGTATCGCATTTCGATGCAGCAGCATTTTGAACTGCTGGACGCCCTGGAGGCCGGCGACAAGGACAAGGCCGAGGAGATCATCCGCTACCACAAGTGGGGCGCGCTGGACAGCATGGGCCGCCGCAGCGAGAGCGCCCGCGGCATCGCGGAGTAAAAACGCGGTCCTCCGCCCGGGGGCTGCCGACAAACGCCGAAAGCGGCGCCTTCCGAAGGCTGCAAAGCCCGGAAGGCGCCGCTTTTTCGTTTGGCAGGGGTCAGCCCACCTGGTAGATCACATACTCCCCCTGGCGGAACACCTGGGCGCAGTTGCGCTGGTACCAGCCTTCATCGGCGGCAAATTCGCTGCGCTCAAAGCCGCTGAACACCACATAGTCCACGCCCCACTCCGCCAGCAGGCCGGCGCTGGGCGTCTCGTACATCGCCTTCGCCGCCGCCTGCTGCTCGCCGTATTTGAGGCCGTGGTAATAGAGATAGCTGGGGCTGCCGCAGAGGACGGTGCGCCCGGCAAGAGACGCCACCGCGTTGATGTGCTGGGTGCCGGTCAAAAACAGGGCGTGGGGGTCGGTCTCCTGCCGGGCCCACTGGCCCGCGGCGATGGCGTCGGCGGAAAACTGCTGGTATTCGCTCACCAGCTCCCGCCCCATCGTCAGCACGCTGCCGAAGGTGGCCAGCACCACCAGCAGCCCCGCTGCCGCCAGCCGCAGCGGGCGGCGCCGGGTGTGGCCGCCGCCCCCTTCGCCCATCGCCCGCAGGGCGCCGGCGGAAAATTTCCACAGCAGCCCCGCCACCAGGACGCAGCCCAGCAGGTGCCAGACGAACAGCAGCTTGTTGTTGTCGTAGTCGTTGGGCTGGAACACCACGAACTCGCTCAAAAGCAGGATGGCCAGCCCGCCCCCGTAGAACCAGCGCAGGGCCTTGTCCGCCGCGAGGAAGGCGGGGATGAGCAGCAGGTACACCACCCCGATGTTCTTGATGTAGAACCAGAAGTAGTTGTCCCCCTCGTTGGCCCAGTTGAAGGACAGGCGCAAAAAGCGCTCGCCCCCCTGCACGCCGGGCAGGATCTCCCCCAAAAGCTGGGGCAGCCACACCAACCCGCACACCGCCGCCAGCGCCAGCCAGGGGGCCAGCGCCGCCCGGCCGCGGCCGGTGAGCAGCTGACGGAAAAACAGCACCGCGCACACCAGCGCCAGCGCCAGCGCCGCGTGGGTCTGGGTCAGGGGCAGGGGGGCGGCCAGCAGGGCGATGGCGGGCCAGAGTTCCCGCCGGCCCTCCAGGGCAAAAGCCGCCAGCAGCGCCAGGGCGGGGAAGAGCAGCGCCCAGCCGAACAGGGTGGCCCGCTGGGGCACCAGCATATCCACGATGGGGTTTACCCAGCGGATGTTCTCCTCCACATAGTTGGTGGGAGTCTCGTAAAAGGCGGTGAAGATGCGGGTGAAGTTGCCCTTTTCGCCGCCTAAAAAGTAGACGAAGCCGAAGCCGCTGCCCATGAAGAACAGCCAGAAGGCAAGGCTCGCGGCCCCGCCGCTCTTCAAAAGCCGCCGCGCCAGCAGCCAGGCCCCGCCGAACACCGCCGGCAGCGCCGCGAATTCCGGCAGCAGGCAGGCCATTTTCAGCCCCGCTCCCAGCAGCAGAAACACGCTGGATACGCTCTCGCACAAAAAGTGGTAGCCCGCCACCGTCTGTCCCGCCAGCAGCGAAAACCCCGGCGGGAAATCCCCCTGCTGGGCCAGCGCCTCGATCAGCGCCAGGTGCATGGGCAGGTCGCCGTAGGTGCTCTGGCCGCACCAGTAGGCCCCGTCCTTTAAATAAAGGGTGTGGGTGAACAGCAGCCAGCCGGTGAGAGCCGCCGCTGCCAGGGTGCAAAGCCAGAAGCCTTTCCACACATCCCTGCCCATGGCCGTGCCCGCCCCGGGCAGCCAGCCCCACACCGCCACCGCCGCCGCCCCGGCCAGGGCGGTGAGGGCGGCGGGCAGGGTGAAGCGGAACAACAGCGCCGCCAGGGCCGGCAGCGCCGCCAGCAGCGCGGTGGCAAAGGCGCTGGCCAGCACCACCCGCTCCTGCACATCCGAATGGGGCACAAGGCGGCGGGCAAGGCCCGCTCCCGCCGCCAGAAACACCCCCATATACAAAAGGCTCAACACATTGCCCATCATACGCCCTCCAGATCGAAGGGGGGCGTGTACTCCTCCTTCGCGCTGCTCTTCTCCTGCATGTAGCCTTCCGTCAGGCCCAGTTCCACCGCCCGGTCGATCACCTTCCGGTACTCCCAGGTGGAGATGCGCCGGTCCAGCGGCTTTGTCTCCTTCGCTTTATAAAAAGGTGTGTACTGGCTCATCAGGCTGGGGATAAAGCTGCCCCTGGGCAGGGTGGCCATCCAGTCCAGCACCGCCAGGCTGTCCGAAAGGCAGCCCGGCAGCGCCAGATGGCGCAGGATGACCCCCCTTTGCAGGTAGCCCTCCCCGTCCAGCACCGGCCGCCCCGCCTGGGCCAGCATCGCCTTGACCGCCTTCTCGCAGACGGTGAAGTAATCCGCCGCGTCTGAATACATTTTGGATAATTTTGTAGAAATATACTTTACGTCACATAACCACACGTCCACATAGCCCGCCAGGGCGGCCACCGTCTCCTCAGTCTCGTAGCCGCCGGTGTTCCACACCACCGGCAAGCGGAGGCCCCGGGCGCGGGCGGCGTCCAGCGCGGCGGTCACCCAGGGCAGCCACTGGGTGGCGGTGACCAGGTTCAGGTTGGCCGCGCCCTTTGCCTGCAGTTCCAGAAAGATGTCCGAAAGGCGGTGTTCGTCGATGGCCTTGCCCAGCCCCTGCTGGCTGATGGCATAATTCTGGCAGTAGCAGCAGCCCAGGGAGCAGCCGGTGAAGAACACCGTGCCGCTGCCCTTTTCGCCGCTGATGCAGGGCTCCTCCCAGAAGTGGAGGGCCGCCCGGGCGACGCGCAGCTGCCCGCCGGCGCCGCAGCGCCCGGCGTGCTTTGTGCGGTCCGCGCCGCAGCGGCGGGGGCAGAGTTGGCAGTGGGTGGAAGCAAACATGGGACACGACCTTTCGGGGAGATTGAAATTTTCCAAGGAACATTGTACCATATTTCCTGCCCGGTGTGGTATAATGGCCCTGAAAGCTGATCGTGCGATCTTTTCCCGCAAAAAGACAAACGAAAGGACGAATGCCATGCGATCCGGTGCGGATAAGCTGCGCAAAGATCTGAAATACCTCACCCTGCTGGCCCGGGAGTACCCCTCCATCGCCAGCGCCTGCAGCGAGATCATCAACCTGCAGGCCATCCTCAAGCTGCCCAAGGGCACCGAGCACTTCATGAGCGACCTCCACGGAGAGGCCGAGGCCTTCACCCATATTATGAACAACGCCTCCGGGGTCATCAAGGAAAAGGTGGACCGGGTGCTGGGCGAGGGGGTGAGCGAGGCCGAGCGGGCGGAGTTCGCCACCCTCATCTACTATCCGAATCGCAAGCTGGACGAGCTGAAGGCCCGACAGACCGACCTGCCCGCCTGGTACCGCAAAACGCTGTTCCGGCTCATCGACGTCTGCCGGGTGGTGTCCAGCAAGCACACCCGCAGCTTTGTGCGCAAGCGGCTGCCCAAAAACTACGCCTACATTCTGGACGAACTGCTCCACGCCCACTTCGAGGACCACGACAAGGAATTTTATTACAACGAGATCTTGAACAGCATCCTGGCGGTGGGCCGGGCGGACGACTTCATCGAGGCGCTGTGCGAGCTCATCAAGACGCTGGCGGTGTTCAAGCTGCACATCCTGGGGGACATCTTCGACCGGGGCCCCCGGCCGGACCTGATCATGGAGCAGCTGATGGCCCATCACTCGGTGGACATCCAGTGGGGCAATCACGACGTGGTGTGGATGGGCGCGGCGGCGGGCAGCCCGGTGTGCATCGCCACGGTGCTGCGCACCACCCTGGCCTACAACAACCTGGAGGCGGTGGAAGACGGCTACGGCATCAACACCCGCCCGCTGGCCCTCTTTGCCGAAAACACCTACCGGGATTGTGACATCCACCACTTCTATCCCCATGTGGACGAGAGCCGCGGCCCCTACCACCGCAGCGAACTGGCCCGGGTGGCCCGGATGCACAAGGCCATCGCCGTCATCATGTTCAAGCTGGAGTGCGCCGTCATCGACCGCAACCCCGACTTCGAGCTGGAAGGGCGGGACTTCCTGCGCCGCATCGACTTTTCGGCGGGCACCGTGGAGGTGGAGGGCAAACACTACCCGTTGCAGGACGACGACCTGCCCACCGTGGACCCCGCCGACCCCGCCCGCCTCACCCCCGGCGAGGAGGAGGTGCTGGCCTCGCTGCGGCGCAGCTTCACCGACAGCGAGCGGCTGCAGCGCCATGTGCGCTTTCTCTACGCCAAGGGCGGGGTGTACCACATCGAGAACGGCAACCTGATGTTCCACGGGGCGGTGCCCCTCACCGAGTCCGGCGGCTTCCAGGTGGAGACCTTCGAGCAGCACGGCTATGCCGGCAAGGCGCTGATGGACTACTGCGACGAGCGGGCCCGGCGGGCCTATTTCTCCCCCGAGGGCAGCGAGGCCTGGCAGAGCGGGTGCGATTTTCTGTGGTATCTGTGGTGCGGCAGGCTTTCGCCCCTCTACGGCCGGGCCAAGATGACCACCTTTGAGCGCCTTTTTGTGGCGGACAAGGCCACCCACGACGAGCCCAGCAATCCCTACTACCGCTTTGTGAACGACACCCGCATGGACCGGGCCATCCTGGCGGAGTTTGGGCTGGACCAGACCCGCAGCCACATCGTCAACGGCCATGTGCCGGTGCGGGCGGTGGAGGGGGAGGCCCCGGTGAAGGGCGGCGGGCGGATGATCCGCATCGACGGCGGCTTCTGCCGCGCCTACCACGAAAAGACCGGCATCGCCGGCTACACCCTCGTTTACAACAGCCACGGCCTGTCCCTGCGGGCCCACCAGCCCTTCGAGACGGTGGAGAAGGCCATCAAAGATAACCTGGACATCGTCTCCAGCGTGGACGTGTTCGAGACCACCGAAAAGCGGGTGCTGGTGGGCGACACCGACAACGGCCGCAAGCTGGCCGCCGACGTGGAGGATTTAAAGCGGCTGGTGGCCGCCTACCAGACCGGCCTTGTCAAGGAGCGCCCCGAGGGCTGACGGCCCTTTTACACTGGACCATTTCATATAAAGAAGGAGAGAACTGTTATGTCTACCCCCCACAACAAGGCCGAAAAAGGCCAGATCGCCAAGACCGTGCTGATGCCCGGCGACCCGCTGCGGGCGAAGTTCATCGCCGAGACCTTCCTGGAAAACCCCGTGCTGTTCAACGACGTGCGGGGGATGCTGGGCTACACCGGCACCTGGCAGGGCAAGCCGGTGAGCGTGATGGGCAGCGGCATGGGCATGCCCAGCATCGGCATCTACTCCCATGAGCTGTACGCCCAGTACGGCGTGGAGAACATCATCCGCATCGGCTCCGCCGGCTCCTACACCGAAGGGGCGAAACTCTACGACGTGGTGCTGGCCACCGCCGCCTATTCCGAAAGCAGCTACGCAAAGACCATGTCCGGTTTTGAGGGCGACACCACCCGGCCCAGCGCCGAACTGAACGACCGGCTGCGGGCCTCGGCCGCCGCCCTGGGCGTCCCCCTGGTGGAGGGGGTCATCCACTCCAGCGACGTGTTCTACCGCCACGACGACCGCAAAAACCCTGCCTACTGGGAGGTGCTGCGGGACGAAAAGGGCTGCGTGGCGGTGGAGATGGAGAGCTTCGCCCTCTTCCACAACGCGGCGGTGCTGGGCAAAAAGGCCGCCTGCATCCTCACCATCTCCGACAGCTTCGTCAGCCCCGAGATCACCACGCCTGAGCAGCGCCAGACCACCTTCACCAACATGATGAAGATCGCCCTGGGCGCGGCGGAATAAAGGGAAAGGGGAGAGCGGCTTTGACCACACAGGAACTCATCCGCACCGCCTTTGCCGCCCGGGAAAAGGCCTACGCGCCCTACTCCCGCTTCACGGTGGGCGCGGCGCTGGAGGCGAAGGACGGCCGGGTGTTCACCGGCTGCAACATCGAGAGCGCCACCTACACCCCCACCTGCTGCGCCGAGCGCACGGCGCTGGTGAAGGCGGTGAGCGAGGGGGTGCGGGAGTTTTCCCGCATCGCCATCGTGGGCGCGGCCCAGGGCAAGGTGAACACCCTGGTCACCTCTCCCTGCGGGGTGTGCCGACAGTTCCTCTACGAGTTCGGCGGCGACGGGCTGGAGGTCATCCTGGCCAGGAGCGAAGAGGATTACATCACCATGACCCTGGGCCAGCTGCTGCCCATCGGTTTCGGCCCGGCGAACCTGGAGTGAACGCCGCGGCGTTTGGCGGCAAAAGAGGCCTGCCGCCGCAAACAAGCGCCCCTTTGGGACGTTTGTGTAACTTTTTGTAACTGACCCTTTTGCCCTCAAACGATTGAAAACGGGGCCAAAGGGCGGTATACTTGAACTGCGCGGCCGGGTTTTTGTGCGCCCGGCACACATTCAAAGGCCGGTTTGCCGGGCCGCTTCGCGGCTGGGCACACCGCCGGCCGAAAAGAAAAAGGAGAGTCAAGCATGAAGAAGTTACTCGCTCTTGTCATGGCTGCGGCGATGGCTCTGTCTCTGGCTGCTTGCGGCGGCACCCCTGCCTCCACCAGCACCCCCGCCAGCGAGCCCGCCTCCGCCTCCACCCCTGCCAGCGAGCCCGCCAGCGAGCCCGCCCAGACCGAGACTGTCTCCGCCGACGACATCGAGGACAACATGACCAGCGCCGACGGCAAGTACCAGGTGGCCTTCGTCACCGACGTGGGCCAGCTGAAGGACAAGTCCTTCAACCAGGGCACCTACGACGGCGTGAAGCTGTACGCCGCCGCCAACGGCCTGAGCTACAAGTACTACCAGCCCGCCAACGGCGATCAGGCCACCGACGATGACCGCTACGACGCCATGAAGGCCGCCGTGGACAGCGGCGCCGAGGTCGTGGTGTGCGCCGGCTACCTGCAGGAGGCCGCTCTGAAGCGCGCCGCCATGGAGTTCCCTGACACCCCCTTCGTCTTCATCGACGGCTACCCCCTGACCGATGACGCGGGCAACACCCTGACCAACGTTGCCGGCATCGCCTTCCAGGAGGAGCAGGCCGGCTACCTGGCCGGCTTTGCCGCTGTGAAGGACGGCTTCACCAAGCTGGGCTTCTCCGGCGGCGGCGGCGGCACCAACGACGCCTGCTGCCGTTTCGGCTACGGTTATGTGCAGGGCGCCAACGCCGCTGCCTCTGAGTTGGGCATCACCGTCGACATGAACTACTCCTGGGAGTACGGCGCCACCTTCCAGGCGTCCACCGAGCTGCAGACCATGATCAGCGGCTGGTACGCCAACGGCACTGAGATCGTCTTCGCCTGCGGCGGTTCCATGTTCCAGTCCATCTCCGCCGCTGCCTCCGCCAACGACGGCTATGTGATCGGCGTGGACGTGGACCAGTCCGGCGAGTCTGACACCGTTGTCACCAGCGCCATGAAGGGCCTGAGCGACGCGGTGCAGTGGGCCGTGGCCAAGGTCTACGACGGCACCTTCAGCGAGATCGGCGGCAATGCCACCAGCCTGGGCGTGAAGGACAACGCCGTTGAGCTGCCCACCGCGGCCGACTCCTGGCGCTTCGAGACCTTCACCGTGGAGGAGTACGAGGCCCTGTATCAGCAGATGCTGGACGGCACCCTGGTGGTGGACAACGACTTCTCCAAGCTGGAGAGCACCCAGTGGAGCAATCTGAATCTGAACATGATCTGATCTGCCTTCCCTGTGAACGCGCGCGGGGCGGGGGCGTTTGCCCCCGCCCCGCTTTTTTGCGTCTTTTGCGCCCGCACGGGAATATTTCTTGTGTTTTGCCGGGCGGTACGGTATAATAAAACTGTTACAAACGCACATTTTACGCGGAGGAGGCGGGACCAGAATCATGCAAACTGAGAACATCATCGAGATGTTGCACATTACCAAAGAGTTCCCCGGGATCATCGCCAACGACGACATCACCCTCCAGTTGCGGCGGGGCGAGATCCACGCCCTGCTGGGGGAGAACGGCGCGGGCAAATCCACGCTGATGAGCGTGCTGTTCGGCCTGTACCAGCCGGAGAAGGGCGAGATCCGCAAAAACGGCGAAGTGGTGAAGATCAACAATCCCAACGACGCCACGGCCCTGGGCATCGGCATGGTGCACCAGCACTTCAAGCTGATCGACGTGTTCACCGTGCTGGACAACATCATCCTGGGCGCCGAGACCACCCGCCTGGGCTTTTTGCAGAAGAAGGCGGCCCGGGAGAAGGTGCAGGCCCTCAGCGAAAAGTACGGCCTGAAGGTGGACCTGGACGCAAAGGTGGAGGACATCACCGTGGGGATGCAGCAGCGGGTGGAGATCCTCAAGATGCTCTACCGCGACAATGAGATCCTGATCTTCGACGAGCCCACCGCCGTGCTCACCCCCCAGGAGATCGACGAGCTGATGAACACCATGCGGGAGTTCGTCAAGGAGGGCAAGAGCATCCTGTTCATCTCCCACAAGCTCAACGAGATCATGGCGGTGGCCGACCGGGTCACCGTGCTGCGCAAGGGCAAGTACATCGGCACCGTGAACACCGCCGAGACGGACAAGCAGTCCCTCTCCAACATGATGGTGGGCCGCCCCGTGCAGCTGGAAGTGGTCAAGGAGCCCGCCAAGCCCGGCGATGTGGTGCTTCAGGTGGAAGGCTTCACCATGCCTGGCAAGAGCGGCCACAAGCACAACGCGGTGAACAACGTGAGTTTTGAGGTGCGCGCGGGCGAGATCGTCTGCATCGCCGGCATCGACGGCAACGGCCAGACCGAGTTCATCCACGGCCTCACCGGGCTGGACAAGGCCAGCGGCGGCCGCATCACCCTGTGCGGCCGCGACATCACCCACGCCTCCATCCGCAGCCGCGGCCAGAATATGAGCCACATCCCCGAGGACCGCCACAAGCACGGCCTGGTGCTGGATTTCACGCTGGAGCAGAACATGGTGCTCCAGACCTACCGGGAGCCCCGCTTTGAGCATTTCGGCTTCATCGACAACGGCGCGGTGCGCGCCTACGCCGAAAAGCTCATCCGGCAGTACGACGTGCGCAGCGGCCAGGGCCCGGTGACCATCGCCCGCAGCATGTCCGGCGGCAACCAGCAGAAGGCCATCATCGCCCGCGAGCTGGACCGCCAGAAGCCCCTGGTGGTGGCGGTGCAGCCCACCCGCGGCCTGGACGTGGGCGCCATCGAGTACATCCACGGTCAGCTGGTGGCCCAGCGGGACGCCGGCAAGGCGGTGCTGCTGGTCAGCCTGGAGCTGGACGAGGTGATGAGCCTGTCCGACCGCATCCTGGTGATGTACGAGGGTGAGATCGTGGGCGAATTGGATCCCAAGGCCACCACCGTGCAGGAGCTGGGCCTCTACATGGCCGGCGCGAAACGAATGAAGAAGGAGGGGGAGAGCGCATGAACGGAGGGCTTTCAAAGCTTTGGCAGAAAGACGGCACCAAGTCGGTGCTTGCCTCTCTGATCTCCATCCTGATCGGCATGGCCGTGGGCGGCGTCATCATCCTGGTGGTGGGCCTGGGCAACAAGAACCTGGGCGCCACCGGCGCCTGGGAGGGTATCCGCCTGGTGTTCGGCGGCCTGTTCAGCACCGGCCGCAACGCCGCCGGCCAGCTGACCTTCGGCTTCAACTCCACCAGCGTGGGCAATATGCTCTTCCGCGCCACCCCGCTGATCCTCACCGGCCTGTCGGTGGCGGTGGCCTTCAAGACCGGCCTGTTCAACATCGGCGCGCCCGGTCAGTACCTGATGGGCACCGCCGCCACCCTGATGCTGGCGCTGGGCATCCCCACCGAGGTGGTGCCCGCCCCGCTGGTCTGGCTCATCGCCTTTTTGGGCGGTATGCTGGCGGGCGCGGCCTGGGGCTGCCTGCCCGGCCTGGTCAAGGCATTCCTCAACATCAACGAGGTGCTGGCCTGCATCATGACCAACTGGATCGCCGCCAACCTTGTGACCTGGATGTTCGACGGCAGCGACTTCCGCAACCTGGTGGAGAACACCAAGAGCGGCTACATCTACAAGACCAGCTACAACGGCGTGCAGACCGCAAAGCTGGGGCTGGACAAGCTGTTCCCCAATTCCCAGGTGAACGGCGGCATCCTGGTGGCCATCGTCATCGCCATCCTGGTGTATGTGCTGATGAACAAGACCATCCTGGGCTATGAGCTCAAAGCCTGCGGCGCCAACCGCCACGCGGCCCGCTACGCCGGCATCAACGACAAGCGCAACATCGTGCTGAGCATGGCCATCGCCGGCGCGCTGTCCGGCGCGGCCGCCTCCCTCTATTACCTCTCCGGCAACACCGAGTTCTTCTGGTCCACCTACCAGAGCCTGCCCGCCACCGGCTTCAACGGCATCCCCGTGGCCCTGCTGGCGGCCAGCAACCCCATCGGCGTCATCTTCACCGGCTGCTTCATGTCTATGCTGGACATCGTGGGCCTGCAGCTGACCAACCTCACCGCCTACAACGAGTACATCACCGACGTCATCATCGCGGTGATCGTCTACCTCAGCGCCTTCTCGCTGGTCATCAAGCTGTGGCTCAGCGGCCGCGGCAAGAAGCACAAGGCGGCCGCTGCCGCCGAGCCGGCCCCCGCGCCGGCGGACGCCGGAGACGCGAAAGGAGGCGAGGCGAAATGACCTTTCTGATCCAACAGACCCTGATTTATGCCGTGCCGCTGATGATCGTGGCGCTGGCCGGCGTTTTCGCCGAGCGCAGCGGCATCATCAACCTGGCGCTGGAAGGCATCATGATCTTCGGCGCCTTCATCGGCGTGCTGTTCGTCAACCTCACCCAGAAGGCGGGCACCTTTGCCGAGGCCAAGGCCGCCGGCGACTGGGTGGCTTTGCAGGGCTTCATGGTGCTGGCCATGCTGGTGGCGGCCATCATGGGCGCTGTGTTCTCGCTGCTGCTCTCCTTCGCCTCGGTGAACCTCAAGGCGGACCAGACCATCGGCGGCACCGCGCTGAACCTGCTGGCCCCCGCGCTGGTGCTCTTCTTCATCCGCATCATCGCCAACCAGAACACCCTGCAGATGGCCGAGGGCGACTCCGCCAGCTGGTTCATGATCAAAAAGAGCTTCTTCGGCTATGGCCGCAGCGATGAGATGGGCTTCTTCGGCAGCACCTTCATCGACAAGACCTACTTTGCCACCTACATCTGCATTTTGCTGTTCATCCTGCTGTCCGTCCTGCTTTACAAGACCCGCTTCGGCCTGCGGCTGCGCAGCTGCGGCGAGAACCCCCAGGCGGCGGACTCCCTGGGCATCAATGTCTATGTGATGCGCTACGCCGGCACCACCATCTCCGGTGCGCTGGCCGGCATGGGCGGCTTCGTCTACGCCCTCACCACCGCCAACTGCGCCTCCACCGGCGACGTGGCCGGCTTCGGCTTTTTGGCCCTGGCCGTGATGATCTTCGGCAACTGGAAGCCGCTGAACATCGCCTGCTCGGCGCTGCTGTTCGGCCTGTTCAAGTGCATCGCCGCCTCCTACGCCAGCATCGACATCAACGGCGACGGCGTGTTCCTGCTGGCGGATGTGGGCATCAGCCCCCACTTCTACCGGATGCTGCCCTACCTCATCACCCTGGTGGTGCTGGCCTTCACCAGCAAGAAGAGCCGCGCCCCCAAGGCGGAGGGCGTCCCCTACGACAAGAGCACCCGCTGAGGGCGGCTTGTCAATAGCGCTTCCCCAGGGGGCCGGCCGGGCCGCAAGGCCCGGCCGGCCCCCTTTTTGTAATGACCCGCGGTGACCGCCCGCCTGTTTCAGCCGACGGGGACACCTTTTCGTCATGAAGAAAGGGCGGGAGGTTTCGCATGCGGCAGCTGCCCGCCGCCGTGCCCCGTCTTCTGTCGCGCGGGGCCGTCGCTTGCCGTCTTGCCGCCCTGCGGACCGGCGCCTTGCCTGCTCAGGATCATGCCCGCTTGCCGGTCCCCTTGTCCTGCGGCACTGCCCTGCGCGATGAAGGCGCCTGCGCCCAATAAAAAATGTCAAAAACTCTTGATATACGCTGCGCCCCGTGTTATGCTGATGATGTCAAAAAGATTTGACATTTTAAAAAGGAGGCAGCGCAATGGACCCTGTAACGCAAGGCATGTTCACGGTGGAAAACTTTCTTCTGATTTTGTTCGGGCTTTTTCTGCTGGGCAGCATCGCCCTGGACATCGGGATGGTGGTGTCGCTGGTGCGCCAGGGAGACGAGCGCCGCCAGCTCATCGTCTGGAAGGCGGGGGCTTTCACCCTGCTGGTCACGGTGCTGACCCAGATCTTCGACGTGGTGGAGGCGGTGGTGCGGGCGCAGAAGCTGCAGTCCAACCCATTTATCGACCTCAGCGTCACCGCGATGACCTACTTCGTGGTGCTGCTGGTGTTAAAGAAACGGTACGGTGATTTCGAACGTGGAAAATAAGATCCGCCAGATGCGCCGGGAAAAGGGCCTTTTGCAGGAGCAGCTGGCCAAAAAGTGCGGCGTATCCCGCCAGACCATCAACGCCATCGAGAACAACAAATACGACCCCACCCTGGCGCTGGCCTTCAAGCTGGCGCAGGAGCTGGGCACCACCGTGGACGAACTGTTCACGCCGGGCTGATGTTTCAGCCCGGCTTTTTTGCCGTCATGGGTCGTTTTCCGGGGGCTGGTCCCGTCCGGGCCCGTTTCAGCGCCCGGACGTGTGTGCCGCCGGCCCCCCCCCTTCGCGCGTCCCGGGCGAAGGAGGGGGCTCCACCGCCCGCCTGGCCTGTGACCTCCGCTTCACCCCGCCGCCATCCGCCAAAACGCGCTGCCTGCCGCCGCGCTGCGACCTTTTCCCTCTGGCGGGTCCGCTGCTGTTCCGCCGTGCCGTTTCCCCGCAGCCACGGGATTTGAACGGAATTTAAATTTTGTGTGAAACCTCTTGCAATTTTGTGCAAAACGCGCTATAGTTAATTAGCACTCTTAAATAGAGAGTGCTAAAACGTATCACGCAAGATTTGATATAAAGGGAGCGAACACACATGGCAGTAAAACAATTCAAGGCCGAGAGCAAAAAGCTGCTGGATCTGATGATCAACAGCATCTACTCCAACAAGGAGATTTTCCTGCGGGAGCTCATCAGCAACGCCAGCGACGCCATCGATAAGCTCTATTTCAAAAGCCTCACCGATCACACCGTGTCCAGCCGCAAGGAGGACTACAAGATCCAGCTGGCGCTGGATAAGGCCAGCCGCACCATCACCCTCACCGACAACGGCATCGGCATGACCAAGGAGGAGTTGGAAAAGAACCTGGGCACCATCGCCCGCAGCGGCAGCTTTGACTTCAAAAAGGAAAATAAGGCCGATGACATCGACATCATCGGCCAGTTCGGCGTGGGCTTCTATTCCGCCTTCATGGTGGCCAGTCGGGTCACGGTGATCAGCCGTGCCTTCGGCAGCGACACCGCCTGGAAGTGGGAGAGCAAGGGCGCCGAGGGCTACACCATCACCGAGGCCGACAAGCCGGAGGTGGGCACCCAGGTCATCCTGGTCATCAAGGAGAACACCCCCGAGGAGAACTATGACCGCTTTTTGGACGAGTACACCCTGGTGGGCATCGTGAAGAAGTACAGCGACTATGTGCGCTACCCCATCCAGATGTACCGGGAGAAGACCCGCCAGAAGGAAAAGCCCGCCGACGCCGGGGAGGATTACACCCCCGAGTACGAGACCTACACCGAGCTGGAGACGCTGAACAGCATGGTGCCGCTGTGGAAGCGGGCCAAAGGCGAGGTGACGGACGAGGAGTACAACCAGTTCTACAAGGATAAATTCTACGACTACACCGACCCCGCCCGGGTGATCGTGAGCCGCACCGAGGGCACCGCCACCTACAATGCCCTGTTGTTCATCCCGGGCCGCGCGCCCTACGACTACTACACCCGCGAGTATGAGAAGGGCCTGCAGCTGTACGCCAGCGGTGTGCTCATCATGGACAAGTGCGCGGACCTGTTGCCCGACCACTTCAGCTTCGTCAAGGGCGTGGTGGACAGCCAGGACCTCTCTCTGAACATCAGCCGTGAGATGCTCCAGCAGGACGGGCGGCTCAAGCTTATCCGCACCAGCCTGGAAAAGAAGATCAAGAACGAGCTCACCGCCATGAAGAACAACGACCGGGAGAAGTACGAGGAGTTCTTCAAGAATTTTGGCCGCCAGCTGAAATACGGCTGCTACGCCGACTACGGCATGCACGCCGACCTGCTGAAGGACCTGCTGCTCTTCTACAGCGCCCGGGAGAAGAAGATGGTCACCCTGGCGGAGTATGTGGAGAAGATGGGCGAGGGCCAGAAGTACATCTACTATGCCGCCGGCGACTCGGCGGACCGGCTGGCCAAGCTGCCCGCCGCCGAACTGGTGCTGGAGAAGGGCTTTGACGTGCTGCTGCTCACCGAGGACGTGGACGAATTCTGCCTGCAGATGCTGCGCCGCTACGGCGAGAAGGACGCCGAGAAGGAGTTCAAGAACGTCTCCTCCGGCGACCTGGGTCTCGAGACCGAGGAGGAGAAGAAGGCCGCCGAGGAGAAGACCGAGGCCAACAAGCCCCTGTTCGACGCCATGAAGGCGGCGCTGGAGGGCAAGGTAGAGGCGGTGCGCCTGTCCACCCGGCTCAAGAGCCACCCGGTGTGCCTGTCCAGCGAGGGGCCCCTGTCGCTGGAGATGGAAAAGGTGCTCTCCGCCATGCCCGGCGCGGCGGAAAACGCCCCCAAGAGCCAGAAGGTGCTGGAGATCAACGCCGACCATCCCATCTTCGCCACCCTGCAAGGCCTGCAGGAAAAGGGCGAGAGCGAGAAGCTGGGCAAGTACGCCCGCATCCTCTACGACCAGGCCCTGCTCATCGAGGGCCTGCCCATCGAGGACCCCGTGGCCTATGCCCAGGCGGTGTGCGAGCTGATGCAGTAAAAATGTTCCGCGCTGCGCGGGGCGGTCCCCTGGGGGCTGCCCCGCTTTTTTGCTTTTGCCGCAAATGTGGCAAAAGCAGGGGCACGACGGGGCAAAATATGGTATACTAAACCCATGAAACGCCATGGAGCGCGGCCCGGTGTGGAAGGGCCCGCGCGGGAAAGGATGGTCTGACATGACACACATGAAAAAGGGATTCCTCCTCTCGGCCCTGGCCTTTATGCTGCTGGGCCTGGCGCTGCTGCTCTGGCCGGAGGCCTCGCTGCGGCTGGTGTGCTACCTCTTCGGCGCGGTGATCCTGCTGAAGGGCCTCTTGAGCATCTGGGGCTATGTGCGGGCCGAGGAGCGCTTCTTCTTCGACTACTTCGGCCTGGTGTTCGGCATCGCCGCCAGCGCCCTGGGAGTGTTTTTGCTGCTCCAGCCGGACACGGTGGTGTCGGTGCTGCCCATCCTGGTGGGCATCTACGTCATCGTGGACGCGGTGGTGCGGCTGCAATCCGCCTTTGAACTGCGGGCCATGGGCTACGGCCGCTGGTGGGGTTTTCTGATCCTGGCGGGCCTGTCGGTGGCGCTGGGCGTGCTGATGGTGGTCAATCCCTTTGAGACGGTGCAGCTGCTGGTGATGGCCATCGGCGTCATCCTGCTGGTGGAGGGGGCGCTCAGCCTTATCAGCGCGGTGTACGCCGCCGTGCTGCTGCGGGGCCTGGAGCGCACCGCCCGGGATGCCGCCTGCCAGCTGGACAAACTGACCGAAGCGCTGGACGGCCGCGCCGCCCCCGGCGGGGATGAGGCTGTGGATGTGGATTACAAAGACGTCTCCGATGAGGACCGCTGAGCCGCTGCCGGCGGGGGCGGCCCGCGCCGCCGCTTTGCGGCGGGCCGGGGCGGCCTGCGGCTGCGCGGCCCTGGGGTATCTGGCGGCCCGGGCGGTATTCACCGCGCTGGCCGGCGCCCTGCTGGCGATGCGGGTGCCGGGGGCGAGCCTTGCGAACCCCGCCGGCACCGGACTGGCCGAGGCTATCCTGCTGCAGGCGGCGGTGAGCGCCCTCTCCCTGGCCGCGCCCTTCGCGCTGCTGCCTCTCGCGGGCACCCCGCCCGCTTCGAACGGCTTTCGCCGCCTGGGCGCGGAGGCAAAGGCCGGGCTGTTCCTCCTTTTCTGGCTGCTGATGATGGCGGGCAACCTGCTGGCGGGCGCGCTCACCGGCGGGCAGAATACTGCTTCCCGGATGGAACTGCCTGCCGGCGGCCTTGCGCTGGCGGCTGCCTGGCTGGCGGTGTGCCTTGTGCCCGCCGTGGGGGAGGAACTGCTCTTCCGGGGGCTTCTGCAGGGCTGGCTGCGCCCCTTCGGCCCGGTGGTGGCCGTGGCGGGGCCGGCGCTGCTCTTCGGGCTGCTCCACGGCCGCCTGTCCGCCGTGGTGGCCGGGCTGTTCGGCGGGCTGGCCTTGGGCCTGGCCGCGGCTGCCTCCGGCAGCCTTGTGCCGGGTATGGTGTTTCACCTGTACAACAACACGCTGGCCTTTGCGGGGCAGTACTGCCAGCAGTACGGCGCGCCCCCGCTGGTCAGCTACATATTGATGTTCCTGCCGCCGCTGGCGGCGCTGGCTTTCGCCCCCTGGCGGGCGCTGCCCGCCCGCAAAAGGGGCCGGCTGCGGGGGCAGGGGAGAGACTGGCTGTGCCTGTTGCGCAGCCCCGGCTATCTGGCGGCGCTGGCGGTGCTGGCGGCGCTGAGCGTTTACAAGACCATTGGGGGATGAAGATGACCGACGAACAACTGATGCGCCTTGCCATTGAACAGGCGAAAAAGGCCGCCGCCCTGGGCGAGGTGCCGGTGGGGGCGGTGGTGGCAAAGGACGGCGAGCCGGTGGCCGTGGCCTGCAACACCCGGGAGACCGGGAAAAACGCCACCCACCACGCGGAACTGCTGGCCATCGACGCCGCCTGCCGGGCGCTGGGGGGCTGGCGGCTGTGGCAGTGCGAACTGTTTGTGACGCTGGAACCCTGCCCCATGTGCAGCGGCGCCATCATCAACAGCCGCATCCGGCGGGTGGTGTACGGCGCGGCGGACCCCAAGGCGGGTTGCTGCGGTTCGGTCACCGACCTGTTCGCCCTGCCCTTCAACCACCATCCGCAGGTGGAGGGCGGACTGCTGGCGGAGGAGTGCGCCGGCCTTTTGAAGGGCTTTTTCGCAGCCCTGCGCAAAAAACGGGAGGAAGCGCGATGAAAACAGTGCTCATCACCGGCGGGGCCCGGGGCATCGGGGCCGCCGCCGTCGAAAGCTTTGCCGAGGCGGGGTATCAGGTGGTCATCAACTATCTGCACAGCGCCGAGCAGGCCGAAGCGCTGGCCGCCCGCTGGCCCGGCCGGGCGCTGGCGGTGGGGGCGGACGTGGCCGACCGCGCCCAGGTGGAGGCCATGTTCGACGCCGCCGAAAAAGCCTTCGGCGGGGTGGACGTGCTGGTGTGCAACGCCGGCATCGCCGCCCAGAAACTGTTCACCGACGTGACCGACGAGGAGTGGCAGCGGATGCTGGCGGTGCACCTCACCGGCGCCTTTTACTGCTGCCGGCGGGCGCTGCCTTATATGATCCGCCACAAGTGGGGGCGCATCCTCACCGTCAGCTCCATGTGGGGGCAGGTGGGGGGCAGCTGCGAGGTGGCCTATTCCGCCGCCAAGGCCGGCCTCATCGGCCTGACCAAAGCCCTGGCCAAGGAAGAGGGCCCCAGCGGCGTCACCGTCAACTGTGTGGCCCCCGGCGTCATCGACACCGATATGATGGCTTCCTTTTCCGCCGCGGACAAGGCCGCCCTGGCTCAGGAAACGCCCCTGGGGACCCTTGGCACCCCCCGCCAGGTGGCGCAGGCGCTGGTGTTCCTGGCCGGCGACGGGGCAAGTTACATCACCGGGCAGGTGCTGGGCGTCAACGGCGGCCTGGTGATCTGACGGCCGCAGCACGAACCACAGCCCCCCTCACTGCATACCATGGCAATGAGGGGGGCTTTTTATGGAGATTTTCGAGACGGGGATCGATGTGTCCCGGTACCAGGGCGACATCGACTGGCAGCAGGTGGCGGCGGGCAAGCAGTTCGCCATTGTGCGGGCGGTGTCTTCCAGCAGCAGCGGGGTCTATATGGACCCCTATTTTGAAAAGAATGTGGCCGGCGCCCACGAGGCGGGGCTGCGTGTGGGGGTGTATTACTACACCTATGCCCGCACCGAGTCGGCGGTCATCAACGAACTGGACACCCTGCTGGGGGCGCTGGAGGGCCTGAAGCTGGAATATCCGGTGTTCGTGGACGTGGAGGCCTCCAGCCTGCAAAGCCTGGGGCGGACCGAACTCACCCGGTTGGTGCGCTTCGCCATGGACATCCTGGATCAAAAAGGCTGGTATCCCGGCTTTTACACCTATACCAATTTTGCC
The DNA here is from genome assembly GCF_944382735.1 of Candidatus Allofournierella merdavium. NCBI lineage: Bacteria > Bacillati > Bacillota > Clostridia > Eubacteriales > Oscillospiraceae > Allofournierella > Candidatus Allofournierella merdavium. Next base: position 64,207 of record NZ_CALWND010000010.1, on the reverse strand, counting down.
CAGAACTATCTGAACATGGCCGAGCTGGCGGCCTATCCGCTGTGGATCGCCGACTACCGGGGCTATGTGGGCTATCAGGGCGACTACGACATGTGGCAGTATTCCAGCACCGGGCGGGTGAACGGCATCTCCGGCAACGTGGACCTGAATTACAGCTATAAGGACTTCCTGCCCCTGATCCGGGCGGCGGGCAAGAACGGCTACTCCCAGGGGCCGGCCACCCGGACGCTCACCGACACCGAGCTGGTGGTCTACCAGAGCAACACCATCTACTACTACGCGCCGGAGCCGGCGGCGCTGTCGGGCACCCTGGCCGCGGGCCGCTACCCGGCAACGGCAGTCACCGACGGCGAGTGGAACGGCTCCGTCTGGGCGCAGATCGTCTACCAGGGCGGGCAGTATTGGGTGCCGCTGCAGGCGGGGATCGCCGCCCTTGCCCAGGAGCAGGGGGAGGACTGCGCGGAGGTGCGCGCCCAGCTGGAGCGAGCCCAGGAGCAGCTGGACCTCACCCGCCAGAGCCTCGACTGGCTGCTGGGCGAACTGGAAAGCTGAGGGCGGCAAAACACGGCTTGCGAATTGCCGCAAAGCAGGATACAATAAAAACAAGGCCCCGGCGCCGCCGGGGCCGAGAAAAAACAAAGTGAGGGCATGCGACCATGCAGCTTGACAAAAAGACAATACGGACCCTGCTGCTCATGGCGGGTTTCTGCATCGTGCTCTATTGGGCGCTGCAGAACCTGGACCGTGTGAGCGGCATCCTGGGCGGAGTGTGGGGCCTCGTGTCCCCCTTCGCGCTGGGGGGCAGCCTTGCCTTCATCCTGAATGTGCCCATGCGGGCCATCGAGAAAAAGCTGCCCAAACGAATGACACGCTTTCGCCGCGCGGCGGCGCTCACCCTCACCCTGCTGGCAGTGGTGGGGGTGCTGGCGCTGGTGCTGCTGCTCATCATCCCGCAGCTGGGCCGCACCATCGCCAGCATCGGCGCGCGGCTGCCCGCCTTCTGGGCCGAGAGCCAGAAATGGCTGGCGGAGATCATGGAGCGCTATCCGGTGCTGGAGGAGTGGATCTCCAGCGAGTTCATCACCGATTGGGAAAGCGCCATCGCCGCCGCGGTGGATTGGTTCAAAAACGGGGGCTTTGCGCTGGTGGGCAACGCCGCCACCGCCGCCACCGGCGTGGTGCGGGGCTTTGTGAACTTCTTCATCGGGCTCATCTTCGCCATGTATCTGCTGGTGTGCAAAGAGACCCTCACCCGCCAGGCAAAGATGCTGCTGTATGCCTGGACCCCCGCTGAAAAGGCGGACAAGGCGGTGGAGGTCGCCCGGCTGACGAACCGCACCTTCTCCAAATTCCTCTCCGGCCAGTGCCTTGAGGCGTGTATCCTGGGGGGACTGTTCGCGGTGGGGATGCTGCTGTGCCGCATGCCCTATGTCACCCTGGTCAGCGTGCTGGTGGCGGTCACCGCGCTGATCCCGGTGTTCGGCGCCTTCATCGGCTGTGTGGTGGGCGCCTTCCTCATCCTGGTGCAGAACCCCATGCAGGCGGTGTGGTTCGTGGTGCTGTTTTTGTGCATCCAGCAGATCGAGGGCAACCTGATCTACCCCCGGGTGGTGGGCAACTCGGTGGGCCTGCCCGGCATCTGGGTGCTGATGGCCGTCACCGTGGGCGGCAGCGCCATGGGCGTGGTGGGCATGCTGGTGATGATCCCCGCCTGCTCGGTGGCTTACAGCCTGCTGCGCACCGCCACCCGCCGCAAGCTGCGGCAGAAGGGCGTGGACCGGGAGAAGTACCAGCCCTGAAAAAGCATGCCTTTTTGCGGAATAAGATTGCTGTGAGAGGAATTTAAATGCTTTTTAACTCGATCCACTTCCTGTGGTTTTTCCCGGTGGCTGTGCTGGGCTTTTACCTGATCCATCCCAAACGGATCCGGTACATCTGGCTGCTGGCCTGCTCGTACTATTTCTACATGGCGTGGAACCCCCGCTATGCGCTTTTGATGCTTGCTTCCACAGCAATTACCTATCTGGGCAGCCTGCTGATCGGCGGCCGGACGCTGTCGAGGGCAAAGCCGGCGCTGCGCAAGGTAACGCTGGCGATTGTGATCGCGGCCAATCTGGCGATTTTGGTCTATTTCAAGTACAGCAACTTCCTGCTGGATGAGATGGGAGAGCTTCTTTCCCTTGCGGGTGTTTCGATGGTGCTGCCCACCGTGGACGTGATCCTCCCGGTGGGCATCTCCTTCTACACCTTTCAGGCGCTGAGCTATTCCATCGATGTGTACCGCGGCGAGGTGCAGGTGGAACGAAACTTTCTCAAGTACGCCCTGTTCGTCTCGTTCTTCCCGCAGCTGGTGGCGGGGCCCATCGAGCGCACCTCCCACCTGCTCAGCCAGATCCGGACCATCGAGCGGCGCAAGATCGATCCGAAAGGGATGTACCACGGCCTTTTGCTGATGTTGTGGGGCCTTTTTTTGAAGATGGTCATTGCCGACAGGATCGTGGTCATCGTGGACACCGTGTTCGACCGGTACTATACATATGGCGGGACCGCGCTGATCCTGGCGGCGCTTGCTTTCGCGATCCAGATCTACTGCGATTTTTCCAGCTATTCCACCATCGCCATCGGCGCGGCGGAGGTGCTGGGCTTTTCGCTGATGGAAAACTTTGCGGCGCCCTATCTGGCGGGCAGCATCAAGGAATTCTGGTCGCGGTGGCATATTTCCTTAAGCACCTGGTTCCGGGACTATCTCTACATCCCGCTGGGCGGCAGCCGCTGCTCAAAGCTGCGCCATTACCGCAATCTGATGATAACGTTCCTGGTGAGCGGGCTGTGGCACGGCGCCTCGCTGAACTTCATCGTCTGGGGCGGCATCCACGGCGTGCTGCAGATCGCGGAAAACGCACTGGCCCCTGTCGTTTCCAAAATCAACGCCAGGCTCTCGGTCAAAACCGATTGCTTCAGCTACAAGGCGGCGCGGGTGGTAAAAACATTCGTGCTGGTGGACCTGGCCTGGATCTTTTTCCGGGCGCCGGGGCTCGCCGTTGCCGTGGATTACATCCGGCGCATCGTTCTGGACTTTGACCCCTGGGCGCTTTCGCAGGAAGTCATCTACACCCTGGGGCTGAACCGCAGGGAGGTCGGCGTCCTCTTTATGGCGTTGCTGGTCCTGTTCATCGCGGATGGCTTGCGGTACTTCAAAAAGCAGAGCATCGCGGATGCGCTGCTGAACCAAAACATACCCTTTCAGTATATCTGTGTAACGCTGCTGGTGCTGTCCATCTTCATCTTCGGGGCATACGGCCCGGCGTTTGACGCACAGGCATTTATCTACTTTCAGTTTTGAAGAGGACCGGGATGAAACGATTTCTGTATTTTCTGGGCCTGGCGGGGATGCTCGCCGTCAGCCTGCTGGGGTTCCGCAGGGTGTTTTCCTTCAAATATGGCGACGGGATCTATTCCGTCACCACGTTCTATGAACAGGAAGAGGATTCCGTGGACCTTCTGATCCTGGGCAGTTCGCACGCCTACCAGAACATAAACCCCGTGATCCTCTGGAAGGACGCCGGCATCGCCGCCTACGATCTGTGCGGCTCCATTACGCCCCTGTGGAACAGCTACTACTTCCTCAAGGAAGCCGTCAAGACCCAGTCGCCCAGGCTGGTGATCCTGGAAGCCTACTGCCTGACTCAGCCATACGAATATATGGACGACAGCCGCATCATCAAAAACGTGTACGGCCTGAAGCCGTCGGAAAACAAGCTGGACGCACTAAAAGTCAGCGCGCCGGAGGACCGCTGGGTCGAATTCGGCCTGGAATACATCCAGTACCACAACCGCTACAGCGCGCTGGAAGCCGCCGACTTCCGCCCGTACCAGGATGACCCGGCCTTCTATTCCTCCTGGAAGGGCTTCGGCAACAACTTTGGCGTGATCCCCTACGAGGCGCCCCAGGTGGTGAACGACGGAAGCACCGCCCCGATCTATCCCAAGCAGCAGGAGTATTACGAGAAGATCATCGCGTTTTGCAAGGAGGAAGGCCTGCCGCTTCTGGTGGTGGTCAGCCCCTATGCCGGTTACACGCAGGGGGAGATGCAGGTCTACAATACGGCGAAGCAGATCGCCCAAGCGGCGGGCGTGCCCTTTGTGAATTTCAACGACGATTACAATGAGATGGGGCTGGACTGGTCCACCGACGCCGCGGACCCCAACCATTTCAGCTACCTGGGCAACAAGAAGTTCACAGAGACCCTGGGAGAATACCTGCTGGAACACTACACCTGGGAAGACCACAGCGCCGAGCGGGAAAAATACGCCTCGTGGGACGCCGCGTATGACTATTACGACCACAGCATGCGTAACAAGGCGCTGTCGCTGGTAACGGACGCGGCCACCTACCTTGCGACGCTGGATTTCCTGGGCGAGGAGTACATCGTCATTCTGGAGCCGGGCGCCACCTTCGGCGCCTGGGATCTGACAAAGACGTTTATCCAAAACCACGGGATCGGAGACCCGCCGGAACAGGGCGGACAGGCATGGATCCTCCAAGGTCAGACCATGGAGACCGTGACAAAAACCCCTTATGGATACTACTGGGCACAGCGGTTCGGAAAAAATGAACTGGTCGTGGATGACAGCGGCATCTATTGGAACAGAAAGAACTATAAAAAAGGTGACAACGGCATCAACATCGTGGTGTTTGACACCCGCAACCAAACGGTGGCGGACGCGGTCTGCATCACGGAAAACACGATCGTGCGCTGAGCCGTGCAAAAGGAGAGGACATCATGCGCGTGGAACCTTCCACCCACCGGCTGAACGGCCATGAACTCCTCCTGCGCTGTGCGCAGGAGGAGGACGCCCGGCTGCTGCTGGACTATCTGAAAACCACCTGCGGCGAGAGCCGCTGGCTTGCCCGGGGCCCGGAGGAGGTCACCATGACCGAGGAGGACGAGCGGGCCTTCATCCGGGGCCAGAACGACTCCGAGACGAACCTGATGCTGCTGGCCTTCGTGGACGGCGAGCACGCGGGCAACGCCTCGCTGATGGGCTTTTCCATGGCGCGGGCCCGCCACCGGGCCCAGGTGGGGGTGGCCCTCTACCAGAAATTCACCGGGCAGGGCATCGGCACGGTTCTGCTGGAGCGCCTCTTTGCCGAGGCCCGCAGGGCCGGCATCGAGCAGCTGGAACTGGAGGTGGCCGTCCACAACGCGGGGGCGGTGGCGCTTTACAAAAAGCTGGGCTTTGCGATTTGCGGCACCCTGCCCCGGAACATGAAGTTCCCCGACGGCAGCTATGAGGACGTGTATTGGATGTGCAAACCGCTGTGAGGAAGGGGAGAGAGGGATGAGTGAGACCATCCTGGTGGTGGACGACGAGCAGGAGATCGCCGATCTTGTGAAGGTGTATCTGGAAAACGAGGGCTACCGGGTGCGCTGCTGCGCCACCGCCGCGGCGGCGCTGGAGGAGCTGGAGCGGCAGCCGCCGGCGCTGGCCATCCTGGACGTGATGCTGCCGGATATGGATGGCTTTTCCCTCTGCCGGCGCATCCGCGAGACCCACCTCTTTCCCATCCTGATGCTCACCGCCCGGGTGGAGGACATGGACAAGATCACCGGCCTGTCCCTGGGGGCGGACGACTACATGACCAAGCCCTTCAACCCGCTGGAACTGGTGGCCCGGGTCAAGACCCTGCTGCGGCGCTACCTGCGCTACGACGGGGCCAGCGCCGGCGCGGCGAAAGAACAGCTGGCCATCCGGGGCCTGTGCATCAGCCGGGAGGAGCACCGCTGCACCCTCAACGGCAAAGAGGTCTTGCTCACCCCCACCGAATTTGATATCCTGTGGTATCTCTGCCGGCGGCAGGGCAAGGTGGTGTCCGCCGAGGAGTTGTTCGAGGCGGTGTGGGGCGAAAAATACCTGGACAGCAACAACACCGTCATGGCCCACATCGCCCGCCTGCGGGAAAAGCTGGGCGAGCCGCCCCGCAAACCCCGCTATGTAAAGACCGTGTGGGGGGTGGGCTACACCGTTGAATGAAAAGAGAAAAAGCCGCGTCGGCCGCCAGCTGCAGAGCCGGATGTTCGCGGCGCTGTTTTTCACCGCCGCCGTCTTTGGCGCACTGGCGCTGCTGGCCTGGCGGACGGGCACCAGCCGCGTCTGGCAGGGCTGGGAGCCGAATTATGAGCTGCTGCGCTGGATCAAGGACAACTTCCTGCTGGTGGGGGTCTGCGGCCTGCTGACGGTGTGGCTGGGGGTGGCCTGGTGGTTCGTGCGCCGGGCCCTGCGCTGCGCCGACGAACTGCTGCAGGCCACAAGGCAGCTGGCAACGCCCGGCGAAGAGCCCATCCGCCTGTCCGCCGACCTGCAGCCGGCGGAGGACGAACTGAATCTGCTGCGGGAGCAGGCCCTGCGCGCCGCCTATGTGGCCCGGGAGGCCGAGCAGCGCAAAAATGACCTGATCGTCTACCTGGCCCATGACCTGAAAACGCCTCTCACCAGCGTGGTGGGCTACCTGACCCTGCTGCGGGACGAACCGCACCTCTCCCCCGAAATGCGGGCGCGCTACACCGGGGTGGCGCTGGACAAGGCCCTGCGGCTGGAGGACTTGATAAACGAGTTCTTCGAGATCACCCGCTTCAACCTCTCCACCATCGAACTGGAGAAGGAGCGGGTGGATGTGAGCCGGATGCTGGAGCAGATGATGTGGGAGTTCAAGCCCCTCATGGCGGACAAGCGCCTCACCTGGCAGGCCCGGCTGCCGAAGGGGGTCATGCTGGCGTGCGACGCCAACAAGATGGAGCGGGTGTTTGACAACCTCATCCGCAACGCCATCAGTTACAGCGAGCCGGACAGCCCCCTTCTGCTGACGCTGGAGTCGGAAAACGGCCGAGTGACCATCCGGCTGGAGAACCGGGGCCGCACCATCCCGCCGGAGAGCCTCGCCCGCCTGTTCGAACGCTTTTACCGGGCGGATTCCGCCCGCGCCACCCGCAGCGGCGGCGCGGGGCTGGGCCTGGCCATCGCGAAAGAGATCGTCGCCCGGCACGGCGGCTCCATCACCGCCGAGAGCTTTGACGACCGGGTGATCTTCACCGTGCGGCTGCCCGCGTCATAAAATCGTAAGGTCTTTTGCAGAAAATCGCAGGATTTCCGTCCCAAAATCCAAACACACGCGCCGCCCTTTCCCGGTACAATGAATGTGCCGCGAAGGGGCGGCGCTTAGTTGCAGGGGAGGGGACGGCGCATGAAATGCCGGCGAAAGATAAACGAAAAAGAAAGGGGCGGCGGACGGCGGCTGCGCACCGCGGCCGCCCGGCGGGGCGCGCCGGGGGCGGTGAACACGCGGGGGCCTCAGCCCGCCGCCCGCCGGCGGCCGGTGAATCCCCCGCGGCGGATCGCCCGCCGCCGCGCCCGGCGTTTGGGCAGGCGGCTGCTGGCGCTGGCGGCCTTCGCCCTGCTGCTGGTGGGGGTGTGGCGTCTCTCCGCCTGGGCCGCCGGGGGAGTGCGGGCCCTGCTGGGAAGGGGATACACGGTGTCCGATGGCCTTGTGGCGGGAAGCGGCAGCGCGACGGGCGGCACGGCAAGCCCGTCTCCCGCCGCCGGCGGCTGGGAACTGACGCTGGTGAATACCGACCACCCCCTGCCGGCAGACTGGCAGGTGGAGACGGTGGAGGTGGCGGGGGGCGAGCGGGTGGACCAGCGTATCCTGCCCGCGCTGCAGCAGCTGTTTGACGCGGCCCGGGCCCAGGGCCTTTATCCGGTGGTGGCCTCGGGCTATCGCACGAACCAGGAGCAGCAACAGATCCTGGAAGACAAGATCGCCGCCTACCGGCAGGAGGGCTATCCCGACGACCTGGCCCGGCAGGCGGCGGCACAGTGGGTGGCCCAGCCGGGCACCAGCGAGCACGAACTGGGCCTGGCGGTGGACATCAACCCCGACGGCAGCATGGGCACCGGGCAGGAACTCTACGACTGGCTGCTGGAGCACGCCTGGGAGTACGGCTTCATCAAGCGCTACCCGGCGGACAAGGTGGACATCACCGGCATCTCCAACGAGCCCTGGCACTACCGCTATGTGGGGCGGGAGGCCGCCCGCGCCATCACCGAACAGGGCCTGTGCCTGGAGGAATACCTGGGCGAAGGGTGAGGCGCGAAAGGCACGCCGTACAAAAACCGCAAGACGCAAAAAGCCGGGAGGGAAGACAAGCGAGTCTTCCTTCCCGGCATCGTGCTGTTTTCAGCCCAGCAGCTTTTCCACCGCGGCCTTGGGCACCAGGCCCACGCTCTTGTTCACCACCTGGCCGTTCTTGAAGACCATCAGGGTGGGGATGCTCATCACGCCGTACTGGGTGGCCAGGTCAGGGTTCTGGTCGATGTCCACCTTGCACACCTTCACCTGGCCGGCCTTCTCGGCGGCGATCTCGTCCAGCACCGGGGCCAGCATCCGGCAGGGACCGCACCAGGTAGCCCAGAAGTCCAGCAGCACCGGCTGGGTGCTGTGCAGCACTTCGGCCTCAAAATTTTTGGAATCCACATGCACAACGCTCATTGTTCTTATCTCCTTTCGGCGGGCCGGCCGCCTCTTTGTTTATCTTACATACATAGAGTACCCCAAACTGTGCGCCTTTACTGTGACGTTGTCACCATTTCGACCTCCTTTCTCCCAAAGCGGGGTTGACAAACCGATCTTGTTTGACTATATTGGAATTAGAATAATTCTAAAATTCTGGAGCGCGGCTCCGGGATTTTGGAAGAGATCCCAGGCACAACGCCCGAAACTACATCAAACAACAGGAGGTTATCGTATGAGAAGCATTACCACCCTCGATCTGCAGTATGCCCACCGCTTTTATGGGTTCAAGGGGGAAGCCCAGTATCTCCACGGCCACACCGGTGTGCTGACCATTGAGGTGGAGGACACGGTGAACCCCGGCGTGAACATGGTGTTCCCCTGCAACGAGATCCAGAAAACCGCCTGGTCGGTGCTGAAAAACTTCGACCACGCCCTGATCCTGCGCCAGGACGACCCGCTGCTGCCCGCCGTTTTGAAGGTCTACGAGGAGCAGGGCATTCGGGACGGCGCGCCCCAGAACCAGATGAAGGGCCCCGCGTTCCAGACCGAGCTGGCCACCGCCTACCCGGACTGCCGCCTGGTGGTCACCAAGGAGACCATGACGGTGGAGGGCATGATCAAGATCGTTTACGAGCTGCTGAAGGACAAGCTGAACATCGCCAAGATCACCTTCACCAGCGGCGTGAACGCGGCCTCGGCGGAGTTTGACACCAAAAACGAGATCGACCGCTGCCCGCTGTGCGGCATTGCGCTGAACGAGCAGGGCGTCTGCCCCAAGTGCGGCTATAAGAAAGCGTAACCCCCGCCGGCCGCGCACAGTGTGCCATCCCGCGCCAGGTCCCGGGTCAAAGGGGCCTGGCGCGCATGGTTTCTCTCCCCACTGCCAAGGATAAAAGGAGACCCGGGCAATGAACAAAAAAATCATATCGCTGCTGCTGGCCCTGGCGCTGCTGGGTGGCTGCGCCGCCCCGTCGCAGGGGCCGCAGCCGGCACAGGCGGAGGGCCTGCCCGCGAAGGAAGAGGCTTTTATGGAAACCAGCGAAAATGTGATCTATCTGGCGGGGGGCTGCTTTTGGGGCATCGAGCACCTGATGCAGTCCATCCCCGGCGTGCTGGACGCCCGGAGCGGCTACGCCAACGGCACCGGCGCGGCGGACGCCAACTACCCCGCCGTGTGCACCGGCCAAACCGGCTTTCGGGAGACGGTGCGGGTGGAGTACGACCCGGAGCAGGTCAGCCTGGACGCGCTGCTGCTGGCGTATTTTTACGTCATTGACCCCACGGTGGAGAACCGCCAGGGCAACGACCGGGGCACCCAGTACCAGACCGGCATTTACTACACCAACGACAGGGCAAAGGAGACGGTGGAGCGCATCGTGGAGATCGAGCGGGGCCGCAGCGAGGCCTTTGCGGTGGAGGTGGGCCCGCTGGTGAACTTCTACCCCGCCGAGGAGTACCACCAGGACTATCTGGAAAAGAACCCCGGCGGCTACTGCCACATCCCCCAAAAGGAGATCGAGTCGTTCTCCCGGCTGCGCATCGACCCGGGCGACTACCAGAAGCCGGCGCGCCAGGCCATTCGGGACAAACTGACCGCCGAACAGTACCGCGTCACCCAGGAGCAGGGTACCGAGGCCCCCTTCCGCAACGAGTTCTGGAACCAGTTCGAGAAAGGCATCTATGTGGATGTGGTCACCGGTGAGCCGCTGTTTTCCTCCGCCGACAAATTCGAGAGCGGCTGCGGCTGGCCCGCCTTTTCCAGGCCCATCGAGGCCCCGGCGGTGGTGGAACTGCCGGACGGCAGCTACGGCATGCAGCGCACCGAGGTGCGCAGCCGGGCGGGGGATTCCCACCTGGGGCATGTGTTCACCAATGACCCCGAATCCCCCAACGGGGTGCGCTACTGCATCAACAGCGCCGCGTTGCGCTTCATCCCCTACGAGGAGATGGAGGCCGAGGGCTACGGCTATCTGATGGACCTGTTCGGCTGACGGTCCGTCTTAGGCGGAGGGCAGGGCGCGGGGCCGCAGCAGGGCCTTCACCCCGTCGGTGTAATCAAGCCCCAGGATGCAGGCGGTTTGCTCGCCGGCCAGCGACCCCGCCGGAAAGAATACCTCCAGCGCGTCGGGGCGGAACACCACCCGGCGCTCGTCAAAGGCGGCCAGCATCTCGCTTCGCCGCGGCTCGCCGGTGATGGCGGCGGCGTCCAGCAGGGCGGCGGCCAATTCGCCGCCGGTGCGGGTGAACAGGTCTCCGGGCGCCAGCGCCTCGCCGGATGCCTTGTCAAAGGCGGCGCTGAATTGCTCCTCGGTGACCACCCCTCCGCCCAGGGGCAGCGTCACCGTGGTGGTCAGCCAGAGGGTGCTGTCGTTTTCGGCGCTCAGGTTCACCTCCTGCCCCAGGGTGTAAGGGTCAAAACCTTCGCCCTTCTCGCTGTATGCGGCCCAGGCCGCTTCCAGCTGGGCGGGCAGGTCGTAGAGGATGCCCTGCCGTTCGTAAAAGGCGAGGATGTTTTCTCCGGCCTCTTTGGTCAGGCCGGGCACGCCCTCCACAGCGTCGGCGGCTTTGCCGCCCAGCCGTTCTTCCAGCAGCACCGTGCCGTCCGGGAGCGAGTACTCCCGGTCAAAGCTGCCCTGCCACACCGCCAGCGGCGTGCCGTCGGCAAGGGGCAGGTCCTCCGGCTGCCGCGCTGCGTCGATCTGCGCGCTGGCGGCGGTCAGAGCCAGAGGCTTGCCGCCGAAAAGGCGCAGCCGCCCGGTGACCGAGAGGCGCAGGGCGGGCCAGCGCCCGGTGTACAGGTCATCGGCCCGGGTGTCCTCCGGCCAGGCCGCCACCGGGGCGTCTTCCGTCAGAGTGACCGCATAGGTGCGGCCATCGTCCCCCTCCATCGTGAAGGTGCGGGCGGCCGCGTCCCCCGGGACGGTGAGGGTGCCGGTGATGGTGCGCTCGCTGCACCCGGCCAGCAGCAGGGCGGCCAGGGCGCCGGCGGCAAAAGCCGACAGCTTTTTCATGAAATGTATACCTCCCGGTCGATTCTACACACAGTATAGCACCGGCGCCCCGGCTCGTCCAGAAAAACGAGCCGGGGCGCCGGGTATTTTGCAAAAGATTTACAGCCGGGCGGTGATGGCGCTGCCCATCTCCGAACAGCTGGCCAGGGTGCAGCCCTCGGCCATCATGTCGGCGGTGCGCAGCCCGTCGTCCAGGGCCTTGTTCACCGCCGCCTCGATGGCGGCGGCCTCGGCGTCCAGGCCGAAGCTGTACTTCAGCATCATGGCGGCGGAGAGGATGGTGCCGATGGGGTTTGCCTTGTTCTGGCCGGCAATGTCCGGCGCGGAGCCGTGGATGGGTTCGTACATGCCCCGGGTGCCGTCCCCCAAACTGGAGGAGGGGATCATGCCGATGGTGCCGGTGAGCATGCTGGCCTCGTCCGAGAGGATGTCGCCGAACATATTTTCGGTCACGATCACGTCGAACTGGCCGGGGTCGCGCACCAGCTGCATGGCGGCGTTGTCCACGAACATCTCGCCGTACTCCACATCGGGGTAATCCTCCTGGATGCGGTGCAGCACCGCCCGCCACAGGCGGCTGGTGTCCAGCACGTTCGCCTTGTCCACGCAGGTGACTTTTTTGCGGCGCTTTCTGGCGGTTTCAAAGGCGATGCGGCCGATGCGCTCGATCTCGTGCTCGGAATAGAGCATCACGTCGGTGGCAACCTTCTCGCCGTCCTGCTCCACCGTCTTGTGCTCGCCGAAGTAGACGCCGCTGATGAGTTCCCGCACCACCAGGAAGTCGATGCCCTTTTCCACGATGGAAGGCTTCAGAGGGCTGGCCGCCGCCAGCTGGGGCCAGAGTTTCGCCGGGCGGAGGTTCGAGTAAAGGCCCATGCCCGCCCGCAGGCGCAGCAGGCCCTTTTCCGGGCGCCGGGGCCCGGGCAGCCCCTCCCACTTGGGGCCGCCCACCGCCCCCAGCAGCACGCTGTCGGCGGCAAGGCACTTGTCCAGCATGGCCTGGGGCAGGGGGTCGCCCCACTTGTCAATGGCGACGCCGCCCATGTCCACATCGTCGTAGGTGAAGGTGTGGCCGTATTTTTCGGCCACCGCGTCCAGCACCTTGATGGCTTCGTTCACGATCTCGGGGCCGATGCCGTCGCCCCGGATCACCGCAATGGTCTTGTTCATTTTGCTTCGCCGCCTTTCTGCCGGATGCTCTTCATCAGCCCGCCGGCGCGGATGATGTCCTGGATGAAGGGGGGGAAGGGCTGGGCCTGGAAGGCCTTTCCGGTGGTGACGTCGGTGATGACGCCGGTGTCAAAGTCCACCGCCACCTCGTCCCCCGCGGCGATGGCGTCCGCCGCGGCCTCGCACTCCAGAATGGGCAGGCCGATGTTGATGGCGTTGCGGTAGAAGATGCGGGCAAAACTCTTGGCGATGACGCAGGCGATGCCGCTGGTCTTGATGACCAGGGGCGCGTGCTCCCGGCTGGAGCCGCAGCCGAAGTTCCAGCCGCCCACCATGATGTCGCCGGGTTTGACCTTGTTCACAAACTCCGGGTCGATGTCCTCCATGCAGTGCCGGGCCAGCTCCGCCGCGTCCTGGCTGTTCAGGTAGCGGGCGGGGATGATCACGTCGGTGTCCACATTGTCGGGGTATTTGAAAACGGTTCCCTGTGCGTTCATTTACTCCACCTCCCGAGGATCGGTAATGTGCCCGGTCAGCGCGCTGGCGGCGGCGGTGGCGGGGCTTGCCAGATACACTTCGCTCTTCACATGGCCCATGCGGCCCACGAAGTTGCGGTTGGTGGTGGAGATGCACTTTTCGCCCTCCGCCAAAATGCCCATGTAGCCGCCCAGGCAGGGCCCGCAGGTGGGGGTGGACACGATGCACCCCGCGTCAATGAAGGCCTCCAGCCAGCCGTTCTGCAAACAGGCTTTGTACACCGCCATGGTGCCGGGGATGATGATGCCCCGCACGCCGGGCGCGATGGTCTTGCCTTTGAGGATCTCATAGGCGGCCTGCATGTCTTCAAGGCGACCGTTGGTGCAGCTGCCGATGACCACCTGGTCGATGGCCACCCCCTCGCTCTCCTTGGCGGTGCGGGTGTTCTCCGGCAGGTGGGGCCAGGAGACGGTGGGCTCGATGGACGCAAGGTCGATGTCGATGGTCTTTTCGTACTCCGCGTCCGCGTCCGCCTGGTACACCTTCCAGGGGCGCTGGCTGCGGCCGGTGAGGTAGGCGGTGGTGACCTCGTCCACCGGGAAGATGCCGTTTTTGGCCCCCGCCTCGATGGCCATGTTGCAGATGCAAAGCCGGTCGTCCATCGAGAGGCTGGCCACGCCCGGGCCGGCGAACTCCATGCTCTTGTAGAGCGCGCCGTCCACCCCGATCATGCCGATGATGTGCAGGATGACGTCCTTGCCGCTCACCCGGGGGCCCAGCTTGCCGGTGAGGTTGAAGCGGATGGCGGCGGGCACCTTGAACCAGGCCATGCCGGTGGCCATGCCCGCGGCCATGTCGGTGCTGCCCACCCCGGTGGAGAAGGCCCCCACCGCGCCGTAGGTGCAGGTGTGGCTGTCCGCCCCGATGATGCAGTCGCCGGCGGTCACGATGCCCTGCTCGGGCAGCAGCGCGTGCTCGATGCCCATTTTGCCCACGTCGAAGAAGTTCACGATGTCGTACTTCGAGGCGAACTGGCGGCACTGCTTGGACTGCTGGGCGCTCTTGATGTCCTTGTTGGGCACGAAGTGGTCCAGCACGATGTTGATGCGGGTGTTGTCGTACACACTGTCAAAGCCCGCCTTCTCGAACTCGTTGATGGCCACCGGGGTGGTGATGTCGTTGCCCAGCACCTCGTCCAGCCTGGCGTTGATCAGCTGGCCGGGCTTTACCTCGTCCAGCCCCGCGTGGGCGGCGAGGATCTTCTGGGTCATGGTCATTCCCATGGGTCTTTCCCTCCTCATATTCCTTCGGGCCGCAGCCCTTATTTGTTGTTGACGGCGCTCACCAGCGCCTTGATGCCCGCCTGGATGATGTCGGTGTCGGTGCCGGCGCCCCAGGTGACGGTGCCGTCGCCCCAGGCAAGGCCCACATAGCTGGCGGCCTCGCTGGTGGAGCCGTGCTCCAGGCTGTGCTCCGAGTAAACACTGATGGTGAAGTCCAGGCCGGTGGCGGCCTTCAGGGCGTTGCACACCGCGTCCAGGCGGCCGTTGCCCTGGGCGGAGGCCTCCCGCGCCTTGCCGCCCTCCTCCAGGGTGATGACGGCGAAGATGCCGCTCTTCTGGATGAAGTGGGCCTCGGTGATGTTCAGGGGGCTCACCTTGTTCAGATAGGTCTTCCGGAAGATGTCCAGCACCTCGGCGCTGGAGAGCTCCTTGTGGGCGTGGTCGGACACCCCCTTGACCGTGTAGCCGAAGTGCTCCCGCATCTTGGGGGGCAGGTCGTAGCCGTGGTCCTGGGCCAGCAAAAAGCCAATGCCGCCCTTGCCGCTCTGGCTGTTGATGCGGATGACGTCCGCCTCGTAGCGGCGGCCGATGTCGGTGGGGTCCACCGGGATGTAGGGCACCGTCCACTTGTGCAGGTGTTTTTCCTTGCGCCAGGTCAGGCCCTTGGCGATGGCGTCCTGGTGGCTGCCGGAGAAGGCGGCGAACACCAGCGCGCCGGCGTAGGGGGTGCGCTCGTAGACATGCATCCGCGTCACCCGCTCGTACAGTTCCACGATGGCGGGCATGTCGGAGAAGTCCAGATGGGGGTCTACCCCGTGGGTGTACAGGTTCATCGCCAGGGTGATCAGGTCCACGTTGCCGGTGCGCTCGCCGTTGCCGAACAGGGTGCCCTCCACCCGGTCCGCCCCCGCCAGCAGGGCCAGCTCGGTGTCGGCCACGCCGCAGCCCCGGTCGTTGTGGGGGTGCAGGCTCAGCACCACGCTGTCGCGGTACTTCAGATTGTCGCTCATGTACTCGATCTGGTTGGCGTAGATGTGGCTCATGCTCATGGCCACCGTCACCGGCAGGTTGATGATCATGGGCTTTTCGGGGGTGGGCTGCATGATGTCCAGCACCGCGTTGCACACTTCCAGCGCGTACTCCGGTTCGGTGCCGGTGAAGCT
This sequence comes from Candidatus Allofournierella merdavium, assembly GCF_944382735.1. Classification (NCBI taxonomy): domain Bacteria; kingdom Bacillati; phylum Bacillota; class Clostridia; order Eubacteriales; family Oscillospiraceae; genus Allofournierella; species Candidatus Allofournierella merdavium. The sequence goes on along the minus strand of NZ_CALWND010000010.1, from coordinate 48,531 downwards.
CTCGGGGCTGTACTCAAAGCGGAAGTTGCCCTCGTACTCCTCGGCCAGCTTTTTCACCAGCGCCGCGCCGTCGGTGGCGATCTTCTTGATCTCCTCCTTGGACTTCTTGAACACCTGCTCCCGCTGGGCCACGCTGGTGGAGTTGTAGAAGTGGATCACCGCGCTGGGCGCGCCCTTCACCGCGTCAAAGGTCTTGCGGATGATGTGATCCCGGCACTGGGTGAGCACCTGCACCGTCACGTCGGCGGGGATGCGGTTTTGCTCGATGAGGGTGCGCAGGAATTCATACTCCGTCTCGCTGGCGGCGGGGAAGCCCACCTCGATCTCCTTGAAGCCGATCTTCACCAGCAGGTCAAAGAACTCCAGCTTCTCCTCCAGGCTCATGGGCACGATCAGGCTCTGGTTGCCGTCCCGCAGGTCCACGCTGCACCAGGCGGGGGCCTTTTCGATGTGGTCCTTGTGCACCCAGCGGTATTCACACACCGGGGGATTGTAGTACCCTATGCCGTACTTGGTCACGTCCATCATTGCAACAGTTCCTCCTTTTCGTTTCGCCGGAGGGACGAAAAAAGCCTCGCCCCTCAAAGCATTGCTTTGAGAGACGAGGGCTTTCATAGGTTTTTGAAAAGCACCCGCGGTACCACTCTCATTGCCGCCCGAAGGCGGCCTCTTTACGGTCGGCATTGCTGCGAACCGCGCCCCGCTAACGGTGGGTGGCCGCCCGGGCCTACAGGGCGAAAAAACGCCGTTGAGTCCGGGTGCTCCGGGGCCAGTATACCCGCGCCGCGCTGCCGCCTCGCACCATCCGGCGGCTCTCTGAAAAACGCATCGCCCGGGCTTTCTCCCCATCTGCGCATCGTTTATAATGCTACCATTTTACCCTACGAAAGCGCCGTTGTCAAGCGGCAGCGGCGAGAAAAATCCGCCGGGGCGCTGCGCCCCGGCGGAAAAAGGTGTTTTATGGGCCCGGCGTGGCCGCCTCGGCCTGGGCCAGCCAGTCCGCGTCCACCACCACGCAGTTCGCGTCGTAACCGATGAGGGCGTTCGCGCTGTTCTCGGTGCCGCCGTAGGTGGCGAGATACATCGTCTCGTAGGCGGTCTGGCCGCCGGCCAGCGCCTCGTCGATGCCCGGGAACATCAGCCGCAGGGCCTCGGGCTTGCAGTGCACGCCGTCGAAGAACATGCTCTCCTGAATGCCCACCCGGCCGGCGTGGTAGCTGCCGTACACCGGGATGCCGTGCCCGGCGGCGAACTCCCGCACCCAGGGCTCCACCTCAAAAAAGCCGGTGAACCCCTGGGGGTTGTTGTAGACGTGCAGAGCGATGAAGGGGTGGTAGGGGGTGAGCAGAAAGACCACGTTGACCCCCTTTTGCTGCACATGCTCCACAAAGCGCACGAACAGGTCGGTCCAGTAGGCGTCCATCTGCTCGAAGCCGTGCATGGCGTTGAGGGTGCCCGCCTGGGCCAGCACCTCGGCCATCACCTGATCGTAGTTCCAGGTGCAGAAGCTCAGCGGGTACTGCACGCTGCCGTCCGCCCGCTTGGCGGCGTATTCCAGCGTGCCAAGGCTCCCGTTCGCAAGGGCGTGGAAGGGGATGCTGCCGCCGTCCTCGGTCTGCACCACGCCGCTCTCCTTCTGCTTGAGGTAGTAGGTCACGTTGCCCTGGAAGTAGGCCGGGTCCACCAGCGCCTTCCACAGGGCCACCGTGTCCGGCTCCTCATAGTCGGCGGCGATGCCCAGGCCCTTTTCCAGAAACTCGGCGAACAGTTCGGTGTCGGCGTTCTTGTTCAGGTCGGGGTCCGGGTTGAACAGCCAGGGGTCCACACAGAGGATGAGGTTCTCCGGCAGCTTGTCCTCCCGCTCAAAGAGGTACCAGATGTTCATGATGTCCATGGCCCCGGCGCCGCTGATGCCGGCGTTGAAGTAGCTGCCGCCCACAAGGCCCTCGGTCAGCTGCAGCACCCGGCTGGAACCCAGGGCTACCGTGTCCGGCGCCTTGTCCAGGTTCTGCGCATACAGCTGCAGCACCTGCCGCTCGTCCATCTTGTCGTAGTCGGAGACGTTCTTCCCCTCCAGCAGCAGGTTCGCCACCTGCCGGGGGGCCAGTTCCCCCTGGAACAGGCCGCTGATGTCCACCTTGTAGTTGAACCACACCATGAAGAGCAGGATGGGCAAAAACAGGCAGAACTTGAGGCCGATCTCCAAAAAGCAGAGCAGCCGCACCACAAGAAAGCGCAGGAACGAGATGATCTTTTTCATATCCTCGCCCCCTTAATACTGCTGGTAGATGAAAGCGGACTGGCCGAAGGCCGCGAAGAACAGGATGGCCAGCGCCAGCAGGTAGTACAGCGGCCAGCGGATGAAGAACCACCGGCGGCGGATCCACTCGGCCACCGGGCCGCGCCACTCCACCAGCTCCACCAGCGCGCTGCCGGCGATGAGCACCGCGACGAGCCGGGGGGTGAGCCCCCGGTCGAGAACGCCGTTCCAGAATGCCTGCCAGCCGATGCCCCAGCCTTTGAACATCCCGGCAAACACCGTGCCCGCCGCGGCGCCGTAGAGGTCGGCGGCGAAGAAGACGATGCAGACGGTGAACAGCAGGTAGACGATGGCCCGCTGGATGAAGTTCTTGACGGGCTTGAAGCGGTAGAGCGGGTTTTTCTTGGCCAGCTTGCGGCGCGCCTTGGCGGTGGCCTTGCCGAACACCAGGAACAGGCCGTTGAGCACGCCCCAGATCACATAGCCCCAGCTGGCGCCGTGCCACAGGCCGCTGATGGGGAAGATGAGAAAAACGTTGAACCACCCCTGCAGCTTGCCCCACACGCCGGGCAGGCCCCGGTTGTAGAAGGCCAGGGGGGTGAAGATGTAGTCCCGGAACCAGTTTGTAAGGCTCATGTGCCAGCGGTTCCACAGTTCGGTGTAGCTGGTGGCGGCAAAGGGACGGTTGAAGTTTTCCAAAAGGTCGATGCCCAAAATGCGCGCGCCGCCGATGGCGATGTCGCAGCAGCCGGAAAAATCCAGATAGATCTGGTAGCTGAACAACAGGCTCGCCGCCACAAGGTAGGGCCCGGCGGCGGTGTCCGCCCCGCCGTAGACCGCCCGCACGAACTGGCCGATGCCGTCCGCCAGCACCATCTTTTTGAAGTAGCCCCACAGCATGCGGAAGGCGCCCCCCGCCATGCGGGAGTAGCTGAAGGGATGGGGATGGTCCAGCTGGGGCATCAGGTGGCCCGCCCGCTCGATGGGGCCGGTGAAGATGCAGGCGAAAAAGCTGACGAACAGCGCGTACTTGAAGAAGTTCAGCTGGGGCTTGGCCTTGTGCTGGTAGACGTCGATCACATAGCCGAGACTCTGGAAGGTGAAGTAGGACAGGCCCAGCGGCGCCACCAGATCAAGTTTCGCAAAGCTGCCGCTGCCGCCGAAGATGCCGCCGATGTCCGCCGCCAGCTGGCCGAAGAAGTTGAAATACTTGAAGAAGAACAGGATGCCCAGGCACACCGCCAGCGCCAGCCATAAAAAGGCCCGGCGGGCCCAGGGGTTCTGCAGTTTGCGGCTGCCCAGGGCCACCCCGGCGCACCAGGTCACGGCGGTGGCGCTCACCAGCAGCATCACCAGCCGGGCGTTTTCCGGCTTGTACAGATAAAAAATATAGCTGGCCACCAGCAGCAGATAGGCTTTCAGCTGCCGGGGCACGCAGTAGGTCAGCAGAGCCACCACCGCAAAAAAGCCCAGAAAGATGGGGGTATTGAAATCCATCGCGCGTCACACCTCACCGCGTTTGATTCTGCCGGGAAAAGGCCCGTTTTCGGCCAGTATATGCCGAAGATGTATCCGACCCGTCACCGGCCGTCCGCCGGCTTGTCCCCATCGGGGGCGGCACCGCCGGTTTTCACCGCCTCTTCCAGCCGGCGTACCCGGTGCTCCAGCAGGGCGTTCTGCTGGGCCAGCCGCTTGATCTCCTCGGTCTGGCTGCTGGCGGTGGCCGAGAGGATCAGCAGCACCAGCAGCACAAAGCAGAACAGCAGGGTGAACACCATGTTGGCCACCACTTCGAAGCGAAGCAGCGCCCGCAGCATCTTGGCCACCACCGGGAAGGCGGCGAACACCAGCAGCACGCCCCCCAGCGCAAACCAGGCCAGGCTGAACCGCACGCTCAACTTGCCGTGCTTGACAAAGAGGAAGATCAGCAGCAGAAAGACAAGGTCTCCCACCGCCAGCAGGGGATAGAGAAGATCGTTCATGCCTTGGCCCTCCTCTTTTTTGTGCCGGTGAAACACAGCCGGTAGATCACCAGCGACAGGCTCACCTTCACCATGTAGTAGACGCTCTTGAGGGCGTTGATGCTGGACTTGCCCCCCTGGCGCTCGGCCATCACCACCGGCACCTCGCCCACCTCGTAGCCCTCGCACACCGCCCGCAGGATGGCCTCCGGCTCGGGGTAGTCCTGGGCGTAGCGCACAGCAAAGCGGGCGGTGAGGGCCTTGCCGCAGGCCCGGTAGCCGCTGGTGACGTCCAGCACCTTGCGGCCGGTGAGCACATGGATCAGGCTGCTCAGAAAGCGGATGCCCATCCGCCGCATAAAGCTGGTCTGAAAGCCCTCTTTGGTGATGAACCGGCTGCCGATGCACATATCCAGGCGGCCGGCCAGCACCGGCGCGATCACCTCCTGCAGATAGGCGGGGTCGTGCTGGCCATCGCCGTCCATCTGCACCGTCACGTCGTAGCCGTGTTCCACCGCGTAGCGGTAGCCGCACTGCACCCCGCCGCCGATGCCCAGGTTGATGGGCAGGTCCAGGTAGTTGCAGCTCTCGGCTTTCAACACCTGGACGCTCTGGTCGGTGGAGCAGTCGTTCACCACCACATAGTCCGCCTCGGGGCATTCCTCCCGCAGCCGGCGCACCACCCGGGCGATGTTTTCCGCTTCGTTGTAGCAGGGGATGATCACCAGTATCTTCACACGCAGTTACCTCGCAGGATAAATTCCTCCAGCCGGTCCAGAACGGCCCGGCGGCGGTAGTGGTCTTGGTAATAGGCAAAGGCTTTGCGGCCCATCTCCGCCCGCTCCTCGTCCGGCGCGGCGCACAGGGCCTCCATGTTGGCCGCCAGCGCGTCCGCGTCGGCGGCGGGGCTCACCAGGCCGCAGCCCGCCGCGGCCACCGCGGCGGCGCCCTCGCCGTTCATGCTGGCCAGGATGGGCTTTGCCGCCGCCATGTAGCTGGCGATCTTGGCGGGCACCGTCATGCCCAGGTCCTCGGTGTCCGAGAGGCTGGCCACCAGCGCGTCGGCCAGGGCGGTGTAGGCGGGCACCCGCTCCGGGGGCACGCTGGGCCAGAACTCCACCGTGTCGCCGGCGTTCAGTTCTTCTGCCAGCGCCTTCAGGGAATCGGCGCTCATGCCGTCGCCCACCAGCACAAGGCGCAGGCCCTCCGCCCCCGCCGCCCGGGCCTTCACCGCCGCTTTGATGACGGTCTCAAGGCTCTGGGCGGGGCTGAAGTTGCCGGTGAACACCAGGTTGAACCGGCCGGCAAAGCGGGCGGCCAATCTCTCGTCCCGGATGGGCCGGGCATAAAAATCCTCGCAGTGCTGGGGGATCACCGCCACCGCCGTTTCCGGTTTGCCGGTGCGGCGGCAAAGCCGGCGGCGCAGGCTCTCGCTCATGGCGATCAGCCGGTCGCACCGGCGGTAGTGCCAGTCGCTCACCCCGCGGGCCACGGCCCGCAGAAAGGCGTTTTTCACCGGCAGCACGCTGTAAAGGTTTTCCGGCCAGATGTCCAGCACATAGCTGGTCAGGGGCACCCGGTGGGCCTTGGCGTAGAGGATGGCGGGCAGGTTCATCAGCACCGGGCTGGTGTTGTAGCACAGCACCGCCGCGTAGGGGCCCTTCAGCCGCCAGAGATTGAACACGGCGCACACCGGCCAGCTGACGTAGTTGAGAAAGATGCGCAGGCCGGTGTTGCCCTTGCGGCGAATTTCCCCCGCCCGGATGATGTTCACTTCGTCGTGGGTCTCCCGCCGGGGGCCGGTGTAGCGGTAGCCGGGAAACCACTCCCCCTTGGGGTAGTTGGGCAGCCCGCAGAGCACGTCCACCCCATAGCCGCGCTCGATGAAGCCGGCGGCCAGGTCGTTGACCCGAAAGGCCTCCGGCCAGAAGTGCTGGGTGACGATGAGGATGCGGTCAGAACTCATTTGCTTTCGATCCTTTGCGTGAGGGTGAAAAGCCGGTCGGCGCCGGCGCTAAGCGCCCGGAAGACCCATTCGCCGCACCGGTCGATCAGCCGGTCGAGCCGCAGCAGGCGGAAGAGGGCGGTGCGGCAGCTGTCCACCAGCATGCAGCCCAAAACCAGCAGCAGCCAGTACCCGGCCAGCGCCGCCGCCAGCCGGGCAAAGGGCATGTCCGAGGCGTTTTTCAGCGGCGAAAAGGCCGCGACGTAGTACATGGCGAAATAGAAGTTGGAATGGATCAGATAGACGGCAAAGCAGTGCCGCGCCCCCCAGCGAAGCGCCCGTTGCAGCGGCGCGCGGCGGACGGACAGATGCACAAAGGCGTAGAACAGGCACAGCGAGCCGATCACGGTGAAGGGCTGGTTGTAGTGCAGGTGGGTGTCGGCGGCGGGGTAGCCGAAGGGCCGGAAGGTGTGCCCCGCAGCCACAGCGCCCACAGGGAAAGGCAGCTCATGGCAAGGACATACCCGCCCGCGCCGGCCAGGAACTTGCGGCGGGAGGGCTCGGCGGAACCGTAGAACCGCAGGTAGGCGCCGCAGAAGAACAGGGCGATGAACCAGAGCACCCGGTACCCCATCCCGAAGCGGAAGGCGTCCTTGTCGAACCACTGGGCGAACTCGGTGCCGAAGGAGCCGAACCACAAAAACACCAGCACCAGCAAAAAGTGCTGCTTTTGGGTGAGCGCCCGGGCCAGCTTGGCCAGAAAGGGCGACAGGAAAAAGAACACCGTGTAGACGTTGAAGAACCAGTACTGGCTGCTGCTCAGCGGGAAGAGGGCGGCAAAACTCTCCCAGAAGGCGTCGTAGGGGATGGCCGCGGGGTCGCCGCTGAAGGGGGAAAAGAGCCGCAGGGTGATGAAGGTGACGATCACAAAACCGTAGACCAGCACCTGCGCCCACAGGCGGAACCAGTGGAGAAAAGAAAAGCGGCTTTGGCAGAGGAAATAGCTGGACAGCAGCACAAAAAGGTTGATGCAGGCCGAGCAGAAGACGCCCAGCACGCAGCCGAAAGCGGCCGCCGGGGTGCCGGCCGCCGCGCTCTCGGTGATCTGGGCAGAGAGATGAACGCCCACCACCAGGGCAATGGCGAGAATGCGAAGAAGATCAAGGCCGTACATCCGCCCCGCGGCGGCGGGGGCGGCGCAGAGGGCGGGCCTGTCCGGCGGATTCATCGGGGCAAACTCTCCTTTCCGCTGAGGCGCTCAGCCTTTGCGCCAGACCATCTTGTTCACCACGCCCACATAACTCTGGATGATCTTGACCACCTTGGTGGACACATCCTCGGTGTAGCAGGGCACGGGAATGCCCAGATCGCCGTTGTCGTTCATGGCAACAGCCGTCTGGACCGCCTGCTCCACGCCGCCAGCGGCGATGCCCGCCAGGATGAAGCAGCCCTTGTCCAGCGCCTCGGGGCGCTCGGTGGAGGTGCGGATGCACACGGCGGGGAAGGGGTGCCCCACGCTGGTGAAGAAGCTGGATTCCTCCGGCAGGGTGCCGGAGTCGGAGATGACGCAGTAGGCGTTCATCTGCAGGTGGTTGTAGTCGTGGAAGCCCAGCGGCTCGTGCAGCCGCACCCGCTCGTCCAGCTTAAAGCCCATGGCCTCCAGCCGCTTGCGGCTGCGGGGATGGCAGGAGTAGAGGATGGGCATGTCGTACTTTTGGGCCAGGGCGTTGATGGAGTTGAACAGGTCGAGGAAGTTCTTCTCGGTGTCGATGTTCTCCTCCCGGTGGGCGCTGAGCAGCATGTATTTGCGTGGCTCGAGGCCCAGCCGCTCCAGCACGTCGGAGGCCTCGATGGCCGCGAAGTTGGCCCGCAGCACCTCCGCCATGGGGCTGCCGGTGACATAGGTGCGCTCCTTGGCGGTGCCCTCGGCGTTCAGGTAGCGCCGCGCGTGCTCGGAATAGCACAGGTTCACATCGGCGATGTGGTCCACGATGCGGCGGTTGGTCTCTTCCGGCAAGCACTCGTCAAAGCAGCGGTTGCCCGCTTCCATGTGGAAGATGGGGATGTGCAGGCGCTTTGCCGAAATGGCGGACAGGCAGCTGTTGGTGTCGCCCAAAATCAGCAGGGCGTCGGGCTTTTGCTCCACCATCAATTTGTAGCTCTTGGCGATGATGTTGCCGATGGTCTCGCCGAGGTCGGTGCCCACCGCGTCCAGGTAGAAGTCCGGCGCGCGCAGCCCCAGGTCCTCGAAAAAGATGCCGTTGAGGGTGTAGTCGTAGTTCTGGCCGGTGTGCACCAGCAGTTGATCGAAGTATTTGTCGCACTTTTTGATCACCGCCGCCAGCCGGATGATCTCCGGCCGGGTGCCCACGATGGTCATCAGTTTCAGCTTGTTCATCGGCGTTTACTCCTTTTTCACCGCGCGCTCGTGGCGCTTGTAGTAAAAGTCCAGCATGCCGGCGTCCGGCTGGGAGACCAGCCCGGGCAGCAACCGGTGCAGAAACATCAGGCCCCAGTAGCGGCGCTGGCGCCAGCGGGTAGCGCGCTTTTCGGCGCGGTCCAGCCGCTGCGCGTAGGGCTTGAGCAGGGCAAAGTAATCGCTCTGGTAGGCGGGCATGAAGCAGGTGGGCCGGCGCAGGGCCGCCTTCGGCTCCTGGCGCACGATGTGGGCCAGGAACGCCTCGAAGGAATCCAGAAAAGCGGCGTAGTCAAACCCCTCGGCAAAGGGCGGCTGGGCCAGCATCGCCCGATAGGCCTCCTCGTCGGCGTCCAGCCGCTTGACAAAGGCCGCCGCCTCCTCAAAGCTGGCAAAGTCGTGCATGTTCACAAAAGCTTTGGGGTTGAAGATCGCGGTGACGGTCTCGTCGCCGTAGTAGATGGGCACGCTGTGGTTTTTAAAGGCCTCCCAGATTTTTTCGGTGACAAAGCCCGGCCGGCTGGTGCTCTCGCAGCAGATGGTGAAGCGGCTGGCCGCCACCACCTCCGCCTTCTCCGCCCGGGAGATGCGCCGGGGCCCCTCGGGGGTGTTGTTCAAAAAGGGGCCGAAGCAGTCCACCGTCTTGTAGTCGCTCAACAGGCGCACCATGGCCTCCCGGGCGCCGCTCTCCGAGGGGTGGCTGAAGCAGAAGTTGCAAAAGCGGGTCTTGGCCGCGGCGAAGGCGGCAACGTCCTCCAGCGGCTGCCAGTCGGACAGATCGCAGTCAAACAAAAGGTTCGGGCAGCGGAAGTACCGGTCGGGGTAGCCGATGTGCTCGAACCCGATGTAGTAGTCGTAGGAGGAAAAGTCGGCGTTGTCGTTCTCGCCGGTGTAGCCGATGCGCACGCAGTCCATCTTGTTCAGGTCGAACCGGTGGGCGCCGTACCAGAAATCAGCGCAGAACATGAAGTCCGGTTCGTCGCACACCTGCACCTCAAAACGACGGCGCAGCAGGTCGGTGATGGGGTTGTGCTGAGGGTCGAAGCCGCCGTGAAAGGCGGTGAAGCCGATCTTTACCAGCGGTTTCTCTCCGGGGGAAAGCTGCCGCGCCATGGTCACACCTCCAGGGGGATGGTGTCGGGGTTTTCGGGGTCAAAGGCCTCGTTGGCCCACATCAGGGTCACCATGTCCCCCTCGCCCAGATTTTCAATGTTGTGGGTGTAGCCGGTGGGGATGTCCACCACCTCCAGCTTGTCGCCGGAGACGTGGTATTCATACACCGTCTCCTCGTCCGGCTTGCGGAATCGGATGACCCCCCGGCCGCTCACCACCAGGAACTTCTCGTTCTTTGAGTTGTGCCAGTGGTTGCCCTTCACGATGCCGGGCTTTGAGATGTTCACGCTCACCTGGCCCCGCTCCGGGGTGCGCAAAAACTCGGTGAAGCTGCCACGCGCGTCGCAGTGCATGGTGAGCGGGTAGCTGAAGGCGTCGGTGGGCAGGTAGGACAGCCAGGTGGAGTACAGCTTCTTCTCCAGGCTGCCCGCCGCGAGGTACGGCGCCGCCAGGGTCTTGCGGCCTTCGGCAAAGCCGCCGATCACCTCGGCCAGATGGCCCAGGGTGGTGACATGCTCCGGGGTCACAAGGCAGTGGGCGGGCGTCTGCCCGTCCAACACCGCCTCGCCGTCCATCGCGGCCAGGAAGGCGCGCACCACGTCGTCGATGTATACAAGGGGCAGGGAGTAGGCCGCGTCCCGCACTTCCAGAGGCAGGCCGTGGGCGGCGTTGTGGCAGAAGGTGGCCACCACGCTGTTGTAGTTGGGGCGGCACCACTTGCCGAACACCCCCGGCAGCCGGAACACATACACCGGCGCGCCGGCGGCCTCGCCGTAGCCGAACACCGCCGCCTCCGCCAGCGCCTTGCTCTTGCCGTAATCGTTGTCCAGGGTCGCCTGGGTGCTGCTGGTCACCAGCACCGGGGCGGGGGTTTCCGCCTTGGCCAGCAGTTCCAGCAGCGTGTCGGTGAGGCCGGCGTTGCCGGCGTAAAATTCGCCGGGGTCCTTGGGGCGGTTGATGCCCGCCAGATGGAACACAAAACCCGCCCTGGCGGCGTATGCCGCCAGGGTCTCGGGGGTGTCGTCCCGCTCAAAGGGCATCAGGTCGGTGTATCCTTCCGTTTTCAGCGCGGCCATCAGGTTTTTTCCGATGAAGCCGCCCGCGCCGGTGATGAGGATGGGGGTGTCTTTGCGCATGGTCTCGCCGTCCTTTTTCCAATAAACTTATTTGCCCCAGTTTGCCAGTTCGTTGCGCACATACTCGGTGGTCATGATCTTGGCCACCGTCTCCTCCACGTTCAGCCGGCGGGTGTTGTGGCTGGTGTAGCTCTCGTCCGCCTGGGTGTGCACCTGGCCGTTCACCACAAACTTGTCGTAGTTCAGGTCGCGCCCGTCCGCCGCCACCCGGAAGTAGCCGCCCATGTCCTCGCTGCGCACCCGCTCCTCCTTGGTCATCAGCGTCTCGTACAGCTTTTCGCCGTGGCGGGTGCCGATGACCTGGGTGCCGGTGTCGCCGAACAGCTGCTGCACCGCCTTGGCCAGATCGCCGATGGTGCAGGCGTCGCTCTTCTGCACGAACAGGTCGCCGGGGTTGGCGTGCTCAAAGGCGAACTGCACCAGGTCCACCGCCTCGTCCAGGTTCATCAAAAAGCGGGTCATGTCCGGGTCGGTGATGGTGATGGGCTTGCCCGCCTTGATCTGCTCGATGAACAGGGGGATCACGCTGCCCCGGCTGCACATCACGTTGCCGTAGCGGGTGCAGCAGATGGTGGTGTCCTCCGCTTTCACGGTGCGGGCCTTCGCGCCGATCACCTTCTCCATCAGCGCCTTGGAGATGCCCATGGCGTTGATGGGGTAGGCGGCCTTGTCGGTGGAAAGGCAGACCACCTTCTTCACCCCCGCGTCGATGGCGGCGCTGAGCACGTTGTCGGTGCCGATGATGTTGGTGCGCACCGCCTCCATGGGGAAGAACTCACAGCTGGGCACCTGCTTAAGGGCCGCCGCGTGGAAGATGTAGTCCACCCCCTGCACCGCGCTCTTCACGCTGGAGGGCTCCCGCACGTCGCCGATGTAAAAGCGCAGCTTGCCCGCCAGTTCCGGGTGCTTCTGCTGCACCTCGTGGCGCATGTCGTCCTGCTTTTTCTCGTCCCGGCTGAAGATGCGGATCTCGCCGATGTCGCTGGCCAGAAAATGCTTGAGCACCGTGTTGCCGAAGCTGCCGGTGCCGCCGGTGATCAAAAGGGTCTTGCCGCTGAAATAGCTGCTGTTCATTCCTGAAAACCTCCCGAAAGGTGTATCGTCCTTCGCGCCCGCGGCGCGATCCTTGCCATATACGGCAACAATCATATCATAAAAGTAACAAATTTCCAAGGGGACGGCGGCATTTCGACACTCCGCTACGCCCCTTTCTATTTTGCCCGCCCTGTGCTACAATACAATCAATCTGAGAATAAGGAGGCAAAGCCCATGCGCGCCTTTGAGCGTTTTCTTGACTATGCGAAGATCTACACCACGTCCGACGACAACAGCTGTACCCACCCCAGTACCGCCCGCCAGTTTGACCTGGCCCGCCTGCTGGAAAAGCAGATGAAGGAGCTGGGCCTGGCAGACGTGCGGGTGGACGAATGCTGCTATGTCTACGGCACGCTGCCCGCCACGCCCGGCTGCGAGTCGAAGCCCGCCATCGGCCTGATCGCCCATATGGACACCGCGCCCGCGGCCCCGGGCGAACATGTGAAGCCCCAGGTGATCGAGAACTACGACGGCGGGGACGTGCTCCTGGCCGGCACCGGCGCCTATATGCGGGTGGCCCAGTTCCCGGAACTGGCCAACTGGAAGGGCCAGACCCTCATCACCGCCGACGGCACCACCCTGCTGGGGGCGGATGACAAGGCCGGCATCGCCGAGATCCTCACCGCCGTGGAGCGGCTGCAAACGGAGCACATCCCCCACGGCAAGGTCTGTGTGGCTTTCACCCCCGACGAGGAGGTGGGCGAGGGGGCCGACCTCTTCGACGTGAAGGGCTTGGGCGCCGATTTCGCCTATACGGTGGACGGCGGCGACGTGGGCGAACTGGAGTATCAGAACTTCAACGCCGCCTCGGCGGAGATCACCATCCACGGCTTTTCGGTGCATCCCGGCAGCGCCAAGGGGCTGATGAAGAACGCGCTGAACATCGCCATGGAGCTGCACGCCATGCTGCCCGCGGACGAGCGCCCCGAGACCACCGAGGGCACCGAGGGCTTTTATCATCTGGACGGGATGCACGGCATCGTGAGCGAGGCGCACATGGGGTATATCCTGCGGGACCACGACGCCGAAAAATTCGCCGCCCGCAAGGCGGCGATCACCGCCGCGGCCGCGGCCATCAACGAAAAATACGGCCCCGGCACGGTGGAACTGAAACTCACCGACAGCTATTCCAACATGGAGCAGCAGATCCTGCCCCACTTCCACCTGATCGAAAACGCGCAGCAGGCGGTGCGCGAGGCGGGCCTGGAGCCGAAGATCGTGCCCATCCGGGGCGGCACCGACGGGGCGCGGCTCTCCTTCATGGGGCTGCCCTGCCCGAACCTGGGCACCGGCGGCTTCAACTTCCACGGCCCCTGCGAGTACATCACCGCCGAAAAGATGGACAAGAGCGTGGAGATCCTGGTGAACATCCTGAAAATTTACGCGAAGTGAGCGGCCCACAGCCGCGCAGCCGCAAAGAAAGGCCCCGCGGACAAGCCGTCCGCGGGGCCTCGCTTTGGTTGTCAGATGTCCGGGATCTCGCCGGTCTCGAAGGCGGTGTTGGTCCTGCCGGGGAAGGGGTAGGTGCGCGCCTCGTCGGCCGAGAGGCTCTCCAGCCCGTAGTACCTAGCCGTGTCGGCGCAGACCCAGTCCTCCGGGCTCCGGCGCAGATCGGGCAGGCCCCAGCCGGCGCACCAGCGGGTGTAGGGCTCGATGGCGTAGGTCACTACCTCCGTTTCGCCCGCCGCGGCGCTTGCCTGCAGGGCCGCCTCCCGGGTCTGTTTCATCACAAAGAAGCTGGCGATGTCGTACCCGGCCCAGACGAACTGCACCGACGCCGCCATGACCAGGCCGGCGGCCCCCGCCGTCAGGGCCCGGCGCGCCTCTCTGCCCTCCAGCCGCACCGCGCAGGCGGCGCAGGCGGCGGTGAGGAAGGCGAACACACCGTGGGTGGAGCGGGGGTAATACACGGGCGAGAGGATCATGGCGAAATTTGCCCCCAGGGCGGCGGCAAAGAGGATGAGGGGCCAGGCCAGCCCGGCCGCCCCCGGCCTTTGCAGCGCCAGCAGGCACAGCAGCACGGCGAAGAGCACCAGCAACACCAGCCCGCCGCCGCTCACCAGCTGGTCCAGCGCGGTGAGAAAGCGCACCGCCAGCACCGTCAGCGGGCCGCGGGGGTCGGCGGCGGCGTCCTGCCGCTGGTAGTTGCCCGGCGCCAGGATCAGCAGCGCATAGCCGGCCAGCGCGCCCAAAAGGCCCATCCAGGCCCAGAGCGGGGCTCTTCTGTCCCGCCAGAGGACAAAGCCCAGCGAGAGCGCCAGCGCCACCAGCAGCCCGGCGCTGGTGTTCTCGCTGGCCCAGCCGGCGACCAGGCCCGCCAGAAGGCTGGCAGGCGCCAGCCACCGCCGGGGCGAAAGGGCGCGGCGCAGGTGCAGCGCCCAGGGCAGCAGCGCCGCCGCGCAGAAGAAGGTGGCCCAGAGATAGTTCAGCGAGCCGCACATCCACAGGTTCGTCTGCCCGAACACCGGCGCCACCATCCACAGGCTCAGGTAGATGAGGGCCAGCACCGCCGGGTCAAAGCGGCGGCGCTCGCCCAGCGCCAACCGGTGCAGCACAAGGCCCAGCCCGGTATAGACCGCCGCATTCAGCAGGTTGAACACGCCCTTGGGCAGCAACGTGAAGCCCTGGGCGAGGCTTTTGATGATAAAGCGTCCGCTCCAGTGAAAATAGTGATGCCACTGGCTCTGCAAAACGTCCCACAGGCTGCGCAGCCGCTCGCCGGTGGCATAGCTGAAGGAAAAGGTGTAGTCGTCCGCCACATAGGGCGTCAGGCCGTTGAGCGCCAGCATGGCAAGGAACACCACCGCCGCCATCGCCGCCGCCAGTTTGACGGACGGTGCGGCGGCTTTCCATTTCTGTTTCAGAGCGCGTCCCCTCCCCTGTGAAGACCGAACCCCCGCGCGGCGGCAGAGCGGTCTGTGCTGCCTTTTATGATACGGGTATTATACCACAGGCGCACGCCCGCTGGCAACGCGGGGGAAATACGCGGCACGGTGGACAAGCCGTTTCGAATTTATTATAATTAAAAAACCGGAAGTTTACGCCCCCGACGGACCTGTGCAAAACGCCTGGCGGGGCGCATGGAAATGAGGGAAACAGGTGCTTTCATCGCTTTTTACCACCGGCATTTACGGCTATCTCGATCTGGTGCTGATCGGCTGGAGCCTGGGCCTCGTGTGGCTGGGGGGTCTGGCGCTTCTGAAAAAGGGGAGCTTTACCCAAAAGGTCCGGGCGGCCCTTGCCGACGAACATCTCCTCTTCGGCGACTGGTGCGGCGCCGCGCGGGCGGGGGCCGGCGACTGGGCGTTTGCCGTTTCGATGGCTCTTTTGCAGTTTGACACATTCTTCATGAACAGCAACATGCGGCAAATTCACGCCGCCTGGTACGCCTTCCTGGCCACCTGGCTGGAGGTGGTCTATTTCGGGCTGCTGATCCTCAAACTGGTGCTGCTCACCCGCTACTCCGGCCTGCAGCTGGCAGCGGGATACTGCTTCTTCTTTGTGTTCCGCTGGGTGTTTTTGAACAGCGGGCAGTTCTGGGTGGTGGCGGGCATGATGTTCTTTTTGGGCGCGAAGGACATTCAGCCCCGCCGCACCCTCCGGATGGGCCTCGCGGTGAGCGCCGCCAGCTTTTTCGCGGTGACGGGCGCCGCCGCGCTGGGATGGATCCCCACCCTCCGGACCCAGGTGGATGACCGCCTGCGGGACAGCTTCGGCTACGGCTGGTTCAACCTCACCGGCGTCATCCTGCTGGCCCTGTGCGTGATGTATGTCTGCTGGCGGCAGGCGGAACGTCTGCGGTGGTACGATTTCATTGTGCTGGCCGCCGCCCTCCTTTTCTGCGACCGCGGGCCGTACAGCCGCGCTTCCACGGTGTGCATCGCGCTGCTCATCCTGCTGGCGGCGCTGGCGCGCTTTTTCCCCAAACTGGCAAAGCCGGCGGGGGCGCGGGTGCTGGTGAGCGCCGCGCCGGCGGCCGCTTTCGGCGCAAGCCTGCTGGGCGGCCGGCTGTACGATCCGTCCGTTCCGCTCTGGACGGCTTTGGATTCGCTGCTCACCGGCCGGCTGAGTCTGGCCCATGAAGCGCTGGCCGGCAGTTCCGTCGCCATCGCCGGCCAGCGGCTCACCGACGCCGGCTTTCTGGTGGACAATTTCTATGTGAATCTGTGGATCTGGGGCGGCCCGGTGGAGAGCCTGCTGTTCTGGGGCGCGGTGACGGCGCTGTTGTGGCGGCTGATGAAGAAAGGCACCGTGACCGAGAGCGCCTGTCTCGTGGTGATGCTGGCTCACGCGGTGATGGAGGGGCATTTCATCTGGCCCTGCATCAATGTCTGCCTGTGGCTGCTGCCCTGTGTGCTGTACCTGCTGCCCCGGCAGCGGGTGGCGGGGTTCGGCCGGTCTCCTGAATAACAAAACTCCCCACGGATCATTTCCGCGGGGAGTTTTTGCATGGGAACTCATTCCAGCGCCAGGCTCATCTCCTGGTCCACCGTGTTGGAAAAATCGTCGTATCCGGGGAAGGGGTAGTAGTGCTGTTCCACCGCCCGGATGCTGCCCACCCCCAGGTGGAGCGCCATGTTCACGTTCACCCAGTTGCCGGGGTCCCGGCGGATGTCCGGCTGGCCCCAGGCGCCGCAGAACCGGGTGTAGGGGAACACCGCATAGGTCGCTATGTCCTCTTCGCCTGCCTGCGCCGCCGCGACGATGGCCTCATCCCGCACGCGGCGCATGGTGTAGTAACTCAGGATGTCATAGCCGCCCACCAGCAGGTCGTAGGCCAGCACCACGCCCAGGGCCCCGGCCAAGGCGCCGCGCAGCAGGCGGGCCGTCTGTGCCCGCGCCTGTGCCAGGGCGGCGATGCAGCTGGCGTTGGCGCACACCAGCATCGCCAGCACGGGGTAGAAGGAGCGGATGTAGTATACCGGCGAGAGCACCAGGGCGTAGTTCGCGGCGAGGGCCAGGACGCAGAACACCGCGGGCAGCACAAGGGCTTTCGCTCCCGGCCGGGTGAGGGCCAGCAAGCCGTAGAGGGCGCCGAAGGCCACCAGCAGCCAGGCGCCGTAGAGCAGTAGGGCGTGGGTGGCGTTCATGATGCGGGTGGAGTAGACCGTGAGGAACCCCCGGCCGTCCGACCCGGCAAACTCAAAGCGCACCCATTGGCCCGGCGCGCACATCAGCAGCAGAAAACCGGCCAGGCTGCCCGCCGCACCGGTCAGCGCCCACAGGGGGAACTTCCCGGTGAACAGCCGCACAAGCGCCAGGAACGCCACCGCCGCCAGCACCGCCATGCCGCTGGTGTTCTCGTTGCCCCAGCCGGCGGCCAGGCCCAAAAAGAACATCCCCGCCGCCGGCTTCACACCCGTCCACGCCAGCCCGTCCAGCGCCAGGCGGTAGGGGAGAAGGAAAAGCAGGCAGAACACCAGAGGCCACAGGTAGCCGCAGGACCCGCACAGCCACAGGTTCACCGCCCCGAAGCAGGGGTTGAAATGAAACAGTGCGCCCAGCACCGCCGCGAGCAGCAGAGGGTGGACCGGCCGGCTGCCCGCCGCCAGCTTGGCGCAGGCCCAGACGGACACACAGAAGACAAGGGCGTTGACCGGGTTGAAAAGCCCTTTTCCCAGAAAGAGAAAGATCTGGTTCAGGCTGATCACCAGGGTGCGCCCGCCCCACTGCAGATAGTGCTGGATCTGGGACTGAACGATGTCCCCGAAGGATCGCACCGGCTCATGGGTGGGAAAACGGAGGAAATAGGAGTAGTCATCCGAGATCAGGGGCGTCAGCACGTTGAACAGCAGCATCACCAGGAACGCGGCGCCCAAAACGGCGGCGCAGCCCCACCAGGCGGCGGAGCGCCTTTTCGCAAATTCAATTCGCAACAGCGGTCACCTCACATCGTTGGCAAAGCCCTCGCGCCGCCCGGCACGGGGGCTTTGCCCTGTTATTATAGACCATGGGGCGCGTTCGTGGCAATGGACTTTTTCCAAAAGTGCGATACAATACAATAAGAAGAGAACCAGGCAGGGGGAAAGAAACGATATGAGACGCATCACCGTCGGCATCCTGGCCCATGTGGACGCGGGCAAGACCACACTGAGCGAAGCGCTGCTCTACCGGAGCGGCCGGCTGAAAAAGCCCGGCCGGGTGGATCACGGCGACGCCTTTCTGGACACCGACGAGCTGGAGCGCCGCCGGGGCATCACCATCTTTGCCAAGCAGGCGGTGCTGGCCCTGCCGGACGCGGTGCTCACCCTGCTGGACACCCCCGGCCATGTGGATTTTGCCGCCGAGGCGGAGCGCACCCTCTCGGTGCTGGACTGCGCCATCCTGGTCATCAGCGGCACCGAGGGGGTGCAGAGCCACACCGCGACCCTGTGGCAGCTGCTGCGCCGGCGGAAGGTGCCCACCTTCGTGTTCGTGAACAAGATGGACCTGCCGGGGGCGGAAAAGGAGGCGGCGCTGGCCGATCTGAACGCCCGGCTGGACTCCGGCTTTGTGGATTTCACCCTGCCGGAGGCGGACCTCATGGAGGAGCTGGCGGCCCTGGACGAGGCGGCCCTGGAGGAGTATCTCTCCGGCGGCGCGGTGTCCGGAGCCACCACGGCGGGGCTTATCGCCGCCCGGCGGGCCTACCCCTGCTATTTCGGCTCGGCGCTGAAGCTGGAGGGGGTGGACGCGCTGCTGGAGGGCCTGGCCCGCTGGGCCCCGGTGCCGCTGTACCCGCCGGATTTCGGCGCGCGGGTGTTCAAGATCTCCCGCGACGAGCAGGGGACACGGCTGACCCACCTCAAGGTCACCGGCGGCTGCCTGAAGGCCAAGACCCCGCTGGAGGGCCGCACCGCTGCGGGGCAGCCCTGGCAGCAGAAGGCGGACGCCCTGCGCCTGTATTCCGGGGCGAAGTACGCGCCGCTCACCGAGGCGGAGGCGGGCACGGTCTGCGCCGTCACCGGCCTGGAGCACACCTGGCCCGGCGAGGGGCTGGGGGCCGAGCCGGACGCCGAGGCGCCGGCGCTGGAACCGGTGCTGGCCTGTGAGGTGCTGGCGCCCGAGGGCACTGACTCCGCCGACCTTTTGGCAAAGCTGCGGCTGCTGGAGCAGGAAGACCCGCTGCTGCAGGTGGAGTGGAGCGAGGCGGCCGGCCGGGCGCAGGTGCGGCTGATGGGCGAGGTGCAGCAGCAGGTGCTGGCCAGCCGGATGAAGAGCCGCTTCGGCCTGGAGGTGGCCTTCGGGCCGGGCAGCATCGTGTACAAGGAGACCATCGCCGCCCCGGTGGTGGGCATGGGCCACTTCGAGCCGCTGCGCCACTACGCCGAGGTGCACCTGCTGCTGGAGCCGGGGCCGCGGGGCAGCGGCCTTGCGCTGGCAAGCCGGGTGAGCGAGGACGAACTGAACGGCAACTGGCAGCGGCTGATCCTGAGCCACCTGGCCGAGCGGCGGCATCCCGGCGTGCTCACCGGCAGCCCCATCACCGACATGAAGATCACCCTGGTGGCGGGCAAAGCCCATCTCAAGCACACCGAGGGCGGCGACTTCCGCCAGGCCACCTTCCGGGCGCTACGCCAGGGTCTGATGCAGGCGCAGAACATCCTGCTGGAGCCTTGGTATGCCTTCCGGCTGGAGGTGCCCGCCGAGAACCTGGGCCGGGCCATGGCGGACGTGCAGCGGATGGGCGGCCGGTTCGATGCGCCCGAAACGGCGGGGGAGACGGCGCGGCTCACCGGCGAGGCGCCGGTGTCGGAGATGACCGGCTACGCCGCCCAGGTGGCGGCCTACACCAAGGGCAACGGCCGGCTGTCGGTGACGGTGAAGGGGTACGAGCCCTGCCACAACGCCGACGCGGTGATCGCCGCGTCGGGCTACGACCCCGAGCGGGACATCGAAAACCCCGCCGACTCGGTGTTCTGCAGCCACGGCGCGGGGGTGGTGGTGCCCTGGCGCGAGGCGGCGCAGCGGATGCATCTGGAAAACCGGGTGCGGCTGGCCGGCGAGGAGGCTGCGCCCGCCGCGCCGCAGCAGGCGCAGCGCGCCCGCCCGGCCACCGGCCTGGAGGAGGACGCCCAGCTGGCGGCCATCTTCGAGCGCACCTATGGCCCGGTGCAGCGGCGGGAACTGCTCTTCCGCAGCCCGAAGGAGGAGGCGCCCGCCGCGCCGGCGGGGCCCTGGCGGAAAACGCCGGAATATCTTCTGGTGGACGGCTACAACGTCATCTTCGACTGGCCGGACCTGAAAAAACTGGCGGCGCAGGACCTCTCCGCCGCCCGTGAAGCGCTGATCCAGGTGCTGTGCAACTACCAGGGCTACCACCAGTGCACCCTGATCGTGGTGTTCGACGCATACCGGGTGAGCGGAGGCACCGGCGGCGTGGAGCGGCAGGGCGGCGTCTGGGTGGTCTACACCAAGGAGGCGGAGACCGCCGACGCCTACATCGAAAAGGTGACCTACGAATTGAGCCGGCTGGAACAGGACCGGCGGGTGCGGGCCGTCACCAGCGACGGCGCCGAACAGCTCATCATCCTGGGCCACGGCACCCTGCGGGTCTCCGCCCGGATGTTCCGGCAGGAGATGGCCCAGACCGAGCGGGAGATCGAGCGCATCATCGCCGAGCACAACGCCCGGCGGGGGTGAGCGCCCATCTCAAACGAAAGCCGCCGTTCCGCCGACGCCCGCCCGAGGCCGGAAAAGCCCCGGAGAGGTGTTGTCCGGGGCGGCGGCTTATGCTATAATAAGTCGAAATCTCCCGGCAATCGGGTATGGCCCTGTTGCCGGCTTTGCCAGCCCCGTATCCACTGGGGCAGAAAACAGCAAAAACAACGGCGGAGCGGCGCGCCCCGCCGGAAGGAGCAATGAAAATGGAACAGCAGGAATACAGCCGCTGGCTTTCCCGGCCGGATCTCACGCCCGAACTTCGGCAGGAGCTGGAGAGCATCCGCGGCGATCAGGCCGCGATCAATGACCGCTTCTACCGGGAGCTGGAGTTCGGCACCGGCGGTTTGCGGGGCGTGCTGGGTGCGGGGAGCAACCGGATGAACATCTTCACCGTCCGCAAGGCGACCCAGGGCCTCGCGGCATATGTTCTCGGGCTTCCCGGCGCGAAAAAGCGGGTGGCCATCGCCCACGACAGCCGCATCAACAGCCGGCTGTTCGCGGTGCAGGCCGGCTGCGTGCTGGCGGCAAACGGCATCACCGCCTTCCTCTATCCCCGCCTGGAGCCGACTCCGGCGCTGTCCTGGGCGGTGCGGGCCCAGGGGTGCGATGCCGGCATCTGCATCACCGCCAGCCACAACCCCGCCAAATACAACGGGTACAAGGTGTACGGCGCGGACGGCTGCCAGATCACGGTGGAGGCGGCCAAGGCCATCCAGCAGGCCATCGACGGGGTGGACTGCTTTGAGGGCGTGGCCATCCTGCAGGAGGAAGAGGCCCGGGCCCGCGGCCTGCTGTGCGACACGCCCGAAGCGGTGCTGGACGGGTTCGTGGACGCGGTCTATGAGCAGCGGATGCCGCTGTCCCAGCCGCTGCCCGCCCTGCGGGTGGTCTACACCCCGCTGAACGGCACGGGCCTGGAGTGCGTGCGCCGCATCCTGGACCGGATCGGCGTCACCGATGTGACCGTCGTGCCTGAGCAGGAGAAGCCGGACGGCAACTTCCCCACCTGCCCCTACCCCAACCCGGAGATCCGCGAGGCGCTGCAGAAGGGCATCGAACTGTGCGAGACCGTGCAGCCGGACCTGCTGCTGGCCACCGACCCGGACTGCGACCGGGTGGGCATCGCCGTGAAGAACGAGGGCGAGTATGTGCTCCTCTCGGGCAACGAGGTGGGGGTGCTGCTCCTCGATTTCATCTGCCGCGTGCGGCGGCAGGCGGGCACCATGCCCGCCGCGCCGGTGGCGGTGAGCACCATCGTCTCCACCGACATGGCGGACGCGGTGGCCCAAAAGTACGGGGTGGAACTGCGCCGCACCCTCACCGGCTTCAAATTCATCGGCGAGCAGATCGGCCTGCTGGAAGGGCAGGGGCAGCGGGAGCGGTACATCTTCGGCTTTGAGGAGAGTTATGGGTATCTCTCCGGCCCTCATGTGCGGGACAAGGACGGCGTGAACGCCTCCATGCTCATCTGCCAGATGGCGCAGTTCTACAAGGCGCAGGGCAAAAACCTGGCGCAGGCCATGGAGGAACTCTACCGGGAATTCGGCTGCTATCAGAACAGCCTGCACAGCTTCACCTTTGAGGGGCAGGCGGGCTTTTCCCGGATGCAGCAGATCATGCGCACGCTCCGCGAACAGCCGCCGGTGGCCATCGGCGGCCTGGCCGTGGAGAAGGTCGTGGACTACGCGGGCGGCCTGCATGGCCTGCCGAAGGCGGATGTGCTGGAATTCCACTGCGAGGGCGGCGCGAAAGCCATGGTGCGTCCCAGCGGCACCGAGCCCAAGATGAAGCTGTATCTGTTCGCCCGCGGAAAGGACCGCGCTCAGGCGCAGGCGGTCCTGGAGCGGCTGCGGGCAGGAATGGAAGGCAATTTGAAATGAGAACAGGGTCCGCCCCGGCAGCACGCCGGGACGGGCCTTTTCCTCGTTTGGAAAACACGACTATCCGGCTCGACGGACGAACCCTGTCAAAGCGCGCTGGAAAAGACGCGAGAATTGGGAAAAAGTGCAGGATTTTACATCCGTAAATCGGTACCGCACATTGTCGTACACAGGGGAAAATGGTATAATAAGAAAAATTCCGCTTACGCGGCGCGCCCTGCGCCGATTTGAATAAGGAGATATTCCCGTGATCCGAAGAAACCAGAAACTTTTGAACGCGGTCAATATGATCTTGGACGCGATCCTCATCTTCTGCTCCTACCTGCTGGCCACCTACATCCGGTTCGATGTGATGTACGGGGCTGCCCCGGCGCTGCAGCTGGCGTGGAACGCGGCCTTTTTTCGCGGCGCATTTTTCTACACGGTGGCGCTGGTGGGCGCCTTCTACGCCTTTCGGCTGTACGGTTCCTACCGGTTCCAGTCCCAGATCCGGGAACTGTCGGTAATCTTTCTGATCAACGCGGTGGGTGCCACGGCGATCACCGCGTTTTTATATGTCACCCGGCTGGCCGATTTCTCCCGCCTGGCGATCTTCTTCTTCTTCATCCTGTCCACCGTTTCGGTCTCCCTCAAGCGGATCTGCCTGCGGGCGCTGCTGCGCCATTTCCGCAAGCTGGGCTACAACCAGAAGCATGTGATCGTGGTGGGCAACGGCCACTTTGCCCGGCAGTATATGGAGGATGTGAAGGCGCGGCCCTATCTGGGATTCGTGGTGGACGGCTATGTGAGCAAGACCGAGAAGCCGGGCATGGGCCTGCGGCTGGGGGAGTACGAGGAGCTGGAGTCGATCCTGGAAGCCCACGACACGGACGAGTTGATCGTGGCGCTGGAGCCCCATGAGATCCGCTTCATGGGGCAGGTGCTGGCCTGTGCCGACAAGGAGGGCATCAAGGTCTGCATCATCCCGTTCTACAACGATTACATCCCCACCCATCCCACCGTGGACGTGATGGGCCGCACCAAACTCATCAACATCCGCACCACCCCGCTGGACAACGTGCTGTGGCAGATCGTCAAACGCGGGGTGGACATCGCGGGTTCGCTGTGCCTGATCGTGCTCACCAGCCCGGTGATGCTGGCGGCGGCCATCGGGGTGCGGCTGTCCAGCCCGGGGCCGATCATCTTCCGGCAGGAGCGGGTGGGCAAAGACAAAAAGAAGTTTTGGATGTACAAGTTCCGCAGTATGCGGGTGAACGCCGCCGAGAACACCGCCTGGAGCACCGACGCCGACCCCCGCAAGACCCGGTTCGGCAGCTTCATCCGCAAGTACAGCATCGACGAGCTGCCTCAGCTGTTCAACGTCCTCAAGGGAGAGATGAGCCTGGTGGGGCCGCGGCCGGAGATCCCCTTTTATGTGCGGCATTTCAAGGAGGAGGTCCCGCTGTATCTGGTGCGCCAGCAGGTGCGGCCGGGCATGACCGGCTGGGCGCAGGTCCACGGCCTGCGGGGCGACACCAGCATTGAAAAGCGGGTGGAATACGACATCTGGTACATCGAGAACTGGACCCTGTGGCTGGACATCCGCATCCTGTTCATGACGGCCTTCGGCGGGATGAAAAATAACGAGCAGATCGCCAGATGACGGCAAAGGAGTCGTTTATGGAAGGACCGATGCGCGTGGCGCAGGTGTTGAACCGCATGGAGAGCGGGGGCATCGAGGCGGTGGTGATGAACTATTACCGCCACATCGACCGGGAGAAGGTGCAGTTCGACTTTTATTTTTTCGAGGGCAGCGCCCTGCCCCAGCGGGAAGAGCTGGAGCGGCTGGGGGCGGGGCTCTATCCCATCCCCGCTTACAGCCGTCCGCTGGCCTATCACCGGGCGCTGTACCGTGCGTTCAAGGCCGCCGGCTACGCCGTCGTGCACGCCCATCTGTCCACTATGTCGGTGTTTGCCCTCTTCGCCGCCTGGCGCGCCGGGGTGCCGGTGCGGATCTGCCACAACCACTCCACCGCCCATTGGGGCGAGGGGAAAAAGACCCTGCTGAAATACCTTCTGCGCCCCTTCAACAAGCTGTTTGCCACCGAGTATTTTGCCTGCGGCGAAAAAGCCGGCCGCTGGATGTACGGCAGGCGCAGCTTCGAGGACGGAAAGGTGTATGTAATGCCCAATGCCATCGATGTGGGGCGGTTTGCGTACGATCCGGCCGCCCGCAGCCGCTTGCGCGGGGAGCTGGCCATCCCGGAGGCCGCCTTTGTGGTGGGCCATGTGGGCCGCTTTGTCTACCCCAAGAACCATGGCTTTCTGTTGCGGGTGTTTCAGCAAACGGCAGCGCTGCGCCAGGATGCCTGGCTGCTTCTGGTGGGCGATGGTGAGCGGATGGAGCAGGTCAGGGCGCAGGCGGAGGAGATGGGCCTTGGGGACCGGGTCTGCTTTACCGGCGCCCGCCCCGACGCGGCGATGCTGTATTCTGCCATGGATGTGTTCTGCCTGCCCAGCTTTTACGAGGGGGTGCCCGTCGTGGCTGTGGAGGCCCAGGCGAACGGGCTTCCCTGCGTACTCTCCGACCGCGTAACGGCCGAGGTGCTCCTGTCACCCAACTCCCTGCGGCTCCCCCTGGGGGATGCCGGGCAGTGGGCAAAGACACTGTCCGGGCTGCGGCGCAGGCAGGGGGCGCTGCCGCAGGCTGACCGGTTCGATGCCGCGGTGCAGGCGCAAAAACTCGAGCGGTTCTATCAAAAAGCCTGCAATTGTCCGCAATAGTTGCCTTTTGTCGATTTACTCGCAGGCGGTAATATGCTATAATCTTATGACTGAAATCCCGGCCGAATCGGCTTTTGAAGGAGATGAAGCAGTGAAATCAGTCACTGTCAACGCGCTGCAATTCAAAAAAAACAGTTCGGGGATCGGGGTCATGATCCGGGAACTGTTTTCCCGCTATACCATGCTGACAGCCCGCCACTGCCGGGTGATCCTTTCGGGCGACAGCCCGGAGTTCCCGGCTTCGCCCGGCACGGAACTGGTACGGATCCCTTGGACGTATCGTCAAAACGTCCGCCGCATCCTGTTTCAGACCTTTGCGCTGGGACGCAGATACGGAAAGGACAGCATCCTGCTGACCACCGACTCCAAAGCCCCCTTTCTGCTGCCCCGCAGCTGCACGCTGGTGCCGCTGATCACCGATCTCGCGGTGTTCCGCATGCCGGAGGTCTACCAGCGCTCCCGCACTGTGTGGTGGCGGCTGCAGTACCGCTATCTGTGCCGCAGGGCGGATTTTTTTCTGTCGATCTCCGAGTTCACAAAAAGTGAGATGACAAAGCTGCTGGGCATCCCGCCGGAAAAGATCCATGTGGTGCCCTGCGCCGGGCCGGAATCCCTGGCGCCGGTGGAGGATCCGGAGCAGCTGCGCTGCCTGCGGGAGAAATACCGGCTGCCTGACCGGTACCTGCTGTTCGTGGGCAACGCAAATCCACGCAAAAACCTGATGCGCATGATCCGCGCCTTTGACCTGGCGGCAGAGCGGGTCGGTGCCGATCATCACCTTGTGGTGGCTGGCGGGCAGGGCTGGAAATTCTCGGAGGATGAGGTCCTGCGGGAAATTCGGCATCGGGACCAGATCCATTTCATAGGCTTTGTGGAGGATGAGGATATGCCCGCGCTCTACTCCGCCGCGGAAGTGTTTTTGTTCCCGACCCTATACGAAGGCTTTGGAATTCCCGTCATCGAGGCTCAAATGTGCGGAACGCCTGTTCTGACAAGCAACTGCTCCTCCCTGCCGGAAGTTGCGGGCGATGCCGCCGTGTATGCGGACCCCCGCAACGAAGAATCCATCTGCGAAGGGCTTGTGCGTTTGTTGGAAGATCCTCAGCTCGCTGCGAAACTGAGACAAAAGGGCTTTGAAAACGCCAGACGGTTTTCCTGGCAGTGCTCGGCGGAACTGCTGGAAAAGATCCTGCAAAGGGAAGTCGGGCAATGAGCCCGCTGCCCGCCGGAGTGAAAAACGATCCACAGGCCGCCCGCTGCGCGGGCAGCCCTGTGCGCGGAAAGGATACATGGATATTATGAAAAAAGTAGCTCTCATCATGGCCGGAGGCAAGGGAGAACGTTTTTGGCCGAGAAGCAGGCAGAGCATGCCCAAACAGTTTTTGTCCCTGACCGATGACGACCGCACAATGATCCAGCTGACGGTCGACCGCATTCTGCCGCTGGTGGCAATGGAAGATATCTTTGTCGTGACTAACGAAAGCTATGAGGCTTTGGTGCGTGAACAGCTTCCGGAGCTGCCGCCTGCCAATATCCTGTGCGAGCCCGCCGGCAGAAACACAGCGCCCTGCATTGGCTGGGGTGCCTGCTGCGTGGCGGAAAAATACGGCGACGCGGTGATGATGGTGCTGCCCTCCGACCAGATGGTGCAGTGCGTGGACGATTTCCGCAAGGTCATGGCACGGGCCTGCGATGTCGCCGAGCAGGGGGAAAACCTTGTAACGCTGGGCATCAAACCCGACTGCCCGGAAACAGGATACGGATATATAAAATTCTGCCCGCAAAGCACCGATGACGCCTGCTGCCGCGTGGAGAGATTTGTGGAGAAGCCCGACCTGGAGACCGCGCGGCAATATGTGGCTTCCGGCCAGTATCTCTGGAACAGCGGGATGTTTATCTGGAAGGCGTCCACGATCCTTGCCAACATCTGCAAATACCTGCCGGAGATCGTTCCCGGCCTGCAAAAGATCCGCTCGGCCATGGGAACGCCTGAGCAGCATGAGGTCCTGAACCGGGAATTCCTCGCGTTCCCGTCGCAGTCCATCGATTACGGCGTTATGGAAAAGGCCGAAAACATCTACACCATCGGATGCTCGATCGGATGGGACGACGTCGGCTCCTGGCTGGCCGTGGGAAGGATCCAGGACAGCGATCAGCAGGGCAATGTGGTGGCCGGCAACGCGGTGCTGGTGGATGCGAGGAACTGCGTTGTACAGAGTGAAAACAAGCTGGTTGCCGTGGTCGGCGTCGAGGATCTGATCGTGGTAAATACAGACGACGCCCTGCTGGTATGCAAGGCGGACAGCGCGGGAAAAATAAAAAAAGTACTGGAAACTTTGAAACTTTCCGATCGCACTGAATATCTATAAAAGTAAGGACAAGGAGAGCATGAAAATGAAACGAGCTTTGATCACGGGAATCACCGGCCAGGACGGTTCGTACCTGGCGGAACTGCTGCTGGAAAAGGGCTATGAGGTGCATGGCATCACCCGCCGCGCCTCTCTGCCCAATACCCAGCGCATCGAGCATCTGCTGGGCAAAATCACGCTGCACGACGGGGACCTGAGCGATTCCAGCAGCATCATCCGCATCCTGAACATTGTCCGCCCCGATGAGGTGTACAATCTGGCGGCGCAGAGCCATGTGCAGGTCAGCTTCGACGTGCCCGAGTATTCCGGCGACGTGGACGCGCTGGGCGTTCTGCGCATCCTGGAGGCCATCCGCATCCTCGGCATGGAAAAGACCTGCCGGTTCTACCAGGCATCCACTTCGGAGCTGTTCGGCAAGGTAGAAGAGGTCCCGCAAAAGGAGACCACTCCGTTCCATCCGTACAGCCCGTATGCCGTGGCAAAGCAGTATGGTTTCTGGATCGTCAAGGAGTACCGGGAAGCGTATGGGATGTTCGCGGTCAACGGCATCCTGTTCAACCACGAGTCGGAGCGGCGCGGCGAGAACTTCGTCACCCGAAAGATCACGCTGGCGGCCGGGCGCATCGCCTGCGGCCTGCAGGATAAGCTGCAGCTGGGCAACCTGGACAGCAAGCGCGACTGGGGCTACGCAAAGGACTACGTCCAGTGCATGTGGCTGATGCTGCAGCACGATGTGCCGGAAGACTTTGTGATCGCCACCGGCGTGCAGCACACCGTGCGGGAATTCACTACCTTGGCGTTTGCCCACGACGGCATCGAACTGGAGTGGCAGGGCAGCGGTATGGAGGAAAAAGGCATCGACAAAGCTACCGGCAAGGTTCTGGTGGAAGTCAATCCCGCCTGGTTCCGGCCCACCGACGTGGATAATCTGTGGGGCGATCCCTCGAAAGCCAAGCGGGAACTTGGATGGGATCCGCAGGCCACCAGCTACGAAGAGCTCTGCGCGATCATGGCGGAGCATGACCTGCAGCTGGCGAAAAAGGAAGCGGGCCGGGCGTAACACGGGCGATAGGAGTTGCCACAATGAAAACTGCGGTGATTTTTGGAAGCGACGGGCAGGATGGGTATTATCTGGTGCGGCACCTGTTGGAACAGGAGTATCAGGTCTATGGCGTCATGCGAAAGAAAACAAGGTACCAGCAGGACAACGACCTGCTCGCAAACCCCAGGTATCATCAGCTGTATGCGGATCTGATGGATCTGACAAGTCTGATCAATGCGATCGGCCAGGCCAAGCCGGAGGAAATTTATAACCTGGCCGGCCTGTCGGAAATCCCGATCTCATGGATCCAGCCCTCGCTCACGGCCGAGGTCAACGCGATCGGCGTCACACGCCTGCTGGAAGCGGTCCGGGTGCTGGACCCGAACATCCGTCTCTTCCAGGCATCTTCCAGCGAGATGTTCGGCGACAATCCCAACAACCCGCTGAACGAAGACAGCAGTTTCTGCCCGCGCAACCCTTACGGCACCGCAAAGGTGTTCGCGCACTGGACGGTAAGCAATTATCGGGCGCATTACGGGCTGTATGCCTGTTCCGGGATCCTGTTCAACCATGAGTCTCCGCGCCGGTCTCCTGAATTCGTCACGCGAAAGATCGCCAAGGCTGCGGCGGAATTAAAGCTGGGCCGTCAGGACGCGCTGGAACTGGGCGATCTGTACGCGGTGCGCGACTGGGGCCACGCGGCGGATTATGTGCGGGCGATGTGGATGCTGCTGCAGCAGCCGAAGCCGGATGATTATGTGGTGGCCACCGGTGTTGGACATACGGTGAAGGAATTTGCACAAACCGCCTTCCAGGCAGCGGGGATCACGCTGGCATGGGAAGGCGAGGGAATGGATGAGACCGCGAGGGACGCCGCCACAGGCCGGCTGATGATCCGGGTCAATCCAAAGCTGTGCAGGAACGTCAAGGACGACCGGATCGTGGGCGATCCCGCCAAGATAACAAAAACCATTGGTTTTAAGCCCACATATACGTTTGAAGAGATGGTGGCGGAGATCGTGAACAAGGATTTGGAAAGACTACTGGAGAGATAAACGATGAACGAAGTGGTTGTGGCAGGCGCCGGCGCTCACTGCAAGGTGGTGCTGGACATTCTCCTGGGCAGCACGGACTACAAGGTGATGGGACTGATCGACAGCGATCAGGAAAAACGCATTTTCGATATCCCCGTGATCGGCACCGACAAAGACCTTGAGCGATTGTATCGGCAGGGCGCACGCTACGGATTCGTGGCGATCGGGAGCAATGCGGTGCGCCGAAAGGTGCAGGAAAAGATGGAGGCGATCGGCTACGAGATCATCTCTCTGGTGAGCCGGCACGCCGTGATCTCCGGGTACGCCCAAATCGGAGCGGGCACGGTGGTCATGCCGGGCGCTGTGGTCAATGCGGGCGCAAAGATCGGCAAAGGCTGCATCATCAATACGAACTGTTCGGTGGACCATGACTGCCGGGTCGGGGATTTTTGCCACATCGCGCCGGGATGCGCGGTCTCGGGCAGCACACACATTGGGCAGAATGTGTTTTTGGGCACCGGCACACGGGTCATTGACTACATAACCATCGGGGAAAACACGATGGTGGGCGCGGGCGCCACGGTGATCTCCGATCTTCCGTCCGACTGTCTGGCGGTGGGCACGCCCGCCGTGGTCAAACGATCAAACAAGGAAAATAAAAAGTGAGGGAATAAAAATGGAGCGGATTACGATTGCGACCCCGATTTTGAACGGCAATGAGAAAAAGTATGTGGATGAGTGCATCGACACAGGCTGGATCTCCGCGAATGGCCGCTTTATCTCGGAATTTGAAAAGAAATTCGCGGAGTTCTGCGGCACCAAATATGCGCTTGCCTGCTGCAACGGCACCGTGACCCTTCACCTGGCATTGCTGGCACTGGGCGTGGGGCCGGGGGATGAGGTGATCATGCCCACCCTGACCTATATCGCCACGGCGAACGCGGTGACTTACTGCGGCGCCACGCCTGTGTTCGTGGACAGCGAACCGGATACCTGGAATCTGGATGCGGACAAGCTGGAGGAAAAGATCACCTCCAAGACCAAGGTGATCATCCCGGTGCACCTGTATGGTTTGCCCTGCAATATGGACAAGATCATGTCCATCGCGCGCAAACACAACCTCGCTGTGGTCGAGGACGCGGCCGAAGCCCACGGCGCCGCCTGGAACGGGAAGGTCGTCGGCTCCATGGGGGACATTGGTTCCTTCAGCTTCTTCGGCAACAAGATCATCACCAGCGGCGAAGGCGGAATGCTGACCACCAACGACGAAAAACTGTATGAGCGCATGAAGCTTCTGCGCTCGCAGGGCGTGGATCCCCACAAGCGCTACTGGCATACCACGGTGGCCTACAACTACCGCATGACCAACCTGCAGGCGGCGGTGGGCCTGGCCCAGCTGGAGAACGTGCAGTGGCACCTGGCACAGCGCAAGAGGGTGGCCGCGCTGTATGAAAAATACCTCCCCATGCTGGGCGACCTGGTGTCCACCCAGGCTGTCCCTGCACAGGCGAATCATGTGTATTGGATGAACTCCGTTATCCTGTCCGAATCGGTGAAACTGAGCCGCGACGAGGTGATGGCACAGATGGAGGCGCACAACATTGAGATGCGCCCGCTGTTCTACCCCATGCACATCATGCCCCCTTACAAGGACGACTCTGTCCACGCTCCGGTGGCGGAGAGCGTTTCCTCCCGGGGCATCAACCTGCCCTCCCACGGCAAGCTGACCGAGGAACAGGTGCGCTACATCGTGGAGAGCCTGAAAGAAATCCTGGAACAGGAAGCGTAAGGAGAATATCTTGAAACGGTACATCGAGAGACTGTATGAGTCCCGCTATTTCTGGACCCATCTGGCACGCATTGAGCTGAAAAACAAGTTCCGCAGGTCCAAACTGGGGATCCTCTGGACGTTTGTGAATCCCCTGTGTCTGACGGCGATTATGTCGGTGGTGTTTGCCACGGCGTTCAAAACGGATATCGCATCCTACGCTCCCTATGTGCTTTCTGGTATTCTATGCTGGGATGTGTTTTCCAATTCCCTGATCGCAGGAAGTTATTCGATCGTGGCCAACGATGCCTATATCCGACAGTTCAATCATCCGGTCACGATCT
Organism: Candidatus Allofournierella merdavium; assembly: GCF_944382735.1. Classification (NCBI taxonomy): domain Bacteria; kingdom Bacillati; phylum Bacillota; class Clostridia; order Eubacteriales; family Oscillospiraceae; genus Allofournierella; species Candidatus Allofournierella merdavium. Next base: position 16,762 of record NZ_CALWND010000010.1, on the reverse strand, counting down.
ACACGCTGAAAAGTGCGATCGTGTACACCATTTCGTTTTTGATCGCCCTCATCGCGCTGGTGCTGTGGATTTTGGTCATCGCTCCGTTGAATCTTCTGGTGGCGGTCTTCTCGCTCCCCCTCACGCTGCTGATTTATTTTATATTCGCGTGGGCCGGCACAACGATCTCCGCGTTTATTGGCACCAAATACCGCGACTATCCCCAGCTGGCACCGCTGATCTTGCAAACGCTCTGGTACGTCTCCCCCGTGTTTTTTCAGAAGGAGATGTTTGAAACAGTCCCGCTTTTGGCAACGTGGTTTCAGCTGAACCCGATCACCCATATGCTGCAGCTGGTGCGGGCCCCTTTCCTGGATGGGATCCTTCCCACATTGCAGGATTACCTGTTCTGCTTTGTGTTTGTGGGCGTGTTCGTTTTGGCGGCCTACAAGATCAACAAAAAGCAGGCCAGAGACATTATCTTCTACATTTGAGGAACTGAGAGTATGGCAGAGTGCGAGATCCTTATGGAACATGTGGATATGTCCTATCCGTCCAATGTTTACAATGCGCGGTCCATCAAGCAGGATTTCTTTTCGTGGTTGAAGAGAGAAAAAACGACGGCGCTTTTGAAAGATGTGCACGCGCTGAACGATTTCAACCTTCTGGCGACGGACGGCGACCGGATCGGGGTGATCGGCCACAATGGTGCCGGCAAAAGCACGCTTCTTAAAACGATCGCGGGCGTCTATCCCATTGAAAAAGGCAACATCAAGGTGGTCGGCAAGATACGAGCGCTGTTTGATATCAGCCTTGGATTCGATCTGGAATCCACCGGACGGGAAAATATCCTTTACCGCGGGCTGTTATTGGGGGCTACGCCGGAAGAGATCGCAGAAAAACAGGACGAGATCATTCGCTTCACCGATATCGGAGAATTCATTGATTATCCGATCAAGGCGTATTCCACCGGTATGGCTGTCCGTCTGGCCTTCGCAGTGTCCACCTGCCTTTCCGGTGAGATACTGCTGTTGGATGAGATCGTTGGTGCTGGTGACGCCTCCTTTCAAAAGAGGGCGAAGAAACGCATTATGGAACTGATGGACGAGGCCAAGATCATGGTCTTTGTAACGCATGACCTTGACATGATGCGTGAAGTGTGCAATCGATGCATTGTTATGAATAATGGGCGCGTAGTGTTCGACGGCAAGCCCGATGACGCGTTATACGCATATTCGCAACATACAGACAGGGGAAATTGACATGAAGAAACGGATTCTGTGGCTGCTGAATCACACCACATTGAGGGAATTCGAGGTTCCCATGCTGATCGAAATGGGGTATGAGGTTTTTACCCCGAAGATCTATCAATATTCATTTGGTGATCTCAGCGCTTCTGTCACTTGGGAGTATGATTCTTCTTTGTCGATCCCCCAGGAGGATCTGGCATATCTCAATGAATGTGATATGTATGCGGAGCGGTTGCCGGCAAGAGCCATCGAGATCATGAACCGATATTTCGATATGGCGATCTTCGGCGCGTTTGTTCCGCAGATCAAAATGCTGGTGAGGACGTTTAAAGGGTTGATGGTCTTGCAGGCTTTCGGCTTGGATGCGACCACTGATTATACCAGGCTTTTCGGTGGGCAAAGCGTTTCGCTGCTTGAGGACATCATCCGCTTGGGTGATCGGTTCTGGTTTGGCGCCACATATGAAAACCTTCCCGAAGTGGAGTGTGATTATTTTAAAAAACAGTATGTGTACCTGCCGATCGGCCTAAAGCACGATCGCGTGGATAAAATCTGGACCGGCGGGGACAAGCGCATCCTGTTTATTGGCCCGAAGATCAATACGAACTCCTACTACCGCAAGGTGTACCAGGATTTCAAACGGGATTTCGGGATGCTCCCCCATGTTATAGGTGGCGCCCAGATGATCCCGGTTCCTGATGACCCCGCGGTGATGGGGTTTTTGCCCAAGGAGCAGTACGAATACAATATGCGGCATCTGGCCGCGATGTATTATCATTCGAGGGAGCCTCGTCATCTGCACTATCACCCTTTGGAGGCAGTAGCCAACGGGATGCCGCTGGTATTTATGGCAGGGGGAATGCTGGATCGCATCGGCGGGAGCAATCTGCCCGGACGATGCAAGACGATCCCACAGGCACGGGCGATGCTTCGCAGGCTCTCGAATGGGGACATGAGGCTTGCCAAGCGTATCGTGGACAAGCAAGGCTGCCTTCTGGATACGTTTGGCCGGCAATTCTGCGAGATGCATTGGCGCAACGCATTTATGCATTTTCAAGAGTTGATCGAACGGAGGGCCTCCGTCCAAATGGCGACAAAGGCCTTTGAAGCCAAAATTGCAATTGTTCTGCCCATGGCTTACACCGGCGGTGTTTTGGATTTTGCGATCCGCCTGACGCTCGCGATACAAAAAGGGGCGGCAGATCAGGGCGATGCGGTGAAAATCGTACTTTATTATGTGGATACCCCGGTCTACGCCAAACATGATTATTTCAGGCGGGTGCGAAATGCTGGTATTCAAACGCAGCGCTTTCGCTGGAGCAAAAAGAATAAAATTTGGTTTGAGGCACTTGCTGCGATCAAGGGATACGATAGCCGAATCCTGCCGGGAGAGAGCTATGTGATGGAGGATGGCATACAGTCCCTTCAGAACTTTGATTACTGCATTTTTGCTTCGGACCGCTTGCCGTTGCCCTTTTTTTGCCCCACCAAGTATGCGATCGTTGTGCACGACGTGATCCAAAGGTATATTCCGGGCATGTTTGACCTCTCGTATGAAGCCCTTCGGCAGATCAACAACCGAAAGGCCAATAATGTCATCGTCACTACACCGTATATGCGTGAGGAAGCGACCACATATTGCGGGATCAACCCACAAAATGTGGTTGAAATACCCCCGGTATACGAAATGATACAACCGGACAAGCTTATTGACCTGGAAATCGAAGAGGACTATTTTGTTTGGCCCACAAATACTTCACTGCATAAAAATCACCGCAGAGCATTGGAGGCGCTGGAGTTATACTATGCGCGGGGAGGAAAACTGAAGTGTTTCGTGACCGGTGTCAACACAGAAAGGTTTGCGGCGCAGCATAAGGAAAACAGCGCAGATGACGGATGGAACGGCCGCGTTGACCATGATTTGTCGATGTATGAAAGAGAAATCGGAAAAATCATACAAACGAGTGAGAATTTGCGGAAGAACATCGTGATCAAGGGCGAGCAGGACAAAGAAGTTTATTTTCAGTATCTGAAAAAAGCAAAGTTTGTTTTCCATCCTGGCTTTGCAGACAATGGAAACGGTGCCTGCGTCGATGCGTTGCAGTTGGGGGTACCCACAGTCACTGCCCAGTACCCGCCGATGGAGTATATGAATGCGCGCTTGAACGCCTCAATGACGATGTTTGCCCCGCAAGACGCGGAAGATATTGCGGACCAGCTTTTGTATATGGAACAAAATGCTGGGAAGTTGGCAAAACAACTGCCGACATTCCAGGAGCTGAAAAAGTTTATGGCAGAAGGGCAGTATCCGCAAATCTATGCAAGAATTCGCTCGATGATCAGAGGATATTGAAACATGAAGATAGGAATCTTTTTGGCATATGGCCCGAGGACTAAAATGGGGCAGGAAGGGCTGGGCCGATATTTGGGAGGGCTTGTAAAGGGGTTTTCCGAAAAAGGCCAAGAGATCTTGATCGTAACCCCACGCTGGTCCTTGAATACGATCACCGAACTGTTCCGGGATTTTAACATCCGGGATGACGCGGTGAAGTTCGCGGTGCTGGAACGAACTCCGGTTTTTTGGGGGATATTGGACTTTTTCGGAGTCCTGCACAAGAAGGAAAAGCGCGTAAAACAATATCGTATCCTGCGGACAGGTGTAGACCTGGCGGAAAAAGGCGTTGGCTATATGGTCAGTCTCTCCAACGGGTTCTTGTTTGCCCTGATGTGTGTTCTGGCCGTTTTAGCGGCATGTCTCCTGTTGCCCTTTGCCCTTTTGGCTGCATTGCTATACGGGAGTGCGAAGCTGGCAAAGTTGTTGGTGAAAAAACAAAAGATCACACTAAAAAAAGTTTATCATAAGATCCAGTACATCACCCAGCGGATCTCTGGAAAAGGGATCGGGATGGACAGGTATGCTTATCAAAGACTGGTTGATGCAACAGTAGGAGCCCTGGTAAAGAAGGCAAATCGTCAGGATGTGGACGTGTGGTTCGTCCCGGCATTGTTCTGGCCTGGATCCAGCAAATTGCATCAAGTGCGGGTGATTACTGCCCCGGATCTGGTGACGGAAGAATTTCCCTATCTGTGTGCGGGCCAGCCGGGCTTTGTATCGTCGACCCAAACGTGCAGGGCGACGATTCAGGCAGGAGAGTACTTCGTCACATACTGTGAGTATCTGCGTGACACTTTATTGCATGACCATTACGGAAAAGAGCAGGTGCGTGTGATCGAACATCCCACCAATACATTGCTCTCCAGGATTCAGATCGATCCATCCATTGAAAAAAGGCTGAATGCCCAAATCAGTTTTACAGATGAGTTTGCCCGTGGAAAATTGGATACGCTTTGGCCGTACATGAAATACTGGAAGGAGTATTGGCAGGATCTGAGCGTAGGCTGTTCATTGGGAGAAATTAAATATATTTTCTATGCCAGCCAGGCGCGCCCTTACAAAAATATTCTGAATTTGTTGCGGGCGTACCGCAAACTCGTTACCGAGCGGTATATCCATGTGAAGCTTGTGCTCACCTGCGATTTGAAGATGGTTCCGGAGCTGTACGAATATATAGAACAGCATGGGATGCAGGCGGATGTGATCGCGTTTCAAGGCGTGGACGGCCAGGCGCTTGCGGCCTTGTATCACTGCGCGGAACTTGTGGTCAACCCCACGTTGTACGAGGGCGGTTTCCCCTTTACCTTTGGAGAAGGGATGTCTGTCGGTACTCCGTCGGTGATGAGCGATATCCCGCAGGTGCGCAGTGTGGTGCAAAAGTACGGGCTTGAAAACGTCATGCTGTTTGATCCGAACGACCCTGATGCAATAGCGGAAAAAATCGGGTTTGGTCTGGCTCACAAGGCGGAATTGTATCAGCAGGAACTGCCCATGTACCGAGACATGGAATCCCGCACGGAAGAGGTGGTGGCACAGGAGTATATTGAGGCGTTCCAGTGTTTTATCGATCATGCAAAGGAGCATGGGCATGGCTAAAAAAATGACTGCGACGGCGATAGCCTTGTTATTCCTGTGTGCTTGCTGTGTGGTGTTCGCCGGGGAACAGGTGTTCATTATAATAAAAAAAGCGGACTATACAACCGATGGAATGGACTTTGAGGTGGAACTCGCTTTTGCCGACAAGAGTTGGTATAATGATTCTATATTTCTTTCGTACCACATTCTAGACGAGCAAGGCACTATGCTGCGCTTTGAGAATGAGCGGTTCCCGGTTACCCTTCAGGGGAAAAAGACAAAACCAGTCGAGGTGCGTGTGGACTGCAGCCAGATTCCGGAACTGGAGGAAGTCAATGAGGCGTGGATTCAGTTTGACTTGGTAGATTCGGAGAATTTGTACTGGTTCCGCGACAAGGGAATGCTGAACGAGGAAAATGCTTCTGTCTTGTTTGAACGGTCCCGGATGGAACCGGGGCGGTCCGGAGGTCTTATGACAGCGCTTGATGTTCCAGCCGTCATTCTGAATACGGTCACATGGGCCGTTCTGCTTTATTTTCTTTGGAAGTTTCGGCCTAAATCCAAGAAAAACGCAAAATAAAACGGCATGTCTGATTTCCAAACAAAAAGACACCATGCAAACCCGACAATGAAGGGAGAAAGATATGAAAAACCCACAGGCGAAAAAAGACCTCCTGCTGACGATTCTGGTCGCGGTAGTGGGATTCAGTATTCCTTTTGTTTTGTATTGGAATGAATTGCTGGCCGGGAACACGTTTGTAAATGGTGATGGCCTTACGACAATCGTTCCGGATTTGCCATGGATGAAAAATGCCATAGTGGAAGGTGAGTTCCCCCTTTGGAATCCGTATCTGGCGGGGGGAACCCCTCGGGGCATCGTGGCGGGAGCGCCAGGGCTGTATCCATTCAACTGGCTGCTTGTCCTTGTCCCAGTTGGAGTCCAGTTATATGCTTTCTTTGCGCTCCATCTTGCCATGGGTGGCGCCTTTATGTTTCGATATTTGCGTTGCATTTCCTGCTCTCCGTTTGTGGCGACTATGGTAAGTACGATGTATCTCTTCACGGTGCACATGGGCGGTTATCGAAAAGAACATGAGATGCTGATTCTAGCAGCTTTGTATGTGCCGGTGATCCTGTATTTTGCCGAAGGATATTTACAACGGCGCAAACTCAAGTGGCTCTTTTTGTGCGCGGGCGCCATGGCGCTGCAGCTTTTGGGCGGGTTCCTGCAGTATGCGATTTACACGGATATTGCGGCGTTTTTTTATCTCCTGGCGGGAGCGATCCATCGCAAATTCGAGGTCAAGAAGATCCTCAAGCATGGTATCCTATGGGTCGCGGCATATTTTGGCATGGTAATGCTCATCATTCTCCCAACGGCACAGTTCATGTTGTATTTGGCAGGCGGATCCGGAGAAGCAATGGAGTTTGATACGTTCAAAAGCGTTTCCCTGCACCCGGTCAAATTGCTGATGGCCGTGATCCCGCAGCTTTTCGGAGCAGACGTGTGGTCTGGGCTGATAGAAAACAATTATTCGTCCGGAATGGACGCAGAACTGGTCCTTGGTGTGGCGGCGGTCGCCCTCCTGCTGGCGTCTTTCACGCTCTGGAAAAAGGACTTTCGAGTCCGTGTGATGACAGGCCTTCTGGCCGGCAGCCTGGTGTACGCGTGTATGGGCAATATTCCGTTTGTGGCACAAATCGTGTACAGGATCCCGGCTCTGAATATGTTCCGCGTGCCTTCGCGCGCATTGTTCATCGCTACCTTTTCCGCGCTGGTCCTGATAGGATGCGCAATGGAGAGATTTGGGGAAGATGCTGCATTTGCCCGGCGGATCAATTTGGCAAATGCTGTCGTCGCTGCCTTGGTGTTGGTCGTCGGGCTTCTCTATGCCTTGCAGGTGTTCCCCTGTGCAGAAGAACGGCTGGATATTCTGTCGGTATTCAAGGTCCCGGTGGCGTTGCTGCTCCTCTATCTCGCGGTTTTCTATGGATGTTGCTTTGCAAGAAAAAGGGGATCGCTGACTCAGCTGAGTGCTCGAAATATCGTTTCGGCTGGGGTAGCGGCGATCATGATCATTCAGGTCATGCCCTATTATAGCTTTGCCTATATTTCGAATGTGGAAGAAAACTGGGCGATTTCGGACGAATTCATTGAGCAGGTGGGTACCCATAAAGTTTGGAGTCCGGATGGTTCATGTACTGAACTCGTTAATAATTCCTCCATGACATACCCCGTCCAGGGATTGAATGCGTATACAAATTTGAATTTGGGTAATTTATACAAATATTGCACAAGTAGTCAGAGTGCCCCAATGAATGCGTCGGGCTTATACAATAAGTTCTCAGATACAGATATTATCTTGACACAGAAAAACGACCTATTGTCCATGTTAGGGGTCAAGTATGTGATGCTTTCGCCAGAAATGAACGCCGAACAGTATGTGGGTGTGAAGGTAACCGGAGTGGACAGGACCATTGTCAAGCAAAGTAAAGCAGAACTGATTCCGGCGGACACATATCAAATTGCGATTTTTGGGGTAGATATCGCGGGAGACAAATATCACCGGGTATCCTTTACGGTGGAGGCGCAGAAAGCTGGCGAGACACTCTATGCGGATCTAAGTTTTGGAACAGAGTACCATCCGGCTTATATGCACTACTTTATCACAGAGGACGGGGAACTCACCTGTACCGCACTGTTCCCACCTGTGGGTGAAGATGTCAGAGCAGTGAATTTTCGGATCGTGGCAGTCACACTTGAACCACTAAAAATTACGAATGTTTGTTTGGAAGAAGTATCGACGGAAGAACCACAGCAGTATCGCTTCGTTTCGCAGCAGGAGAAATATAATATTTATGAAAATCTATTCGCTAAAGATTTGTTCTATACGCCTGAAAATGTCATTTCCGTTCCAGAAACGGAAAGAGCAAAGCTTTATATAGAAACGCAGAATTATGATATCCTGCACACCAGCTATCTTTTCGAATCCGGGCTGGATAGGGATTACTCTGCAGCACAGGTGAAGATCAGTGATATTCGATTGAAGAATAACTCCGCAAGTGCACAAGTCGCCACTGACAGCGAGTGCTTCATTAATTTTTCGCAGACACACTATCCCGGGTGGAAGGCTTTCGTGGATGGCAAAGAAACGGAAGTGTATGAGGTGAATGGGCTCATTCAGGGGTGCTTCGTGCCGGAAGGCGAACATACGGTGGAATTTCGCTTTATTCCCACCGTGTTTTATGTAGGCGTGGCTCTGAGCGCTTTGACAATCATCATTTGTGTAGCTTGTGTATGCATGGAGAAACGCCGCAGGTCAACCACGAAAACAGCACCACAGATGGAAGTGGAGGGATAACATGAAAGTAGTCATTCTGGCCGGCGGCCTCGGCACGAGAATTACAGAAGAGAGCCAGTACAAACCCAAGCCCATGGTAGAGATTGGAGAATATCCGATCCTATGGCACATTATGAAACTGTATAGTCATTATGGCTATAATGAATTCATAATTTGTGCGGGTTATAAACAGCACATTATCAAGGAGTATTTTGCCGACTATTTTCTTCATACTTCTGATATCACCTTCGATTTCACCAGCGGAAAAAATGAGATGATCGTTCACAACCACACCACGGAGCCCTGGAAGGTCACGGTGGTGGATACCGGCTTGAATACCATGACCGGCGGACGGATCAAACGGGTGCAGCCGTATATTGGAAACGAGCCATTTATGATGACGTACGGAGATGGCGTGTGCGATGTGGATATCAGCAAGCTGGTCGAGTTCCATAAGCAGCACGGCAAGATCGCAACTCTTACCGCGGTGATACAGAAACAGCAAAAGGGCGTTCTGGATATCAGCGAATACGGGGCCGTGAAGAGCTTCCGCGAAAAGCAGAGCAACGATGGCAGTGCCATCAATGCTGGATTCATGGTGTTGCAGCCGGATATTTTTGATTATTTGGAAGGCGACGACACAGTATTTGAGACGCGCCCATTGGAGCGACTGGTGGATGAAGGGCAACTGATGAGCTACCGTCATACGGGATTCTGGCAGTGCATGGATACAGTCCGTGAGAAGAATCTCCTGGAAAATTTGTGGGCGTCCGGAAAAGCGCCCTGGAAGGTGTGGGAAAACTGATATGGTCGACATGAACTTTTACCGTGGCAAGCGGGTGTTTGTGACGGGACATACCGGGTTCAAAGGCTCTTGGCTGTGCCGGATCCTGCTGAATGCAGGTGCTCAGGTGACCGGCTATTCTCTGCCAGCTCCCACCGAGCCAAACCTGTTTTCTCTGGCGGGGCTGGAAGGGGAAATGACATCGGTCATTGGGGACATTCGCGACAGGGAAAAGCTGGGCAAAGCCTTTGATGCGGCACGCCCGGAAGTGGTGCTGCATCTGGCCGCACAGCCGATCGTGCGCACGAGCTACGAGGATCCGGTATTCACCTATGAGACAAACGTGATAGGAACGGTCAACCTCCTGGAATGCGTGCGCCTTGCACGGGGCCCCGTGCAGTCGGTGGTGAATATCACCACCGATAAGGTCTATCTGAACCGGGAGTGGTGCTGGGGATACCGGGAAGATGAGGCACTGGACGGATACGATCCCTATTCCAACTCCAAGTCCTGCTCGGAACTGGTAACGCACAGCTATGTAAACAGTTTCTTCAAGCAAAACGGCATCCCCGTATCTACGGCGCGGGCTGGCAACGTGATCGGCGGCGGTGACTTTGCACGTGACCGTATTATTCCGGATTGCGTTCGTGCAGCAGTGGAGAAACGCCCCATCGAGGTGCGTAATCCCCACTCGACAAGGCCTTATCAACACGTTCTGGAACCGCTGATAGCTTATTTGATGATCGCGCAGCGGCAGACGGAATCTCCAGAGTTTGCAGGCTGGTACAATGTGGGGCCAGACGACTGTGACTGCGTTACAACCGGGCAGTTGGTCGACATATTCTGCAAAGTATGGGGGCCAGAAGCTACATGGAAGAACCTGTCTGAAAAAAATGCACCCCATGAGGCGACTTTTCTAAAGTTGGACTGCACAAAATTAAAAACCATCTTCGGATGGAAGCCTCATTGGCATATACAAAAGGCAGTGGCCGAAACCATAAGCTGGTCGCTTGTGTGGAAAGAGGGGGGAAATGTTCAAAAAGAAATGGATCGGCAGATAGCGGAGTATCTTTTCTCTGCATCTAAAAAGTAACACTACAATAAAAGGAGAAGTGAAAATGAGCAATTTTAAATTTGTAATGATCTCGGCAGGCTTCGAGCATGGTGGAAACGTGACCCATCGTCACTTGGACGGACATCCTGATCTTCTGGTCTATCCGTTCGAGTCCCAATTGGGCAACAGGGACTTCACTGATTTCTTAGCTTCTGTTGAGCGTGTACAGTACCGATACCCGCAGTTTCCTGAGGGGCTGAAACCCGAGGAGCTTTATGAGCAGATCATGGACGAAGAGATGAAAACGTTTCTTCGTAAGCGGAATGGTTCCAAGTTTAAAGATGCGGATTTGCAGTTGGATGAAGAAGATCGCAAACGCGCATTCGTGTCCTATCTTGGCGAAAAGGACTATTATCGCCGAAAAGAGGTAATCGAGGCGTTCTTCAGAGCGACATTCGACGCCTGGAAGAATTATTATGTGAAACCCAAGGAAGGAATGACTTATGTTGGGTATTCTCCGGCGATCGGCATTGATGCGGAGCGGATGATCAAGGATTTTCCCAACATTAAAATCATGCACATTATTCGCAATCCGTTTTCGGCGTACCGCGATACGAAGCGGCGGCCTTTCCCGCAGCCGCTGAGCAAGTATTTGATCACCTGGAATATCTACCATTCGACCGTTGAAATGTATGCCAAAATGTATCCGGAAAATGTACGCATTTTCCGTTACGAGGACGAAGTGAACGATAAAGAGGCATTCATGCATTCTGTTGCGGAATTTATCGGCGTGGAATTCAATGAGTCGATGCTCTATCCTAGTTGGAATGGCAAGCGTATCGAGGCCAACATCGCCCCTTGGGGAACGGTTTTGCGCAGCACAGAAGAATATAACGCACAGATGGTCGAGGAACTGAGTGACGCTGAAAAGCATCAGATTGCATGTGGCACTGCTGCGCTGGCCCGCCACTTTGGTTATGACAAGATCCCGTATCTGGCGAAGTACTATGCTGAATAAACTGTTTTATTATCGGAACCAAGCTGCACTAGACAAGAATTCGAACACGGAAAGCATGACAGTGGAAGAAGCCAGTGAGCAGGTGCTCACTGGCCTCAACCACATTTTGCAGCAACGCGGATTGTATGGCGAAATCTCGCCTGTGTCAGGTGGTACTTTGGGAATAACATATCTGGTCCGTTGCAGCGCAGGAAAACTGTTGTTTGCCAAAACCCATATACCGGAAGAAGCGTATCGCCTTGCCTTAAAGCAAGAGTATTGGCTGTTCAAAACCGTTTATGGGCAGGATCTTTATTTGGAACTGATCGATGTCAATGATCAATCGTATATGTTTATGGATCTCTTAATGGCGCCGCAGCAAAAGATCCTCCCGGATGAAGTGCTTCAAATGACCAATATATTTGCGACAAGGACGTCAAAGCTTTCTATTACGTCCAATAACCTTGCCTATTCGATAGAGGACCTGTTAGAGAATGCGCAAAAAGAGAGCGATGTTTTGTATGCACATGGGTTGCTTTCTAAAGAACTAAAAGAGTATTCGCTGAAGGCACTTCATCGTTTCGAAAGGAAAATCCCGGATCTGCAGAGATGCATTTGCCATGGGGATCTGAGCGATAAAAACATCCTTGAAACGGACACAGGAAAACGCATTGCAATTGACTGGGAAGACGGATTCTGGGGAATTCCAGGCTATGATTATCTGTATTGGCTAACGTTTTTCAATCATCGCTGCTTTTGCGAGAGAGAGTATTTCTTAAAAGCAGGTTATTCACTGGAATTAACAACAGAAATTCTGCTGATGATTTTAATCTTAAAAAGCGCCATTTCTTTTTACAGCGGAAATTATCTTAAAAACTCGATGTCCATTGAAATGCGGATAGAAGAAATGCTAAATAAGCTTGGAGAAATTTAATATGAAAAGTGAAGAGCTGGCTTGGAAAATCAGGAGGCATGCCATTGACATGGTGCACGCCACCCATGCATCCCATATTGGCGCTATTCTGTCGGTCACAGATATTGTTGCGGTGTTGTATGCTGATATAATGAACGTGGATCCGAAGGATCCCAACAAAGCAGATCGAGACCGCTTTGTGTTAAGCAAGGGTCATGCAGGGGTGGCCGTGTATGCGGCCCTTGCGGAGATGGGATTTTTTCCCAAAGAGAATCTGGATCTTTATTATCGGGATGGAAGCTTGTATTCCGGGCATGTTTCTCATATCGGAGTCCCGGGCGTTGAATTTTCCACCGGCAGCCTGGGACATGGAGTTGCAGTCGCCTGTGGAATGGCGATGGCGGCAAAGAGGAGAAATGCATATTACCATGTGTACGCAGTGGTAGGTGATGGCGAGTGCAATGAGGGGGTGGTTTGGGAAACAGCCTTGGTCGCCAATCAGTACCAGTTGGATAACTTTACCGTGATTGTTGATCGCAATGGTATGCAGGCGATGGGAAACTGCGAAGAATTGATGCGCATGGAGCCTTTGAAAGAAAAATGGACAAGTTTTGGCTGGGACGTGATCGAAGTGGAAAATGGAAATGATCATGATCAGCTCAAAAAGGCGCTGAAAATGCCGATGACTCACTCTCCCAGATGCATTATTGCAAAAACAGTAAAGGGAAAAGGCGTTTCCTTTATGGAAAATCAATTGCTTTGGCATTACCGTGATCCGCAGGGTGAATATTATGATCGCGCGGTTTTGGAATTAGAGGAGCAGAAAAAATGAGAAACGCAGTCATTGATGAGATAACTTCTCTCGCACAGAGCAACGACAAAATCACAGTCATTACGGCTGATCTGGGATACAGTGTTTTAGAAGAATTTGCAGAAAAATACCCTGAACGCTTCTTTAATGTTGGGATTGCCGAACAGGCCATGACTTCTATGGCGGCGGGAATGGCCTTATCTGGCGAGATCGTTATCACCTATTCGATCGGGAATTTTGCAACGCTCCGCTGCATCGAACAAATCCGCAACGATGTGTGCTATCACAATGCCAATGTTAAAATCATCGCCGTCGGCGGTGGGGTAGCATATGGTCAGTTGGGTATGTCACACCATGCCACAGAGGATATCGCGATGATGCGTGCACTGCCGGATATGACAGTTCTGGTTCCGGCGGATCCGCAAGAAGCTCTGGCTGTTGCCAGATTTGCAATTGAGCACGATGGACCATGCTATATCCGCCTTGCCCGCAGAGGCGAGCCCGTTTTGTACGTGAAAGAAGAAAATTTTGACATTACCAAACTCCAAACGATTTTGCCTGGAAAGCAGGTGGCTGTATTTTGCTGCGGGCCAATCGCGAGCGAGGTGAAAAGCGCCTGTGAAGCGTTAAAAAATCAGGGAATCGACGCCGGAGCCTACAGTGTACCTTGTGTTTCCCCTTTGGACGAAGAGAGTGTTCGTAAAATCGCCGCAGAGGCGGATTGCGTTTTTACTGTGGAGGAACATCAGGTCAGGGGCGGCCTGGGAGGCGCAGTGGCAGAGGCAATCTGTGATATCCCAGGTGCTGTACTGAAATGTCTGGGAATCCCAAATGAGTTCCCTCACATTGTCGGCAGCCATGACTATCTGTGCGATTACTACGGCCTGAGTGCGAAAAAACTTGAAAAGACAATTCTGGATATGTTGGAGATAGTCAGATGAAAGCTGTAATTACGGGTGCGAACAGTTTTATTGGCCAGTGCCTTTCCCAAAAACTGCGAATAAGCGGGTGGGAAGTTATCCATGTGGTGCGCACCCCAGGTAAACTAACAGATAATGTGAAACAGGTATGTTTACCAATGGAGGAGTATAATCGCTTGGGCGATGAAGTGGGAGCTTGCGACTGTTTTGTTTCGCTCGCTTGGAATGGAACAAGAGGGGCTTCCAGAATGGAGCGGGGCAGGCAGCAGTCGAATGTGAAATACTCGGTGGCCGGGCTGAAATCCGTGTTAAAAGTGGGATGCGGTCGTGTGGTAACGGCCGGATCACAAGCGGAATACGGCCCTCACACCGAGGTGATCCGCGAAACGAGTGAGTGTCACCCCAACACAGAATACGGAAAAGCCAAACTGGAATATTATGCGCAGGTGAAGGCAATGTGCTCTGATTTGGGGGTCCAATACAAAGAGCCCCGGTTCTTCAGCCTGTATGGCCCGAATGATTATCCTGGTACGATGATTATGAGCATATTGGGTGATATGATTGCGAACAGGCCGTGCAAACTTACAGCTGGTGTGCAGATGTGGGATTTTTTGTATATTGACGATGCGATCGAGGCTCTTTCACGACTGTGCACTTTGGATTGTCCGGATGGTGTATACAATTTCGGCAGTGGAGATGCGCGTCCGCTCAAAAAATATGTGCTGGAGATGGCAGATATCACCCACACGAAAAGCGAATTGCAGTTTGGCGTGGTACCCTATCCTAAAACAGGAATGGTTTCAATATGGCCGGATGTTTCTAAACTCATAAACGAGCTGGATTGGCAACCGAGAGTTTCATTCAAGCAGGGAATCCAAACCATCTTAGCGCAGTTGACAAACAACATTCTGGGTTGATAACCGAAAGCGCTGAAGGTGAAAGAGAATAGAAGTTGCACTGTTGTACCATGGAAGCAACTTTTGGAAAGGTTTTAACAAATAGACGGACGGTGAATTGAATGAAAAAGATCTCAATTGTAATTCCATGCTATAATGAGCAGGACAATGTGCAGCCGATTTGTGCTGCTGTGTGTGATGTCCTAAAAGAATCACTGCCGAAATATGATTATGAGATTTTGTTAATCGACAACAAGTCAAAGGACAATACTCGCGCGCGTATTCGCGAGTTGTGCAGTGAGAACACACACATCAAAGCCATATTCAATATTAAAAATTTTGGACAATTTAATAGTCCCTATTATGCGCTGTGTCAGGCATCTGGGGATTGCGTGGTTCTATTGTGTGCCGATTTTCAGGATCCCGTGGAATTGATACCGTCTATGGTCCAAAAGTGGGAAGAAGGGGCGAAAGTTATATGCATGATTAAAAAAAGCAGCAAAGAGAATGCGCTCATTTATTTTGCTCGTAGTGTTTACTATAAAATGATAAAAGCAATGAGCGAGATTAACCAGATAGAACATTTTACAGGCTTCGGGCTGTATGACAAAAGCTTTATTGAGCTTTTGCGAACCCTAAAGGACCCGACACCATTTCTCCGCGGTATCGTGGCAGAGTATGCACCGGATCATGTGGAAATCCCCTATGAACAACAAAAGCGAAAAGCGGGGAAGACAAAAAATAATTTCTTTTCTTTATTTGATGCTGCAATGCTGAGCTTTACGAGTTATACAAAAGGCGGGCTCCGCCTGGCCACTTTTTCGGGATTTTTTATTTCGGGAATCAGTTTTGCAGTTGCCATGGTTTATCTTGTGTTAAAACTTGTATTCTGGAACCGTTTTATTGCTGGCAATGCTCCCATATTGATTGGTGTGTTTTTCCTGGGAGGCATTCAACTGTTTTTTATTGGCCTGCTTGGAGAGTACATAATGAGTATGAACACACGAATTATCAATCGTCCGCTGGTTGTTGAGGAAAAACGATTGAATTTCGATGATTCAGGAAACAAAAAGTCTACGGAAAAATCAAGTGATGAATAGAACTGGACAAATGGAAAAATGGTTTAACTCTTTTTGTATAGGAATGTTGCAATTGATCCATCAAGAAAACAATACGCGGCTTGCGGAATCAATGGTGGAATTTGTCAAATTTGGAATTATTGGAGTAAGCAATACGGCGATATCATACTTTTTAAACGTGATAGTTCTGAAATTACTCCAACCGCGACATGTACCTTGGGATTTTATCGCGGCGAACATAGTGGCCTTTTTTCTGAGTGTCATGTGGTCTTTTTACTGGAACTCGAAATTTGTATTTAAAACAAAAAATACTTCCATACAGGATATTCTTGCGAAGTTGTTGCGCACCTACATCGCCTACGGGTTCACCGGCATTGTATTAAATAACATTTTGTCTTGGTTGTGGATAGAGATCGCAGGGATATCCAAATATATCGCACCGCTTATTAATCTTATCATCAGTGTCCCATTAAACTTTATTATCAATAAGTTTTGGGCGTTTAAAAAGAAGATATAGCAGTTCAAAAGCAGAAAGCACTTTTTCATCAAAGCGCGCCTGTTTTTGTACAAAAACACACCGGCATAGGCTTGCGCCTATGCCGGTAATGAGTTCTAGGGTAGTGTCAAGGATTTTTCGCAAATTGGTTTGCAGTCTCGGGGATGAATGAAGTCAGCCGGCAATGGAGGCATCCTCAACGGCAGCCTCCAGGTGCTTCATATTCATATACTTCTTGTTACCCCACTGGGTACCGGCCACATGGCGCAGCC
>NZ_CALWND010000009.1:0-164956 GCF_944382735.1 Candidatus Allofournierella merdavium | reverse complement strand
CACACCAGCCTGCTGGTGCTCGCGCCGGACGGCACCCGCGCCAAGGCGATGGTGACGGTGTGGAGCGGCCCGAAGGAGCTGACGCTGACCGCCGAAAAGACCCAGGTGACGAAGGGGGGCACTGTGACCATTGCCGCCGCCGATGAGACCGGCGCGGCGGTGGACGCCGCCGCCCTGACCTGGTCCTCCGGCGACGAGGCCGTTGCCACCGTGGACGAGAGCGGCACGGTGAAGATGGTGGGCACCGGCGAGGTGACCATCACCGCCGAGACCGCCTGGGAGGTGACCGGCAGCGTTACGCTGACCGGCAAGGCTGCCGCCGGCAGCACTGGCAGCGTGCCCGCAGCCACCGCCGGCAGCACCGGCAGCACGGCTGTGGCCCCCGCCGGCGGCCAGAGCAGCGGCGCAGCTGCCGCTCAGCCCTCGCAGCCGGTGCAGCAAGAGCCCGCGCCCCAGCCGGAGCCCGCGCCCCAGCCGGAGCCGCAGCCCCAACCGGAACCACAGCCAGAGAACCCGTCTGGCGGCCATGTGCATGACAGCCCCACCGTGGATCTTGACCCAGATGCAGGGTTTGATGCCGGAGATTTGACTTGAATATATCCGGGTACGACCGACGGTCGTACCCGGAAAACCGCATAAACAAGCCAAAAACGAGGTGCGACCGTCGGTCGTATCTCGTTTTTTTATACCCTTTTCCAGCCCGCTTTCGGCGGGCTTTTTTTATGCCCAAAAACAAAAAGGAGGAACAAAAGCATGAAGCAAGCAAAGCGGCTGCTGGCCGGGCTGCTGGCGGCGCTGCTGCTGGCCACGGCCCTGGCCCCCACGGCCCTGGCGGCCGGCGGCGGGACGACCACCCGCGTTGCGGCCAAGCCCGCCCCGCGCTTATGAAAAACCTTTCCGAATCTTAAGGCGGCGCAAAGGCAGAGGAAAGAATGGGGCGGTATACTCACTTCACGAAAGGAGGCGAACGCCATGCAAACCCCTTCGCCGCGCCAGCGGCCCATCGTGGAGGTGCGGGGCCTGCGCAAGGAATACCCCCTGGGGGACGAGACGGTGGTGGCCCTCAAACACATCGACCTGTCCATCATGCGGGGGGAGATCTGCTGCATCTTCGGCACCTCCGGCTCCGGCAAGAGCACCCTGCTCAACCAGCTGGCGGGCATGGAAAAACCCACCCGGGGCGAGGTGCGCATCGGCGGCGCGCCCATCTCCCGCATGAGCGAGGAGCAGCTGGCGGCCTTCCGCCAGCGGCATCTGGGCTTTGTGTTCCAGTCCTACAATCTGCTGCCCAGCCTCACCGCCGCCGAGAATGTGGCCATGCCCCTTCTGTTCCGGGGCGTGCCCCCCGCCCAGCGGGAGGCGGCCGCCCGGGCCATGCTCAAACGGGTGGGCCTGGGGCACCGGATGGACCACTACCCCGCCCAGATGTCCGGCGGGCAGCAGCAGCGGGCGGGCATCGCCCGGGCTTTCCTGGCCCGGCCGGACGTGGTGTTCGCCGACGAGCCCACCGGCAACCTTGATTCCAAAACCACCGTGGAGGTCATGGAGATGATCTGCGGCTTCGCACGGGATTTTCATCAGACCATCATCCTGGTCACCCACGACCCGGAGATGGCCCGCTACGCCGACCGCATCGTGACCCTCATCGACGGGGAGATCGTGCGGGAGGAAGTGACCAAAAGGAGCGTGCAGTAAATGAGAATGTTTTATTTTCGCCGGGGCGTCGCCTCCCTGATGGCGCTGCTGGCCCTGAGCCTTGTGAGCCTGCGGGCGCTGGCGGAAGACGCCGCCCCCGTGCCGGTGCCCGCCGTGACCGCGGCGGAAGGCGCTTCGCCCGCGCCCCAGGCCCCCGCCGCCCCGCCGGCGGCCCCCGAACCTGTGCCCGCGCCCGTGCCCGCCCAGGCCCCTGCCTCCGCGCCCGTGCCCGCCCAGGCCCCTGCCTCCGCGCCCGCCTCCGCGGCGGAGGCCACCCCCGCGCCGGCCCCCGCGCCGGCACCGGGGGTGCTCATCAGCCGCAGCGAGATGGCCGACCTGCCCGCCGGGGGCGAGGCGGAGATCACCGTGTACTTCCGCAACCTGGGCGACACCGCCCTCAAGAACCCAGTGGCCGCTTTCTCCCCCGCCGACGGCATCCTCCTTTCGGGCGGGTCCTCCAGCTTCCTTTTGGAGGACATCCCCGCCGGCGGCACCGGCAGCGTGGCGCTGAAGGTGCGGGCGGCGGACGCCGCCACCGGCGTGCAGAACCTGGGCGTGGAACTGCGCTTTACCTACGGCGAGCAGGCCCCCGCCGCCGGCACCGCCTCCGACCGGCTGAACATCCCGGTGAAGGCAAAGCCCGCGGCGTCGCAGCCCCTGGTGCTCATCACCCGCTCGGACATCTCCAGCCCCATCTCTCCGGGCGAGGTGTTCGATTTGATGCTCACCTTCAAGAACACCGGCGACGTGGCGGTGAAGAACGCGGCGGCCACGGTGGCCCCCTCCGAGGGGCTCACCCTGCTGAACGCCGCCTCCACCTTCCCGGTGGCGGACATCGCCCCCGGCCAGACCGGCTCCATCACCGTCAAGCTGCAGGGCGCGAATCAGATCTCTTCCGCGGCCCAAAGCCTCGCGGTGGACCTGCGCTACACCTACGACAGCGCCGGCGCCGCCACCGCCGCCACCGCCTCCGACCGGCTGAACATCCCGGCCAAGGCGGCCGCGGCCTCCTCCGCCGAGACGCCGGTGCCCAACATCGTGGTGCAGAAATTCGACTACGGCGGAAAGCCGGTGGCCGCCGGCGGCCGGTTCCCCCTCTCCTTTACCTTTGAGAACACCGGCGCCACCAAGGTGGAAAACATCGTGGTCACGGTGGACGGCGGCGAGTGCTTCACGGTGGACGGCGGCACCAACACCGCCCATTACAAGAGCCTGGCCCCCGGCAAGACCCTCACCCAGGAACTGCCCATGCAGGCGGTGCCCACCTGCAAGAGCGGCGCCCAGGGCATCACCGTGAGTTTCAAATACGAGTATGTGGACGGCAGCAAGCGCAGCGCGGTGACGGCGGACATTCGTCTGTCGGTGCCGGTGAGCCAGCCCGACCGCTTCCAGCTGAACCCGCCCGCGGCGGCGAACTTCTCCGCCGGCGAGGAGGGGGAGATCACCCTGGCCTATGTGAACAAGGGCCGGGCGGACATCGGCAACCTGGAGGCGCAGCTGGTGGGCGAGGGCTTTGAATCCCCCGCGAAGGTGCAGTACCTGGGCAACGTGGCGGCGGGCGCCTCCGGCAGCATCGGCTTTGCCCTCACCCCCGAGGCCGCCGGGCCGCTGAACCTGACGGTGAAGGTGACCTACGAGGACGCCGATCTGCAGACCCAGACCCGGGAATACCCCCTGTCCCTGACGGTGGAGGAGGGGATGAGCGAGACGGACTTCTCCATGGAGGAGGAGCCCGCCGCCCCCGCCGCCCCCGCCTGGCTGCCGGTGATCCCCGCCACCGCGGCGCTGGCCGCCGCCGGCGGCACCGTGTTCTTCCTGGTGAAACGGCTGCGCCGCAAGGCCGCGGGCGACGACCCGATGGCCGAGGCCTGGAACTGGGACCAGCTGCCCGGTGAAAACGAGCCGGGCGGGGAGGAATGAGCCATGCGCAAACAGGACCTGTTCCGCCTGTGCCTGCAAAACCTGCTGCGCAAGCGCTCCCGCACCTTCCTCACGGTGCTGGGGGTGGTGATCGGCGGCTGCTCCATCGTGATCATGGTGTCGCTGGGCATCGGCATGAAGGAGGCCCAGGACAAGCTGCTGGCCGAACTGGGCGACCTGACCATCATCACCGTCACCGCGCCCCGGGGCGGGCGGGGCAAGGTGAAGCTGGACGACGCCCTGGTGGCCCGGCTGAAAAAGCTGGACGGCGCGGTGGCGGTGATGCCCCGTCAGACCCTGGACACCGAGAGCCTGCGCCTTTACGCCGGCAGCGCAAAGCGCTATGTGGCGGACTGGGTGCCGGTGACCGGCCTGGACGCCGCCGGCATGGAGGCCATGGGTTTCCGGCTGGAAAAGGGCGAGCGGATGACAAAGACCGGCGATGTGGTGGTGGGCCAGTACGCGGCCTACAGCTTCCGGGACACCCTGCGCCCCGCCGGCAGCGATATGGTGGACCGCTGGTCCGCCGGGTGGAACGAGGAGACCGGCCGGATGAACGACCCGCCTCCCGCCTACTTTGACCCCATGAAGGAGACGCTCACCCTGGAGGCGCAAAACGGCGAGTACAAAGCCAGCCTCACCCTGAAGCCGGTGGGCCTTGCCAGGGAGGACTACTCCAAGGGCAGCGAGACCGGCGAGGGGCTGCTGATGGACCTGAAGGACCTGAAGGCCCTCACCGAGAAGCTGCACCTGAACAAGAAGGGCGCCTCCCCCTACCAGTCGGTGCTGGTGAAGGCCAGCAGCATCTCCCGGGTGGCGGACCTGGAAAAGCGCATCCGCGCCCTGGGCTGCGCCACCGAATCCATGGAGAGCATCCGCGCCCCCATGGAGAAGGAGGCCCGGCAGAAGCAGATGATGCTGGGGGGTCTCGGGGCCATCAGCCTGGTGGTGGCGGCCATCGGCATCACCAACACCATGGTGATGTCCATTTCCGAACGGACGAAGGAGATCGGTGTGATGAAAGCTTTGGGCTGCTATGTGCGGGACATCCGCGCCCTGTTTCTGGCCGAGGCGGGCTGCATCGGGCTGATGGGCGGGCTGGTGAGCTGTGTCATCAGTTTCACCGGCGGCTTCATCGCCAACATCGTCGCCCTGGGCGGGCCGTCGCCCGAGACGATGCGCCTTGCCCTGCTGGGCGGCGAGGGCCCCGCCCGGGTATGCGTCACGCCGCCCTGGCTGCTGGTCTTCGCGGTGGTCTTCTCGGTGCTCATCGGCCTGGGCTCCGGCTACTACCCCGCCGGCAAGGCGGTGCGCATCCCGGCGCTGGAGGCCATCAAGAGCGACTGACCGCCCCCTTCCCTTTGCCAAAAGGCCGCGGGCCCCGTGTTTCCTCCCCCATTTGCGCGGCGTGCCCGGTGTGGTTTTTTCGACTCCTCCCACCCGGCAGGCCCCGGCCTTTTTCCCCCATAGCCCGGTATTTCCCGGGCAAAACGCGGCAGCGCCGCGCCACCCTTTTCCTCGGGGCGGCGCGGCGCTGCCTGGTTGTTTTATCCCTCCGCCAGGGGCAGGGTGAGCACAAATTCGGTGGCCCGCCCGGGGGCGGGCCTGTCGTTCAGCCGGATGGCGCCGCCGTGCTTTTCCAGAATGCGGCGGGTGATGGCAAGGCCCAGCCCGCTGCCCGCGCCGGTGCGGGCGTCGCTGCCGGTGACAAAGGGCTCGAAGATGGTCTTGCGGCGGGCGGGGGGGATGCCCGCGCCGTTGTCCGCCACCCGCACCGTCACCGCCCCCGCGCCCACCTCCAGTTCCACAAAGAGCTGGGTGCCCAGCCGGTTGTGGCGCACTGCGTTGGACAGCAGGTTGTCCAGCGCCCGGCGCAGCTGCCATTCGTCCACCATGCAGAACGCCGGCGTCTCCGGGATGGCCGGCTCCAGGGAAAAGCCCGCCAGGTCGATCTCGTCGTAGCGCTCGGCCAGCCAGGCCCGCAGGAATTCGCACACGTCCACCCGCCGGGTGTGCAGTTCAAAGCGGGGGTGCTGGGTCTTGCTGTACTCGTGAAAGGCGTCGGTGAGGCGGGCCAGGTCCCGGGCCTTGCCCCGGATCATCTCCAGGGTGCGCTGCCGCTCGGCCGCGGGCACCTTGCCGTCGCACAGCGCGTCCGCCGCGCCGCAGATCACCGTCACCGGGGTCTTGATGTCGTGGGAGATGTCCGCGATGAGTTTCTGGCGCCCCTCGTCCAGCCGCTTTCGCTCGGCCTCGCTCTCGGCCAGCAGGGCGGCGAACCGGTCGAAACTCTCGCCGATGCGGCGGATCTCCCGGGGGCCGCCGCAGTCGCCCACCCGCACGTCCCGCCCGGCGGCCTGGGCCTCCACCGCCGCGCCCAGGGCCTCCAGCGGTTGGGCGATGCGCCGGCGCAGATGGCGGATGAACAGCCCCGCCGTGAGGAGGAACAGCGGCAGGAACAGCGCCGCCACCCAGCCGCTGCGGTTCAGGATCTGCTGGTACTGGCCGTCGGTGAGAAAGCTCTCCCGCAAAAGAAGGGTGCGCCCGCTGCCGTCGGCGGCGGTGAACGCCGCCCGGGCCAGCAGCGCGTTTTCAAACCGCGCCCCGGTGAGATAGGCGTACTCCGCCGGGGTGTAGGCGGTCCTGCCGTCCCCCAGGTCCCCCAGCAGCACCCGCAGCCCGCCGTCCAGCACGGCGGTGCGGGTGGCCTCGCCCCCCGTGCCGTCGTGGGTGTGGGCCACCACCAGATGCCGCGCCGCCCCCTCGCCGCCGTCCAGTTCGTAGGCGTCGATCTGCACCCCGTCGCCCCAGACGGGCACGCAGGCCAGCGCCCCCGGCTCCACCGCCCGGTCAAAACCAGCGCCGTCGGCAAAAAGGAGCGCGCCCTCCTCGTCGTAGACGGCAAAGGCGCCCCCCTGCCCCAGATACCGGTGCAGCGTTTCGTACCGCCCTTTCGCCAGGGCCGGGTCGGCCAGCAGGCCGTACCAGTCGGCGGCGCGCCACAGCCGGTCCAGGTAGAGGTTCCAGGCGGCGAACACCGCCGCCGCGATGGCCAGCATCGCCAGGCTGAACAGCAGGTACTGCCGGGCCAGCAGCCCGAACAGGCCGCCCTTTTCCGTTTTTTTCATGCGGGGCCCCCCTCAAACCGGTAGCCCAGGCCCCGGATGGTCTTGATGTAACGAGGGGAGCGGGGGTCGTCCTCGATCTTGTCCCGCAGTTTGGAGATGTGCACCATCATGGCGTTCTCGTCCCCCTCGAAGTAGTCCCCCGCGGCCCCCTCGTACAGCTGGGCCTTGGTGAACACCCGCCCCGGCGAGCGCATCAGGATGGCCAGGATCTTTGCCTCCATGGGGGTGAGGGGCACCGGCCGGCCCGCCTTCTCCAGCCGCATGGCGGCCAGGTCCAGCGCCAACTCGCCCCCCCGCAGCACCTCGCCCCCCGCCCGGGCGGCCCGCCGCAGCTGGGCCTTCACCCGCGCCACCACCTCCACCGGGTTGAAGGGCTTGGTGACATAGTCGTCCGCCCCGAGGTTCAGCCCCAGGATCTTGTCGTTGTCCTCGCTCTTGGCCGAGAGGATGAGGATGGGCATGTCGCTGAACCGCCGCAGCGCCCGCGTCACCTCATAGCCCGAAAGGCCGGGCATCATCACGTCCAGGATGGCCAGGTCCGGCCCCTCGGCCCGGGCCTTTGCCAGGGCCTCGTCGCCGTCGGCGGCCTCCAGCACCCGCAGGCCCTCCCCCTCCAGATAGAGGCGCAGCAGCGCGCGAATTTCGTCGTTGTCCTCCGCGATCAGGATCAGTGGCGCCATGGCGTTTCCTCCTTGCAGGATGTTTTTACCTTATTATAACAGAGCCCGCCGCCGGCGGAAAGGCGGGCGGGGCGGCGGCGCTTGTATAATTTGCCTGCGCTGGCAGATACTAAGCAACAAAGAGCACAAGCGGCGGGGCCCGCCCCGCCGCCTTACAGGAGGTACACACCATGAAAGCAACCGGCATCGTGCGCCGCATCGACGAGCTGGGGCGGGTGGTCATCCCCAAGGAGATCCGCCGCACCCAGCGCATCCGCCAGGGCGACCCGCTGGAGATCTTCACCACCGGCGACGGCGAGGTGATCTTTAAAAAATATTCCCCCATCGGCGAGATGGCCGCCTTTGCCGCCCAGTACGCCGAGGTGCTTTGCAAGAACCTCTCCCGCACCGCCCTGATCTGCGACCGGGACAGCATCATCGCCGCCGCCGGCCCCGCCCGCAAGGAGTGCCTGGAAAAGCGGGTGAGCATCCCGCTGGAAAAGCTGATGCACGCTCGCCGCACCTACCTGCACGGCGGCCAGGCCGAGGACTGCCAGTTCCCCTGCGAGGGGGCCTCCCGGCACATCCACATAGCGGTGCCCATCATCGCCGCCGGCGACGTGGCCGGGGCGGTGGTGCTGCTGAGCGACGAGCGCAGCGCCACCCCCACCCCCGAGGAGCAGAAAGCCCTGGCCATCGCCGCCGCCTTTCTGGCAAAGCAGATGGAGAGTTAAAGCGCCGCCCGCCTTCTTTTTTCGGCGTCCGCGCCGCCCGCAAGGGGGGCCGCGGGCGCTTTTTTGCGGCCCGGAAGGGGCAGTGTGTGAACAAACGATGAAACTTTGAAAATTTTTGCACCACCCCCTTGACAGACGGATAAAATGGAGTACAATAAATTTAGCACTCGAGAGCAATGAGTGCTAAAATGAGAGAAAAGAGGTGGGGCCGCATGGCCATGGACGATCGCAAACAGCGCGTGCTGGAAGCCATTGTGGCCCTGTACACCCAGGGGGGCGAGCCGGTGGGCTCCAGCCTTTTGTGCCAGTATTTCGACATGGCGGTGTCCAGCGCGACCTTGCGCAATGAGATGGCGGCACTGACAAAGCTGGGCCTGCTGGAGCAGCCCCACACCAGCGCGGGCCGGGTGCCCAGCGCCAAGGGCTACCGCTATTACCTGGACAATCTGATGCATCCCGCCAAGGGGCTCACCGCCCGGCAGAAAGCCGAGATCGACCACATCTTCGCCGGCCTCGACTACGAGCCCGAGCGGCTGGCGTCCGGTGCGGCCCGGGCCCTGGCGGACTACGCCGGCTACATGGTGGCGGCCACCACCCCCCGGGCGGACGATCTGTGCATCGCCCACTACGAGGTGGTGCAGGTGGGCCGCTGCACCGCGGCGGTGCTGGCGGTGACCAGCGCCGGCGGCGTGCGCACCCGGGTGGCCCGGCTGGACACCGATTTCACCCGCGAGGACGCGGCGCTGCTCACCCAGACCCTCAACCAGGGGCTCGCCTTTGTGGCCCCGGCGGACCTGTCCGGCGCGAAGCTGGGCGAGTTGGCCGCCCGCCTGGGCGAGGGGAGCGACCGGCTCTATCCGGTGCTGAACGCGGCGGCGGCGCTGCTGCGGCAGGCCGCCCAGGCCCGCACCTACCCCCAGGGGCTGCAATACCTGATGCGCTGGCCGGAACTGACCGGCCTGCTGCCCCGGGTGCTGGAGCTTTTCACCGACGACGAGCGCGCCGGCCGGCTCATCACCCCCCGCACCGGCCGCACCACCGTGCTGCTGGGCGAGGACCTGCAGCGCCCGCTGCCGGGGCTGTGCTTCATGAGCAAGCGGTACCTGGCCGGCGGCGGCCTCACCGGGGCCATCGTCCTGCTGGGGCCCACCCGGATGCCCTTTGAGCAGCTGATGCCCGTTTTGGATTATTTTGCCTTGAAACTCGGCGAGTGTATGGCCGGCAAGGCACAGGAGGACCCGCAATGATGGACGAAACCAACAAGCGGCCCGAAGAGGCCGCCGCCGAAGCCCCGGCCCCCCAGGCCGAAGCGACAGAACAAAAGGCCGCTCCCAAGGCGGAGAAGGCCCCCGAAAAGGAAAAGAAAGAGACAAAGAAAGACAAAAAGGATCTGGAGGCACAGCTGGCCGCCGCCCGCACCGAGGCCGAAAAGGCCCGCGCCGAGGCGGAGGAGGCCAGGGACCGGCTGCTGCGCACCGCCGCCGAGTACGACAACTTCCGCAAGCGCTCGGCCCGGGAGCAGGACGCCGCCTTCGGCAACGGCGTGGCCCACGCGGTGAGCCAGATCCTCTCCATTCTGGACGCGCTGGAGATGGCCGAGGCGGCCCCCTCCACCGACGAGAACTTCAAGAAGGGCGTGACCCTGACGCTGGAAAAGGCAAAGGGCGCCTTCGAGGCCCTGAAGGTGGAGGAGATCCCCGCTTTGGGCCTGCCCTTCGACCCGGCGCTGCACAACGCGGTGATGCAAAAGGCCGCCGAGAACGGCGAGGAGAGCGGCACCGTGCTGCAGGTGTTCCAGAAAGGCTACAAGCTGGGCGACCGGGTCATCCGGCACGCCACGGTGATCGTGGCCGAATAATTCGCCGAAAGGGCCTTTCGCCCTTTCCCATAAATGAGAGTTCCACCATATTTGAGTTATAAATAAGGAGAGATATACTATGAGTAAAATCATTGGCATCGACCTTGGCACTACGAACAGCTGTGTTGCCGTGATCGAGGGCGGCGAGCCCGTGGTCATCGCCAACGCGGAGGGCGCCCGCACCACCCCCAGCGTGGTGGGCTTTACCAAGACCGGCGAGCGGCTGGTGGGCCAGGTGGCAAAGCGCCAGGCCATCACCAACCCCGAGCGCACCGTGAGCAGCATCAAGCGTCACATGGGCACCGACTACAAGGTGTCCATCGACGGCAAGGATTATAACCCCCAGCAGATCAGCGCCATGATCCTGTCCAAGCTGAAGGCGGACGCCGAGGCTTACCTGGGCGAGAAGGTCACCGACGCGGTGATCACCGTGCCCGCCTACTTCAACGACAGCCAGCGGCAGGCCACCAAGGACGCCGGCACCATCGCCGGCCTGAACGTCCGCCGCATCATCAATGAGCCCACCGCCGCATCCCTGGCTTACGGCATCGACAAGGAAGAGGACCAGAAGATCATGGTCTACGACCTGGGCGGCGGCACCTTCGACGTCTCCATCATCGAGATGGGCGACGGCGTCACCGAGGTCCTGGCCACCAACGGCGACACTCACCTGGGCGGCGATGACTTTGACCAGCGCATCATCGACTGGATGGCCGAGGACTTCCAGCGCGAGAACGGCATCGACCTGCGCAAGGACAAGATGGCTGCCCAGCGCCTGAAGGAGGCCGCCGAGAAGGCCAAGATCGAGCTGTCCAGCGCCATGACCAGCCAGATCAACCTGCCCTTCATCACCGCCGACGCCACCGGCCCCAAGCACCTGGACATGACCCTGACCC
Organism: Candidatus Allofournierella merdavium; assembly: GCF_944382735.1. Taxonomy (NCBI): domain Bacteria; kingdom Bacillati; phylum Bacillota; class Clostridia; order Eubacteriales; family Oscillospiraceae; genus Allofournierella; species Candidatus Allofournierella merdavium. The sequence continues at coordinate 154,066 of NZ_CALWND010000009.1, read as the reverse complement.
GGGCCAAGTTCAACGAGCTGACTGTGGACCTGGTGGACCGCACCATGACCCCCGTGCGCAAGGCCCTGGCCGACGCCGGCCTGCGCGCCTCTGACCTGAAGAAGGTCCTGATGGTGGGCGGCTCCACCCGTATCCCCGCCGTCTACGACGCCGTCAAGAAGGAGCTGAACTGCGAGCCCTTCAAGGGCATCAACCCCGACGAGTGCGTGGCCGTGGGCGCAGCCATCCAGGGCGGCGTCCTGCAGGGCGACGTCAAGGGCCTGCTGCTGCTGGACGTCACCCCGCTGAGCCTGGGCATCGAGACCCTGGGCGGCGTGTGCACCAAGATCATCGAGCGCAACACCACCATCCCCACCAAGAAGAGCCAGATCTTCTCCACCGCGGCCGACAACCAGCCCAGCGTCGAGGTCAACGTGCTGCAGGGCGAGCGTGAGTTTGCCCGCGACAACAAGAGCCTGGGCATGTTCAAGCTGGACGGCATCCCCGCCGCGCCCCGCGGCGTGCCCCAGATCGAGGTCACCTTTGACATCGACGCCAACGGCATCGTGCATGTGAGCGCCAAGGACCTGGGCAGCGGCAAGGAGCAGAGCATCACCATCACCGCCTCCACCAACATGAGCAAGGAGGACATCGAGAAGTCGGTGCGGGAGGCCGAGCAGTTCGCCGCCGAGGACAAGAAGCGCCGTGAAGAGGTGGACGCCCGCAACGCCGCCGACCAGATGGTGTTCCAGACCGAGAAGACCCTGAATGAGCTGGGCGACAAGGTGGACGCGGCCAAGAAGGCCGAGGTCGAGTCCAAGCTGAGCGAGCTGAAAGAGGCGCTGAAGGGCACCGACATCGAGGCCATCAAGGCAAAGCAGGAGGAGGTCCAGAAGGCCTTCTACGCCATCAGCGAAGAGCTGTACAAGAACGCCCAGGGTTCCGCCGGCGCGGCCGCCGGCCCCGAGACCGGCGCGGCCGGCCAGGGCGGCAAGTCCGACGACGGGGTCGTGGACGCCGACTTCAAGGAAGTCTGAGCCTGATCACAAGCCTCCCCTTGGTTTCAAGGGGAGGCATTCTGGGCTAATACGCCCCTACATTTTTCAGGAAAGAGAGCCCGCCCGGCGGGCAGACAAAGGTGAATAATCCATGGCAGAAAAACGCGATTACTATGAGGTCCTGGGCGTGGCGAAAAACGCCAGCGAAGAGGACCTGAAAAAGGCGTATCGCAAGCAGGCGAAAAAGTATCACCCGGATCTGAACCCCGGCGACAAGGAGGCCGAGGCGAAGTTCAAAGAGGTGAACGAGGCCTACGAGGTGCTCGGCGACAAGGAAAAGCGGGCGCGGTACGACCAGTTTGGCTTTGCGGGGGTGGACCCCAGCTACGGCGCCGGCGCGCCCGGCGGCGGCGGGGCCGGCGGCTTCGGCGGCTTCGGCGGCATGGGCGGCGTGGACCTGAACGACATCTTCGGCGATCTGTTCGGCGGCATGGGCGGCGGTTTCGGCTTCGGGGGCGGCCAGCGCTCCAACCCCAACGCCCCCCGCAAGGGCGCCGACGTGCGGGTGAGCCTGGTGCTGGGCTTCATGGAGGCGGCCCACGGCTGCACCAAGACCATCACCATCACCAAGCAGGACACCTGCCCCGACTGCTCCGGCACCGGCGCGGCCAAGGGCACCAGCCCCGAGACCTGCCCCGACTGCGGCGGCACCGGTTACATCAACCGCAACCTGCGCATGGGCGGCATGGTGATGCAGCAGCGCCAGCCCTGCTCCCGCTGCGGCGGCAAGGGCAAGATCGTCAAGACCCCCTGCTCCCACTGCCACGGCACCGGCAAGGTGGCCACCAAGAAATCCCTGGAGGTGAAGATCCCCGCCGGCATCGGCGACGACCAGAGCATCGCGCTGCGGGGCCAGGGCGACGCCGGCGCCAACGGCGGGCCTGCCGGTGATGTGATCGTCATCATCACCGTGCGGCCGGACCCCATGTTCGAGCGGGACGGCTACGACGTGTGGGTCACGGTGCCCATCACCTACAGCCAGGCGGTGCTGGGCGCCTCCATCGTGGTGCCCACCGTGGACGGCAAGGTGGAGTACACCGTGCCCGAGGGCACCCAGAGCGGCACCACCTTCCGGCTGCGGGGCAAGGGCATCCAGTACCTCGGCGGCCGGGGCCGGGGCGACCAGTACGTCAAGGTGATGGTGGAGATCCCCAAAAAGCTCACCCGCGCCCAGCGGGAGGCGCTGTCCGCCTTTGAGCAGAGCCTCAAGGACGACAACTACGAGCAGCGCAAGGGCTTTTTCAAAAACCTGCGGGACAAGTTCGAGAAGAACTGACCCGCCCCCGATACACCCGAAAGCGCCGGGCAGGAACTTCCTGCCCGGCGCTTTGTTTTGTATCCTGGGGGTGAAGTGCCGGCGCGGCAAGGGGCGGCCCGCCCGCGCCAAAGACCCGCCGGGGCGGCTCACTCCTCCCGCTCCAGGCAGGCGTCCGCCGCCAGGGCCAGCAGCCGCTGGAACTGGGCCCGCTCCCGGTCGGTCATGCGGGCGGTCATGCGGCGAAAGCCCTCGTCCACCTGCCCCTGCAGCGCCGGGTACACCGCCCGCGCCTTCTCGGTGGGGTGGATGTCGTAGGTGCGCTTGTCTTTGGGGTTGGTGCGCCGGGAGAGAAACCCCGTCTCCTCCAGCCTGGCCACCGTCTTGGCGATGACGCTCTTGTCCAGCGAGAGGCGCAAGGAAGTATCCCATGGAAAAAAGCGAAACGATATGGAACCGGCGGTTCGTCCTGCTGTTCATCACGAACCTGCTGGTGCTGGCGGCATTCTACGCCTCCATCCCCATCATCCCCCTCTACTGCGAGGAGATCGGCATCACCGGCTCGAAGATCGGCATCGTGCTCACCGCCATGTCGGTGGCCACCATCCTGTTCCGCCCGGTGGCCGGCTACCTGCTGGACAATTTTGACCGCTACCGGGTGTATCTGGTGTTTCTGGCGCTGTTCTGCCTGTCCTTCCCGGCGTTTCTGGCATTCCCGGCCTTCGGCGCGCTGATCGTGGTGCGGCTGTATATGGGGGCGGTCTACTCGGTGTGCGGCTCCGCCACCATGACCCTGGCGGGGGACGTGCTGCCCGCCGCCAAAATCACCCAGGGCATCAGCCGCTTTGCCTTCACCGTGTCCATCGGCATGGCCCTGGGGCCCTTCGTGGGCCTGCAGGTGCAGGAGAACCTGAGCAGCCGGGCCTCCTTCCTCACCATCTTCGGCATCGCGGTGGCGGCGCTGGTCTGCGTGAGCCTGTGCCGCATCCGGTATCCCAAGGTCAAGCGGGGCAAATTCTCGCTGCGGGGCTCCATCTACGCCCCGGCGCTGCCCTTCATGTTCAACATGATGTTTTTGATGATCCCCTACGGGGCGGTCATCGCCTACTCCTCCATCCTGGCCCAGGAGAAGGGCCTCACCCCCTGGCTGCCCTGGTTCTACATCTTCCTGGTGGCGGGGATGCTGGTGTCCAAGCTGTCCACCCAGAAACACGTCGACACGGGCAACCACCGGGCGCTGGTCTGCGCCAGCCTGGTGGTGCTCATCCTCACCATGGCCAGCTACCTCTTCCTCGCCACCGGGGCGCACCTGCTGGCCGCCGGCTTCTTCTTCGGCGTGGGCTACGGCATCTTGCAGCCGCTGTTCCAGGCCTTCGTCACCGGCACCACGCCGCCGCCCCAGCGGGGGGTGGCCAACGCCACCTACATGCTCTCCTACGACGTGGGCATCGGCCTGGGCTCGCTGCTGATGGGCTTTTTGCAGCAGCCGGTGGGGCTGGCCGCGGGCTTCGCCCTCACCGCCGTGTTCTACGTTGTGGGCGGCGGGCTGTACCTGGGCTGGACCGACGGCTATTACAGCCGGCGCAGGGCCGCCTGCGAAGCGGGCAGGGCCGATTAAGCGCACACCGGGGCGGATGCCTCGGGGGATCATGGCCCCGCCCGCGGCGGGGAAAAGAGAGGGCCCGGCGGACGTTTTGTCCGCCGGGCCCTTTTTCTGTGTTGTTATTCCGCGTTGGCCGCCCTGAGGTTCTCCACCTCCTGCGCCGCCAGGTCGGCCCAGGAGCCGTTTTTGTAGAGGAAGTCGTAGCGGTAGAGCACATAGCCGTCCGCCCCCAGCTGCCGGCCGGTGGCCACCATGTCCGCCAGGGTGTGCCCGGTCTGCCAGCCGCTCTGGGCCGCGTCGTAGTTGCCGCCGTCCCCGTCGCCGATGCGGTAGGCACCCAGGCCGAAGTAGAGCGCCACGCTGGGCGCCCGCTCCAGCGCCGCCCACTCGGCGCTGATGTTCTCAAAGGCGTAGCGGGTGCTGCCCGAGCCGGTGGTGTAGCCGTAGCCCCAGTACAGCTGAGGCAGCACATAGTCCACATAGCCGCCCTCCGCCATCCAGAGAGAGACGTCGCTATACTGGGAGTTGTAATTGTTGTCCATATTCCCCTGGGGACTTACACCGAACCGCACCGCCGGCTTTTCCGCCTTCACCGCGGCGTAGACCTGGCGCATCAGCTGGTTCACGTTCTCCCGCCGCCACTCCTCCAGCGACAGGCCGCTGGCCGCGGCGGTGTACTCCGCCGCGTCGAAAGAGGGGTCGGTGGTGGGGTAGAAATAGTCGTCGAAGTGGATGCCGTCCACGTCGTAGTTGCGCAGGATCTCCAGCACGCCGTCGGTGATGAGCTGCCGCACCTCGGGCAGGGAGGGGTCGAAGTAGAGGCCGCCGTCCACCTCCTTGACCCACTCGGGGTGAAGCAGGGCGGGGCTGGAGGCGGCCAGCTCGCCCGCCGGGCGGGTGGCGTTCAGCCGCACCCGGTAGGGGTTCAGCCAGGCCTCCAGTTCCAGGCCGCGGCTGTGGGCGGCCTCCACCAGCACCGCCAGCGGGTCAAAACCGGGGTCGCCCCCCTGGGTGCCGGTGCACAGGTGGCTCCAGGGGAACAGCTCGCTGGGGTAGAGGGCGTCGGCAAAGGGGCGCACCTGGGCGATCACCACGTTCAGGCCCAGGTCGGCACAGTTTTGCATCATCGCGTCCGCGTCGGCGGCAAAGGCCGCCTCGCTGGAAAAATCGAAGCTCTCCCACTCCAGATAACTCACCCACATGGCCCGGTACTCGCCGGCCTGTTCCGCCGGGGCGGCGGGGACCGACGTGTCGGGGGCCGGCGCGTCGGACGCGGGGGCGGAGGAGGAGGCCCCGCCGGAGGAGGCGGGCGCGGAGGAGGCGGGCGCGCCGGCGCAGCCGGCGCACAGCAGGGAGAGGGCGGCGGCCAGCGCCGCGGTTTTCAAAGGAAGGTGTTTCATGGCAGTTTCTCCGTTTTTTCACGGCCCCCGGCGGGGGGCGAAGTCGGGCGGACGGGTCAGCCCTCGTCCCGCGCGCGGCGGTAGAGGGTGAGGGTGAGCCAGCCCCGGGCCGCGCCGGCGGCCAGGCCGCACAGGTTCATGAACAGGCCCAGCACCGCGGCGCCGCCCAGCAGCACCAGCACCCGGGCGGCGAACCACAGCGCCTCGGCGGCGGCCAGCGTGCGGAACTGGGGGGCGAGGCGGGGGTCGGCGGCCTTTTCCCAGCCAGCGAAGCAGGGCCACACCAGGGCCAGCAGCAGATGCTGCAGCAGCGGCACGGGCAGCGCCAGCGCCAGCACCTGCAGCAGGATGCAGCCCGCCAGGGCCTTTTTGTCCTGCTTGCCGGTGCCCTTGACACTGGCCAGAAAGCCCAGCATCAGCAGGGTCAGCAGCATGGCCAGGTTCTCCACCAGCGCCATAGGGAAGGAGACCGCGGCCCCCAGGGCGGCGGCCATGGTGCAGGCGGCGCTGAGCATCCCCAGAGCGTAGTAGGTCTTTTTGGAGAGGGTGAGACGGACGTTCAAGGGACGGTCTCCTTTCCGCGGGCCGCCCTTTCCTTCGGGCGGCGGGCGTGTTATAATGAAAAGAGGGTCTCCCGCTTTGTGGCGCAGGCCCTCACACAACGATATGCGCGCTTTGCGCCATTATACCACACCCGCCGCACCCGCCGCAAGCCGGGCGCGCCGCCCCCGGGCCGGGTGCCGAAAGGAGATCTTCCGCTTTGTCCGTTTCTCACCGTCACCCTGCCGCCTCCGACAGCGACCGCCTGCTGGGGCAGGCGCCCATCGGCGGGCTGATCTTGAAACTTTCGCTGCCGGCGGTGGCCGCCCAGCTGATCAACGTGCTCTACAATGTGGTGGACCGGATGTACATCGGCAACATCCCGGGCATCGGGGCCACCGCCCTCACCGGCGTGGGGGTCACCTTTCCGGTGCTGATGATCGTGTCCTCCTTCGCGGCCTTCGCGGGCATGGGCGGCGCGCCCCGGGCGGGCATCCGCCTGGGCGCGGGGGACAAAGAGGGCGCGGAACTGGTGCTGGGCAACTGTCTGACGCTGCTGCTGGTGCTGAGCGTGGCGCTCACGGCGGTGTTCCAGATCTTCCGCACCCCCATCCTCATCGCCTTCGGCGCCACCGGCAACCTGTTGCCCTACGCCCAGGATTACATCTCCATCTATCTGTGGGGCACGGTGAGCGTGCAGCTGGCGCTGGGCCTCAACACCTTCATCAGCGCCCAGGGGCGCAGCGGCGTGGCCATGTTCAGCGTGGCCATCGGCGCGGCGCTGAACATCGTGCTGGACCCCATCTTCATCTTTGTGTTCGATATGGGGGTCAAGGGCGCGGCCATCGCCACCGTGCTCAGCCAGACGGTGAGCGCCGTGTGGGTGCTGGCCTTTCTGCTTTCGGGCCGCAGCGCCCTGCGCATCCGCAAAAAGAACCTGCGCTTTTCCGGACCGGTGCTAGCCAGCGTGGCCGCGCTGGGCGTTTCCCCCTTCATCATGCAGAGCACCGAGAGCCTGGTGACCATCACCCTGAACCGGGGCATGTCCAGCTACGGCGGCGAGTTGTACATGGGCACCATCACCATCCTGCAAAGCGTGATGCAGCTGATCGTGCTGCCCCTGCAGGGGGTGACCCAGGGCACCCAGCCCATCATCAGCTACAACTACGGCGCGAAGAACCTGGGCCGGGTGCGAGCCACCTTCAGGCGGGTGTTCCTCATCAGCATGGCCTACACAGTGAGCGCCTTTTTGCTGGTGTGGCTGCTGGCCTGGCCGCTGACCCGGATGTTCACCTCCGACGCCGCCCTTCTGGAACTGACGGTGAAGGCCATGCCGGTGTTCTTCGGCGGCATCTGGGCCTTCGGGGCGCAGATGAGCTGCCAGGCGGCCTTCATGGGCCTGGGCCAGGCAAAGGTGAGCCTGTTCCTGGCGCTGCTGCGCAAGGTGATCCTGCTGATCCCGCTGGCCATCCTGCTGCCCATGCTGCTGGGCGGCGACCCCTTCGCCATCTACCTGGCGGAGCCCGCGTCGGACATCATCGCCAGCGCCACCACCCTGACCATCTTCCTGTTGTTCTACAAGCACACACTGAGCAAGCCCGCGGCCTGAGCCGCGCCTGGAGGAGGAGACGCCATGCCCGCCATTTTTTCCGTGGTCGCCATCGTCGCGGCCGCCGCGCTCTGCTGGCGGCTGGCAAGGCATCTGGAGGCGAAGCGGGCCAAAAAGGCCCCCGGCGCCGACTGCCTGGAATACCGCACCGCCCTCGCCTTCGACGAGTGCCTGGACGCGCTGGCCGCCCGGGCCGATGACGACGAATTCGCATACACCTGCACCCGCCAGCCGGACGGCAGCTTTCTTTTGCACTTCACCCTGCACAAGCCCACCGGGCAGCCGGTGGACACCCTTTACAGCCTGCGGCTGGACGCGGGCCGGCAGACGGTGGTGACCCTGTGCTTTTTGCGGGAGGCCTTCGGCTACCGGGAGCCGGTATTCCCCCGGGCGCTGCTGGATTCCTTCCTGGCCAAAAAACTGGCCGCCGTTCCCCACACGCCCCCGGCGGGCGAGGCGTAGCGCGGCCGCGGGCCTTGCCGCCGCGCCGTTCGCCTTGCCTTTTCGGGGAACGGCTGGTATAATAGACGGGTACAAAACGGGCCATTCGCATAATTGGTCAATGCCCCCGGCTCATAACCGGGTTTATCAGGGTTCGAGCCCCTGGTGGCCCACCAGACGGCGGCAGGCGCCCCTTCTCACAGGAGGGGCGCCTGCCGCCGTTTTTCCGCCCTTTGTTCCCGCGCCGGCCCGGCGGCCGGTTTTTCCGCGTCCTCCCTGGCCGTTCCGCCGCCCGGACCCGCCCCGGCGGGGGCGCTGGCGCTGAGCCTCGCCGCCTGCGGGGCGAAGATCGACTCGGTGAGCCTGCCCGGGACGGGGCGCTGACCGCCGTCTGCCCGATGACGGTGGAGGTGCCCCTCCGGGGGGTGAGCGCCCCCGAAGCCCTGGCGCTGGTGGTGAACGGGGAGAACACCGCCCGGCTGGACGCGAAGGCGACGCCGGAGGACGCCACCGGGGTGACCTTCGCCTATGCCTCCAGCGATGAGAGCGTGACCACCGTGGACGCAAGCGGCAGGGTCAAGGCGGTGAAGGTGGGCGCCGCCACCGTCACCGCCGCGGCGGGCCAGGCCCGCGCGGAGTACGCCCTCACCGTGCGGGACGTGAGCTGCTCCTACTGCGGGCAGACCGGCCACACCTCCGCCAGCTGCCCCACCAGGGCGGCGGACGAGCAGGCCGCGGCCCAGGCCGCCGCCCAGGCGGCGGCGCAGCAGGCAGCCCAACAGGCGGCCCAGGATGCCGCCGGCTCCTCCGACAGTCCCGCGCCCGCCCCGGGAGGCGACAGCGGTTCTTCTGTCTGGATTTCGCATCCCGAAGCGGATATCCCGGGCATAGTCATCACCGGCGGAGGAAATGGCGTGGGACAAGGCTGCCCCTGAAAAATTCGGGCGCGGTCCCTGTTCAGGAAGGAAACGCCCTTCAGAAAAAAGGGGGAAAGCGCGGCCGATGGCCCGCGCCGTCCTCTTTTTCTTTGCTGCCAAACATGCTATGCTGTGAAAGAGACCCAGCCGCGAAAGAGGGGGAGATCGTATGTCCCGTTCTGTGCCCGCGCCGGTGCGGGTGCTGGCGCTGACCGCGCCGCCGCTGGCCGCCCTGATCCGGGTGCTGGGCGGCGGCAATTACTACTGCGACAGCGACTACTATTGGCACATTGCCCTGGGCCGTGTGCTGGCCCGGACCGGCCGCCTGCCCGGCGCGGACGGGCTTTCCTGGGCCGCGCAGCAGCAGGGCCTGGAATATGTGAACCACTCCTGGCTGGCCGACTGGCTGCTCTACCGGCTAAGCCTGTGGGGCCCCACCGAGATCGCCGGGGCGGTGGTGTATCTGGCCGGGTGCCTGGCGCTGCTGGCGCTGGCCTTGTTCGGGCTGTGGGGCCGCGGGCTGCTGGCCCCGGGGCAGCGGCTGGCGCACCGCCTGGCGGACGGGGCTGTGATCCTGGGCGTGTGGCTCTGCCTGCGCTACACCTGGGGCAACCCCCGCCCGCAGCAGCTGGCGCTGGTCCTCTTCGCCCTGGCGCTGTATCTGCTGCGATCCGCCTGGGAGCACCCGCACCGCCGGCGCTGTTTTCTGCTGCCGGCGCTGGCGGCGCTGTGGGCCAACCTGCACGGCGGCAGCCTGCCGCTGCTGCTGGGTATGACCGGGCTGTACGGGCTGCTGGCGCTGCTGCCGCCCTTTCAGCGGGGCAGCCTGTGCCACCGGCGCGGCGCGCCGGCCCGGCGCTTTGCGCTGCTGCTGGGCCTGGAAGCGCTGGCCGGCTGCTGCAACCCCTACGGGCCGCGGCTCTACGGGCAGTTTTTTCAGGTGGACGCCACCAGCGCCCTGGTGGGCGTGACCGAGTGGCAGCCCGCCGCCTGGGACAACGCCCCCGCCTTTTTCGCGGCCATGGGACTGCTGGCCCTGGTCTGGCTGCTGGCCCGCCGGCCCTTTGAACTGGAGCCTGTGGCTCCCCTGCTGCTCACCGCCGGCTTCACCCTGCTGCATGTGCGGGGGATGTTCTGGTGGTGCGTGTGCGCGGCGGCGTTTTTGCTGCGGCAGGCCCCGGCGCTGCGCGCCGGCCTGGAGCGGGTGGCCGGGCGCTTTCGCCCCGGGCGGCTGCGTCCCCTTGCCCGGGCGGCGGGCCGGGCCCTTTTCCCGCTGGTGACCGCCGCCGCCCTGGCCGCCGGCGCGTGCTTTGCCCCCGCGGCGCTGCACAACCGGTTTTACCGGGTGTTCCCCCCGGAACTGGTGGACGCGCTGGAACAGGCAGACCCCCAGCGGCTGTACACCAGCTTCAACGCGGGGGGCATGGCCATCCAGGCCGGGTTCCGGTCCTTTGTGGATTCCCGGGCCCAGCTGTTCACCCCCGAGATGCTGGTGGACGCGCAGATCCTGGCGGGCACCCGCCGCCAGTCCGCCACCTGGTCCATCGACCAGGTGCTGACCCGCTGGCAGTTCGACGCGGTGCTGCTGGCAAAGTACGATGCGGAACTGACCGCCTCCTACTTCGCCGGGCGGGACGACTGGCGGATGGTCTACGACGGGGCCTGGTACACACTGTTTGTCCCGCAAACTTGATGTGTGCATGACAACAGCCGGAAGCGGATACTTCTGGCCGTTTTTATCCCTGCACCGCCATCTGTTTTCCACAATCCATACAAAGAATATTCGCTGCCGTGATGGCTCGTACGCTGTTGCCGCAGCAGGGGCAAACATATTTGCGGTGGTGGCTGTTCCCGCTTGTGGTGGGCGCAGCGCCAACCTCTCTATCCACCACATTGCCCGGACCGGCCCCGCGCGGGGTGTAACTCCATTCGCTGCGGTTCATCTGGATATCGGTCCACCATAACAAACACATCCGAACCTTGTGCCGATTGGCGCTGGGTTCGGATTGGTTCTTTTATTAATTTTCTAATTTTCGTTTTAAGTTGACAACATTTTTTTACAATGGCATAATAATTTTTATAATGATATCAGTTGCTGGGATTTTATTGAATTTTTGCAATGATAAGAGAAAGATGGGGGAATATATGGTTTATCTATTATTGATAATTCTTGTTATTGCAGTGCTTTTGTTTTCATCAAATCCTGTTTTTGTAGCAATAATCATTGCAGTAGGAGCCTTGGCTTTTTACATTGAAACACAAAACACCCGAACGCAAAACAGAAAAAACAAGGTCAACGAAAAAAACAATTTGAAGAGTACAAACCGCCAGCGAATCAATGAAGAACTTATAACACTTGGTTTCGATGAAAGCAAAGAGGTCTATCTCACTCTTGACAGCATTTCTTCGGTAATGAAAATTGATGTAAAAAACGAACGGATTGCCTTGTGCAATTATTATAAAGACGAGTTACAGATTATCCCCTTTCAAAAAATATTGGAGTGTCAAATTGTAGAAAATGGTGCAACAGTACAATCAGGAGGAATTGGTCGTGCAGTTGTAGGAGGCGTACTTGCTGGTGGCGCTGGGGCTATTGTTGGCGCAAGTACCAGGAAAAGCAAACTTATTGTCGATAATTTATCAATCAGAATTATTACTTCTGATGTCAACAATGCGTTGATTATTATACCTATTCTGGAGACGGTCACTAATCGAGAAAGCGAAAAATATAAGAAAGCATATAAAATAGCACAAGAAATTCATGCAACTATCGTAAGCATAATTAAAACCGTTGCTAACTCTTCACAAGTCGTACCAGACACAAATCCGCTCACTCAAATCCAAATGCTGTTCGAGTTGAAAGAAAAAGGCATTATTTCTGACGAAGAATTCGAACAAAAAAAGCCAATCTTTTGGCCAAAATATAACTAAAATTCTTATTAAAAGCCGTTTTTAAAGAGTCGTTGATAATAGAGTGTATTATCAACGACTCTTTAATCATGCGAAGCCATTGCTGAAAAAGCGTTTGCCATTTTCGCCGTATGCTGCACTTATTTGTAGATAATCCCTCTACCGCCTCCCCCCCATGCCGAGGTCTCACCCGCCCCCCTCTGAATGTACACGAATCCCGCCCGTCTTTGGCCGTCTTTCATTTGACGGCGGGGGCCCGATACGCTATGATAGTACTGCGCTGAAAGGGCGGCGGGCGCCGCCCTGTTTTTCCACCGAGAGGGGGCTTGTGTGCCGTGACCCGTTCCATTTTTTCGCCGGCGCGGCGCTTCGCCGCCGCCCTGCTGGCGCTGCTTTTCGCTCTGCTGGCGGCGGGGCCCTGCTTCGCCCGGGCCGCCGCCCCCGCGCTGGAGGACACGCTGGCCCAGGTGCGCCGGCTGGAGGCGCTGGCCGACGCCTGGGCCGGCGAGCACCCGGGCAGCGACCCGATGGAGCTGACGGTGAACTACCTGTGCGGCCAGCGGTACGACGACCCGCTGTGGAGCCTGGTGCTGGGCGGCGGCAGCGAGGCCTTTGAGGACTATGTGCGCCAAAACGACCCCGGCCTGGGGGCGCTGCAAAGCCTTGCGGACGTGACGCTGCCCACCGGCGAGGCGGTGGACTTTCTGCATCTGGCGGCCGCCGCGGGGGCGTGCTACGGCTACGGCATGCCCCAGATCGTGTGCAGCTGGGGCGGCGACTGCGTGCAGCTGGCGGCACCGGCCCGGGGCACATCCGGCGACCCGGCGGCCTGCTACGAGGCGCTGGCGGCCGGCTTTGCCGCCCCCGACGGCACCGGCTACTTTCCCTTGAGCGACTGGCTGGCGGACGTGGACGGGGTGAACCTGGGCCAGCGGCTGCTGGCGGGCGAGGGGCTGGCCGACGCGCTGGAGGGCTATTATTCCCTTCTGGCCGGGACGAGTGACCCGGACGCGGCGCGCGCGGAGCAGTTCGTGGCCCTGCAGTTCGGCGGGGCGGACACCGGCGACAGCGAGGGGTTCCGGGCGCTGGTGTGGAACACCTTTTCCCAGGACGCGGGGGTGCAGCTGTATCTGCTGGCCAACGAGTACGCCGACGTGGACGACGAGGGCCGCACGGTGATCGCCGCCGATCTGCAGGCCCCGCTCCAGGCGGCCTGCATGCTGGTGGCCGACCGGCTGGCCGACGCGCTGGACGGCAGGGTGGTGGACCCGCCCGCGGCCACACCGCGGCCGGAGGACGGCCCCTCCGCCAGTGCCCCGCCCGCCGCCACCCCGGCCCCCGGGGCAAACGCGCCGGCGCTGTGGGCGCTGGTGGAACAACACCCGGGGGTGCTGCTGGGGGCCATGGGCCTGCTGGCCGCCGCCTTTGTGGCGGTGGCGGCGGCGCTGTGGCGCATGGGCCGCCGGTGAGCGGGCCAACCTATTTTGCAGGAGGCGACAGGCCATGAACGTTTTCGACATCCTGGGCCCGGTGATGATCGGGCCCTCCAGCAGCCACACCGCCGGGGCGGCCCGCATCGGGGGCGTGGCCCGGGCGCTGCTGGCCGCCGAGCCGGCGCGGGCGGTGATCCAGCTGCACGGCAGCTTTGCCAAGACCTACAAGGGCCACGGCACCGACAAGGCCATCATCGCCGGCATCATGGGCATGGCCCCGGACGACGAGCGCATCCGCCGCGCGCCGGAACTGGCCGCCGCCGCGCACCTGGCCGTGACCATCGAGACGGTGGAACTGGACGGGGCGCACCCCAACACCGCCCGCATCCTTTTGTGGGACGCCGCGGGCCGCACCGTCACGGTGCAGGGGGCCAGCGTGGGGGGCGGCAACATCCTCATCACCTCGGTCAACGGCATGGAGGTGCAGATCACCGGCCAGTACACCACCCTGATCGTGCTGCACCGGGACACCCCCGGCACCATCGCCGCGGTGGCCGACGTGCTGGCGGCCCACGGGGTGAACATCTGCAACTTCCGCCTGGCCCGCCGGGAAAAGGGGGGCGTGGCGGTGATGACCATCGAGCTGGACGGCAGCTTTGAGCCCAAGCTGAACCGGGAGGTGGAGGCGCTGCCCAACATCCTCTCCTCCACCATGTTACAGCCCATCTGACGCAAGGAGAACGCCATGACCGAAGAACTGAGATACGATTCCATCGCCGGCCTGGTGGCCGCCGCCGAGGCGGCGGGCGAGCCCATCTCGGCGCTGGTGCTGCGCCAGCAGGCGCGGCAGCTGGAACAGAGCGAGGAAGCGGTGTACGCCCGCATGCGGGACACCTACGCCGTGATGGCCGCCTGCATCGAGCCGGGCAGCGAGGAGGGCCTGCGCTCGGCCAGCGGCCTGTCCGGGGGCGACGCCTTCCGGATGCGCCGGGCGGTGGAGACGGGCAAAAACCTCACCGGCGGGGTGCTGGGGGGCGCTTTGTACCGGGCGCTGGCGGTGAGCGAGCTGAACGCCGCCATGGGCCGGGTGGTGGCCGCCCCCACCGCCGGCAGCTGCGGCATCCTGCCCGCGGCGGTGCTCACCATGCAAAAGGAGAAGGGCTGCGCCGAACACGACTGCGTGATGGCGCTGTTCACCGCCAGCGCGGTGGGCATGGTCATCACCACGAGCGCCTGTGTGGCCGGGGCCCAGGGGGGCTGCCAGGCCGAGTGCGGCAGCGCGGCGGCCATGGCCGCCGCCGCCATCGTGGAACTGGCGGGGGGCACGCCCCGGCAGGCGGCGGACGGGGTGGCCATCGCCCTGAAGAACATCCTGGGCCTGGTGTGCGACCCGGTGGCGGGCCTGGTGGAGATCCCCTGCATCAAGCGCAACGCCTCCGGCGTGGCGGGGGCCTTTGTGGCCGCCGAACTGGCGCTGGCGGGCATCGCCAGCGCCATCCCCGCCGACGAGGTGATCGCGGCCATGAAAAAGGTGGGGGACGCCATGTCCCCCGCTTTGAAGGAGACCGCCGAGGGCGGCCTTGCCGCCACCCCCACCGCCCGCCGGCTCTACGAACAGGTGTTCGGCCGCCCCGCGGAGGAGGGCTGCGCCGGCTGCGGCGGCTGCGGCGGCCGATGAACGCCCGGCGGCGGGTGAGGATTTGACGCGGGCCTTCCGCTGTGCTATACCATAAAGGTTGAATACACAGTGCACCGCGCCGCGCGGCTGCTGCAATGGTTCAAAACGACGAGACCCTGCGGGGTCTTGTCGTTTTTTTGAGTTGCGCGGCGGGCGGGAAAGGGAGAGAGGATAAGAATATGAAAGAGAACGAAACCAACGTCATGAGCCGCGGGGAACTGGCCCGGCGGTATTTTCTTTTGGTGGTGAGCCTGAAGGCCACCGCCCTGAGCCTGGGCAGCTGGCTCATCCTCTGGAATTTCCTGCTCATTGCCGGGCAGATCCTGCTGCTGCGCCGCCGCTTTTCGCCGGTGCAGCTGCTGCAGGTGCCCCTGTCCTTTTTGTTCGGCTGGTTCACCGACCTGGGTGTGTGGCTGGCGGGCTTTTTGCCGGTGAGCGCCTACCCGGTGCGGCTGGGGCTGGTGGTGCTGGGCACGCTGGTGCTGGCGCTGGGGGTGTCGCCCTCGGTGGTGGCGGGGGTGATCATGAACTCCGGCGAGGCCTTTGTCAAGGCCCTGGCCGACACCACCGGCAAGCGCTTCGGCGATCTGAAGATCGCCTTTGACGTGGTGTGCGTGCTGGGGGCGGTGGCGCTGTCGCTGCTGTTCTTCCATTTCACGGTGCAGGGCACCCGGGAGGGCACGGTGATCGCGGCGCTGTGCACCGGCTTTTTTGTGAACCTGATCCTGGGGCGGGTGCGGCAGCCGCTGGAGCGGCTGCTGCGGGCCTGAGACCCGGCTCTTGTGCTTTTGCCGCCGGGGGTATATGATAGAGGATGGCCGCCCCGGCGCGGGGCGCCGAAAAACGCTTGCGGGAGGCGAGCCCATGCGGCAGGACCTGACCACCGGCCCGGTGGCAAAGACCATGCTGCTGTTCAGCCTGCCCCTCATCGCGGGGGACATGCTGCAGCAGCTTTACAATGTGGCCGACACCCTGATCGTGGGGCGGTTTCTGGGGGCGGCGGCCCTGGGGGCGGTGGGCTCGGCCTACACCCTGATGACCTTTCTCACCTCCATCCTGCTGGGCCTTGCTTTGGGCAGCGGGGCGGTGTTCTCGATGGAGTGGGGCCGGCGGGACCTGGCGGAACTTCGCCGCAGCGTCTTTTCCGCCTTCTGCCTGATCGCGGCGCTGACGGCGGCGCTCACCGCCTTCGCCTTTCTCTTTCTGGACGGCATCCTCCGCTTTCTGCAGGTGCCGGCGGAAAACTACGGCCTGATGCGGGCTTACCTGTGGGTCATCTTTCTGGGCATCCCGGCCACCTTCCTCTACAACTTCTTCGCCTGCCTGGTGCGGGCGGTGGGCGACTCGGCGGCCCCGCTGGTGTTCCTGGGCCTTTCGGCAGGGGTGAACATCGCCCTGGACCTGTGGTTCGTGGTGGGCCTGGGCTGGGGCGTGGAGGGCGCGGCGGCGGCCACGGTGATCGCCCAGTACCTCTCGGGCGCGGCGATGACCGCCTACACCGCCCTGCGCTGGCCCCAGCTGCTGCCGGGGCGGGGCGAGCGGCGCCTCGGGCGGGAGAACCTTTCCCGCATCGCCCGCTTTTCGCTGCTCACCTGCGCCCAGCAGTCGGTGATGAACTTCGGCATCCTGCTGGTGCAGGGGCGGGTGAACTCCTTCGGGCCGGCGGTGATGGCCGCCTTCGCCGCCGGGGTGAAGATCGACGCCTTCGCCTATCTGCCGGTGCAGGATTTCGGCAACGCCTTCTCCACCTTCGTGGCCCAGAACTACGGCGCGGGCAAGCCCGAGCGCATCCGCCGGGGCATGGCCGCGGCGGCGGGCTGGGCGGCGGGCTTTTCCGCCGCCGTCAGCGCGCTGGTGTTCCTCTTCGCCCAGCCGCTGATGCGCATTTTTGTGGAGGCCTCCGAGACGGAGATTTTGGGCATCGGCGTGCAGTACCTGCGCATCGAGGGCGCCTTCTACCCCGCCATCGGCTGCCTGTTTTTGTTCTACGGCCTCTACCGGGCGGTGGGGCTGCCCTCCATGAGCATGGTGCTCACGGTCATCTCCCTGGGCACCCGGGTGGCGCTGGCCTACGCCCTGTCCGCTTTGCCCTTCTTCGGGGTGGCGGGCATCTGGTGGTCGGTGCCCATCGGCTGGCTGCTGGCGGACGCCGCGGGCCTCGTCTACTGGCTGGCCCGCCGCCGGGCCATCGAGGCCGCCCTCGTTCCCGGGCAATAATTGGATTTGCGCCCGCTCCCGAAACCCTGTACAATAAAGGGGAAAGGGGGCGGGCTTTTTGGGCGAACGCACCTATCTTGCCATCGATCTCAAATCGTTCTACGCCTCGGTGGAGTGCGTGGAGCGGGGGCTGGACCCCATGGCCACCCACCTGGTGGTGGCGGACGAGGCCCGCACCGACAAGACCATCTGCCTGGCGGTGTCGCCGGCGCTGAAAGCCTACGGCGTGCCCGGCCGGGCGCGGCTGTTCGAGGCGCGGCAGGCGGTGGAAAAGGCCAACCGCCGCCGGCGGGCAAGGGCGCCGGGGGGCGTGTTCACCGGCAGAAGCTGGGACGAGAGGGCCCTGGCCGCCGACCCCGGCCTGGAGATGGACATTCTGGTGGCCCCGCCCCGGATGGCCCACTACATCGAGATGAGCGCCAGGGTGTATCAGGTGTACCTGCGCTTTGCCGCCCCCGACGACATCCATGTGTACTCCATCGACGAGGTGTTCATCGACGCCACCGATTACTTAAAAAGCGCCGGCGTCACCGCCGAGGCCTTCGCCCGCGAGGCGGTGCGGCAGGTGCTGGCGGCCACCGGCATCACCGCCACGGCGGGCATCGGGCCGAACCTGTATCTGGCCAAGGTGGCCATGGACATCGAGGCCAAGCACTGCCCGCCGGACGAAAACGGCGCGCGGGTGGCCCGGCTGGACGAGGGCAGCTTCCGGCAGAAATACTGGGACCACCGCCCCCTCACCGACTTCTGGCGGGTGGGTCGGGGCATCGCGCGGCGGCTGGAGGAAAACGGCCTTGCCACCCTGGGGGATGTGGCGCGCCTGTCCCTCTCGGACGCGGGGCAGGAGAAGCTGTTCCGGCTGTTCGGGGTGAACGCCGAACTGCTGATCGACCACGCCTGGGGTTTCGAGAGCTGCACCATGGCGGACATCAAGGCCTACAAGCCCGCCGACCACAGCCTTGGCAGCGGGCAGGTGCTGCAGGAGCCCTACCCCTTTGCCAAGGCGGCGCTGGCGGTGCGGGAGATGGCGGACGCCCTGGCGCTGGACCTGGTGGCTCAGGGCCTGGTGACCGACCGGCTGACCCTGGCGGTGGGCTACGACATTGAAAACCTCACCGACCCGGCCCGCAAGGCCGCCTATCACGGGCCGGTGGTCACCGACCACTACGGCCGCCGGGTGCCGAAACCCGCCCACGGCACCGCCAAACTGGAAACGCCCACCGCCTCCGCCCGGGAGCTGGTGGCGGCGGCCGGCGCGCTGATGGACAAGATCGCCGACCCGGCGCTGCTGGTGCGGCGGCTGACCCTCACCGCCGGGCGGGTGCTGCCGGAGGCGGAGGCCGAGGCGGCGGTGGTGTGCCGCCAGCTGGACCTCTTCCACGACTGGCAGGCGGAGGCCGCCCGGCAAAAGGAGGCCGCCGCCCGCCGGGCCCGGGAGAAAAAGATGCAGCAGGCGATGCTGGGCATCAAACAAAAATACGGAAAGAACGCCATCCTCAAGGGCATGGACCTGGAGGAGGGGGCCACCGGGAAGCTGCGCAACGGCCAGATCGGCGGCCACAAGGCGTGAGAGGGAGGGAACAGCCATGGGCCGCTACGACGACATCATCCACCTGCCCCGCCCGGTGTGCCGGCGGGCGAAGCCCCTCACCGGCGCCGAGCGGGCGGCCCAGTTCTCCCCCTTCGCGGCCCTGTCCGGCTACGAGGCGGCCATCCGGGAGGCGGCGCGCCTCACCGAGCCGGCTGTGGAACTGGCGGAGGACGGGGCGGCGGCGCTGGATGAAAAGCTGCGTCTGCTGGTGGAAAACCTGCCCCGCCGCCCGGAAGTGACGGTGACCTGGTTCGAGCCGGACGAAAAAAAGGAGGGCGGGGCGCTGCGGGTGTTCACCGGGCGGCTGCGCCGGGTGGACGAGGCCGCCGGCCTGCTGCTTTTTGAGGGCGGGCGGCGGCTGCCCCTGGCGGCGGTGCGGGGGCTGGAGAGCGAAATTTTCCCCGACTTTTTGTGAACGTGTGGAAAAATCGCCGCTCTTCCGCGGGGCGGCGAGCGCGCGGCCGGTCCGCCATGGAACCGGGGAAGGACGGCGGCTCCTCAAAAAGCCGAAAAAGCGGGTCCCAAAAGAGGTAAGTTCGCCTCTTTCCGGACCCGCTTTTTTTCGCGCTGTTTCGGGCGCGGCCATTTTGCCGCGATCCCCTTGTCATTGCTCCATAGCGAAGACCACATAGCCCGCCTCGTCGGAATACACCGCCTCGGCCACGGCCGCCCAGGGCAGCGACCGGTCGATCTCCCCGGGGCCGGCCAGCACGAACACCCGGCCCTCCGGGGGCGCGGCGTGGCTGGTCTTTTGCAGCCAGGGGCGCATTTTCAGGGAGGCCAGGTCCTCCACCTGCCACACCTCGATGGCCCCGTCGGACAGTTCGGTGAGGACGTTGGCCTGCCAGAAGGTCGCGTAGCCCCTGGTATACCCCTGCTCCTCCAGCCAGCCGGCCACCGTTTCCAGGGCGAGGCTGCCGTGGGGCGGTGCGGCGGCAAAGCGCAGGGTGGTGCCGGTGCTGGCGCAGACCACCAGCGCCGCCAGCGCCTCCGCCAGCGCCCGGCGCAGGGCACACCGCCGCAGAGGGAAGCGTTCCGCCATCGCTGCCAGGGCCGCGACGGCCAGCGGCGCCACCGGCAGCCAGTAGCTGCCGTTGACGGCCTCCCCGTCGTTCATGCAGGCGAAGACCAGGCCGTCCACCGCCAGGCAGGCGGCCAGGGTGACCCCCGTCAGCCGCAGGGCGAAGGGCAGCGCGTCCCCCTGCCGCAGCAGCCAGACCAGGGCAACCACCACCGCCGCCGCCAGCAGGATACCCGCCGCCCCCAGCAGGCCCGGCAGCGAGAAGAGGGGCACCGCCCCGGTGGCGCCCTGCTGCCAGCGGTCCGCCGGGTAGCCGAAGAGGGCGAGGAAATCGCTCCAGCTTTCCAGCACGCCCCCCAGGGTGAGGGCCGTCCAGGCCCGGGCGCTCTGGTCCAGGAAGGTGTAGCGGGCCGCCAGCACCGCCCGGTTCACCAGATACCCCCCGCAGCCGCCGGCGCAGGCCAGCAGGGCGGCGGCAAAGGCCCGCGCCTCCGGGTCTCGCGCCGCGCCGGGGCCCAGAGGGGCCCGCAGCCAGCGCAGCGCCAGCAGCAGGGCGCACCCCGCCGCCAGCGGCACATACAGGTTCATCAGCAGCCGCACCCCGTTGAGGCCGGCGGCAAAGCTCACCAGCGCCAGCGCCGCCGCCAAAAGGCCCGTGCGCCGCCGGGAGGCCGGGCGGCACAGCCGCACCGCCAGGCCGAAGCTGGCCAGCACAAAGGCCATGTGCACAAAGTAAAACCCGCCGAACACCCCGTGGTAGAGCTGCCAGAAGCCGAAGGGGCAGAGCAGCGCCCCCGCCGCCCAGGGGGCGCTTTTCCACAGCCCCGCGCCCCGGGCGAAGAAGAGGTAGCTTGCCGCCAGCAGCGCCGACAAAAGGCCCTGGGCCAGCAGCCGCGCCGCGTGCCAGCTGCCGGGAAAGACCAGCAGCCCCAGCTTGAACAGCAGCTGCTGGCAGATCACCCGCAGCTCGGTGGAGTAGTACCAGTTTTGGCTGAGCACGCCCCCCTCTTTGTTCAACAGGTCCGCCAGCACCATCTCGGAGGCCATGTCGCTGTCCAGCAGAGCGCGGCCGAAGCGCCACACCAGCGCCAGGCCCGCCAGCCAGGCCGCCGCCAGCCACACCCAGCCGGCGGCCCGCCACGCCAGCTGCGCCGCCCGTCGTTGTTCGGTTTTCGTCCCGGTCATCCAAAGCACCCCGCAATGCAGTTTTACAGGGCCAGTATACCACATCCGGGCGCAAAACAGAAGGGCCGGGCGGAGCGCCCGCCCGGCCGCGGCCCCCTCAGGGCCACTCGTATTCAAAAGAGGCGTTTGGCGCCGCAAGTTCCAGCAGCACCCGGCCGCCCTTTGTCAGCCGGTAGTGCGCCGGGCAGACCAGGTTCTCCCGCACGGTGCGCTCCATCGCCCCCGCGGCGGGGGCCCGCAGCGCCCGGCCCGGCCCGCCCAGCCGCCGGGCCGCAAGGCACAGGTCCCCCTGGCGCACCGTCACCCCGCCGCCCCCCAGGGCGGTGGCCCGGGCCCCCAGGTAGCTGGCCAGCCGCCACTCCCGCCCGGCCAGCCGCACCAGGGCGATGACCCCCCGGAAGGCCGCCGGCCCCAGGGGCACGTCGGCCACCGCCAGCATCAGCGAGCCGCCCTCAAAAAAGCACTGGGTCCAGAGATAGCCCGCCGGGAAGGACCGGCCCCGGTCCCCCTCCAGGTAACCCCTGCCCCCGTCAAAGTCAAAGGCCCGGCCGTTCACCTCCAGCCGCCCGGCGAGGGGGTGGGCCATGCTGGCCACCCGGTGCCGGCACTGCAGAAAGGGCAGGGCGCACAGGGGGCCCATGACGTCGTAGGCGGGGGGAAGGAGGGGCCCGAAGCGCACCTCGCCCTCTGCCCACAGGCCCGGCGCGTCCACCGCCAGGCGCAGGCCCCGCTCGCAAAAGAGGTTTTGCCCCAGCGCCGCCCGGGGTCGGGCCCCGCTCACCGCCGTCTCGCCGGGGGCGAAGGGGATGTTCCAGCTGCCGCCGGCGGTGATGAGCTGCAGCGAGCCGCCCCCCGCGTGCGCCGCCGGGATGAGGGCCAGGCTGCCGCCGGGGCCCTGGCACTTGAAATACCAGCCGCAAAAATACCGTTCAGCCATAGCGCGCCTCCTTCTGGGCCGGGCCGTCCAGCAGACGGCCGTAGCGGTCGAACCGGGAGCCGTGGCAGGGGCAGTCCCAGCTGCGTTCGTGGGGGTTCCACTCCAGCCGGCAGCCCATGTGGGGGCAGCGCAGATCCACCACGCACAGCCGCCCGTCCGCCTCCCGCCAGGCGCCCACCGTCTCGCCCTCCAGCCGGATGACGCCCCCGGACCCCGAGGCCAGGGAGTCCGGCCCCGCCCCGGCGGGCAGAAACCGCCGGGCAAGCCCCTTTACCGCCTGCCCGCCCTGGGCCAGCGCCCGGCCCAGGGCGGCGGCGGAAAAGCGCCGGGGGCTCACCACCGCCGCCAGCGGGTCGGGCCGGCCGCAGATCATATTTGCCAGCAGCTTCGCCGCCAGCATCGAGCCGGTCATGCCCCACTTGTGAAAGCCGGTGGCCACATACCAGTTCGGCCGGGAGGGGGCGTAGCGGCCCACATAGGGCAGGCCGTCGGGGGTCATGCAGTCCTGGGCGGACCAGCGGGCCGCCGGCCGGCTGCCGGGGAACCACTTTTCCGCCTGGGCCAGCAGCGGGGGATAGCCGCCCTTGTCCGCCTCGCCGGTGCGGTGGCCGCCGCCCCCCAGCAGCAGGTAGTTTTGCCACCGGCGCAGCGAGAGGCCCTCCGGCCCCGCGCCGATGTAGACGGCGTCGGGCAGCGGCGCGCCTTCCAGCGCCACCACATAGGAGCGCTGCTGGTACATCCGGGCAAAGTACAGGCCCGGAAAATCCACAAAGGGATAGTGGCAGGCGAACACCACCGCCGTTGCCCGGACCCTGCCGCCGGGGGTGAGGAGGGTGTCGCCCTCCACCCGCCGCACCGGCGTGTGCTCGTAGACCTCCAGCGGCTCGGCGGCCGCCGCCAGGAACTTGAGGGGGTGGAACCGGGCCTGCCCCTCCAGCCACACCGCACCCGCGGTCTCAAAGGGCAGTTCCGGCGTGGAGGCGGTGAGGGTCACCGGCAAGCCCAGCCGCCGGGCCGCGGCGGCCTCCACCTCCAGCACCGCCCGCCGGCCGCCGTAGACGGCGGCGGCGCAGTCCTCCCAGTCGCAGTCGATGTTCTCCTGCCGCACCATCCGCCGGAAGTCCTCCACCGCCGCCAGGTTCGCCCGGGCGTAGAGCCGGGCGTCCGCCGGGCCCGCCGCCCGCAGCAGCGCGGCGCAGAACAGCCCGTGCTGGGCGGTGACCTTGGCGGTGGTGTGGCCGGTGGCGCCGCCCCCCAGCCGCCCGGCCTCCAGCACCACCGCCCGCAGCCCCGCCCGACCCAGCGCCCGGGCGGTGAGCACCCCCGCCATGCCGCCGCCGATGACCGCCGCGTCGGCGCAAATATTTTTTTCCAGCCGCCCGCGGCGGGGCATTTGCCAGCTTTTCTCCCAGATGGAACCCATACCTGCCTCCCATGGCCGCCGGCGGCTTGTCCGGCGGCCTCTTTTTGAAAACAGTGTGGGCCGCCCGGCCCACTCCTATGCCGAACGGGCCCTTCCCTCCGGCGCAGGCGGGGCGCGGGTGACCATGACCGGCGAGGAGAAGGCCAACCGGCTCACCCGCGCGCCGGAGTGCCTGTTCCGGCTGGGGCGGTTTGAGCGCACCGGCATGATGACAACGGCCCGGCTGCTGGCAAAGCTGAAGCAGGGCTGACCGGCAAAAAGAGGGAGAGCCCCGGGGCCTTTCGGCCCCGGGGCTCCCGATTTTGATTGGACGGATTTACAGAAGATGCACCGCGACGATCAGGCCGGCGAACACGATGGAGACCATGCTGGTCAGCTTGATCAGGATGTTGATGGCGGGGCCGGAGGTGTCCTTGAAGGGATCGCCCACGGTGTCGCCCACCACGGCGGCCTTGTGGCAGTCGCTGCCCTTGCCTCCGTGCTGGCCGCTCTCGATGTATTTCTTGGCGTTGTCCCAGGCGCCGCCGGCGTTGGCCATCATCACCGCCAGCACAAAGCCGGTGACGGTGGTGCCTGCCAAGAGGCCCGCCACGCCGTTCACACCCAGGATGAGGCCCACCACCACCGGCACGATCACCGCGAGGAGGGCGGGGGCCAGCATCAGTTTCTGGGCGCTGCGGGTGCACATGTCCACACAGCGGGCGTAGTCCGGTTCCGCCTTGCCCTCCATCAGGCCGGCGATGGTGGAAAACTGCCGGCGTACCTCCACCACGATGCTCTGGGCCGCCTTGCCCACCGCGTCCATGGTGAGGGCCGCGAACAGGAAGGGCAGCATGCCCCCCACGAACAGCCCGATGAGGGTGGTGGGGTTGGTGATGGACAGATCCAGCGCGATGTCCGGCTTGATCTGGTGCACCTTGTCGATGTAGCTGGCGATGAGGGCCAGGGCGGTGAGGGCCGCCGAGCCGATGGCAAAGCCCTTGCCGGTGGCGGCGGTGGTGTTGCCCAGGGAGTCCAGCGCGTCGGTGCGCTGGCGCACCTCGGCGGGCATGTGGGTCATCTCGGCGATGCCGCCGGCGTTGTCGGCGATGGGGCCGTAGGCGTCGGTGGCCAGGGTGATGCCCAGGGTGCTGAGCATGCCCACGGCGCTCACGCCCACGCCGTAAAGGCCCATGTTGAAGTCGGCCGCGCCGCCGGCGCAGAAGTAGCTGATCAGCACGCTCACGCCCACGATCACCACCGGGGCCACGGTGCTGAGCATGCCCAGCGACAGGCCGCTGATGATGACGGTGGCGCTGCCGGTCTCGCTGGAGGCGCTGAGCCGCTGGGTGGGCTTGTAGGTGTCGGAGGTGTAATATTCGGTGATGGCGCCGATGGCCACCCCCGCCACCAGGCCGCTGATGACCGCGATGAACACCCCCAGGGCGTTCTCAGCGGGCAGCAGCCAGTGCACCGCGAACCAGGCGCACACCATGATCAGCGCGCTGGCGATGTAGGTGCCGGTGCGCAGGGCCGCCAGCAGGTTCTTCTGGCTGGCGCCCTCTTTGGTCTTGACAAAGAAGCTGCCCACGATGGAGCAGGCCACGCCCAGCGCCGCCAGCAGCATGGGCACGCCCACGCCGCCCACGCCGTAGCCCGCGGCCACCGCCAGCGTGCTGGTGGAGACGATGCTGCCCACATAGCTCTCGTACAGGTCGGCGCCCATGCCGGCCACGTCGCCCACGTTGTCGCCCACGTTGTCGGCGATGGCGGCGGGGTTGCGGGGATCATCCTCCGGGATGCCCGCCTCCACCTTGCCCACCAGGTCGGCGCCCACGTCGGCGGCCTTGGTGAAGATGCCGCCGCCCACCCGGGCGAACAGCGCCATGCTGGAGGCGCCCATGCCGAAGGTGAGCAAGTTGGAGGTGATGCTCTGGATCAGCAGTTCGGAGGTGGCCGCCGGGTCCACCGTGGTGTACCAGAAGCGCAGGAAGAAATACCAGAAGGACAGGTCCAAAAGGCCCAGCCCCACCACCGTGAAGCCCATCACGCTGCCCGCCGAGAAGGCCACCCGCAGCCCGCGGTTCAGGCTCTCGGAGGCGGCGTTGGCGGTGCGGCAGTTGGCCATGGTGGCGGTCTTCATGCCGATGAAGCCCGCCAGGCCGCTGAAGAAGCCGCCGGTGACAAAGGCGAAGGGGGTGAAGAAGCTCAAAAGGCCCGCGGCGGCCATGACCAGCAGGATGCAGAACACCACGGCGAAAAAGATGGCCACGCCCTTGTACTGCCGCTTCAGATAGGCGGTGGCGCCGCTGCTCACCGCGTTCGAGATCTTCTCCATCTGCGGGGTGCCCGCGGGCTGCGCCTTCACCCGCCGGAACATGGTGGCGGCAAAGGCCAGCGCCAGCACCGCGCCCGCCGCCACAAGAAGCATTGCGTCCATAGAAACCAAAACCCTCCTTTTGATGTTGGGCGTCCCCATGTAAAACAGCCTGCCGCATTCCGCGGCAGGCTACGGGCGACGCACTCTTGTTGTTTCATTATATCCTCTTTCTCCACAAAGGGCAATATAATTTGTAAAATATGCTGATTTTTTGTCATTTTGGTTTTACCGATCCGCCGTTGTTCCGTCATAAATTCGTGGTATAATATGGTATACATAAAAGACTTCGCAACAGGGGCCCGTCCGGGCCGGAAAGGACGCAGGGATGACAAAGGGTCTTGTGCTGGCCGGGGGCGGCGCCCGGGGCAGCTACCAGGTAGGGGTCTACAAAGCCCTCACCGAACTGGACTGGCGCTGCGGCGTGATCGCCGGCACCTCGGTGGGGTGTTTGAACGGGGCGCTCTTCGCGCTGGACGACTGGGAGCTGGCCCAGGAGATGTGGCTCACCATCGGGGACGGGCAGGTGATGGAGCCGGCGGCGGACGGCCGCCCCGCCGACTGGGCCGCCTTTCTGCAGGCGGCGGTGGAACAGGGCGGCATGGACGTGTCGCCCCTGGAGGCCACGGTGCGCCGGGTGGTGGACGAAAAGGCCCTGCGCGCTTCGCCGGTGCGCTACGGCCTGGTGACGGTGCAGAAGAACACCCTGAAGCCCCTGAAGCTGACCCTGGAGGAGATCCCCGAGGGCAAACTGGCGGACTACATGCTGGCCTCCGCCGCCTGCTTCCCGGCCTTCCGGCCCCACGTCATCGACGGGGAGGAGTACATCGACGGGGGCTGGTCCGACAACATGCCCCTGGGCCTGGCGGCCCGGATGGGGGCCGAGGAGTTGCTGGCGGTGGACGTGGACGGGGTGGGCGTCACCCTGCCCAACCTCACCGGCCTGCCCACCACCTTCGTGCGCAGCTACTGGGACCTGGGGCCCATCCTGCGCTTCGAGCCCGCCACCGCCAGGCGGAACATCGCCCTGGGCTATCAGGACTGCTACCGCGCCTTCGGCCGCCTTTCCGGCACCGCCTACGCCATCCGCGCGGGGGAGGAGAAGGAGCTGGCCGAGCGGTTCGTGCGGCCCTACGCCCGGGTGCTGCGGGCGGCCATCGGCCGCAACCCCGCCCTGGCGCTGGCGGAGGGCGCGGCGCTGCGCCCGATGGAATCCGCCTGCCCCGCCGGGCCGGCCCGGGCGCTGCTGCCGCTGGAGCGGGCGGCCGAACTGGCCGGGGTGGACCCGGTGGGCCTTTACACCGCCGACGGGCTGTGCGCGGCCTTTCTGGAAAAGAGCGACGGCGCGGCCGCGGCCCGCTTTGCCCCCCTGTTCCGGGAGGGCGCGGGCCTGTGCCTGAAGGAGTCCGCGGCCGCCGCGGCCGCCCCGGGCGAGTTTTTGACGGCGCTGGTCCGCTTTGTTCTGACGGCGCAGTAAGGCGCCGACCGCATCCGTTTTGAGCCCGGCCGGCAGGCCGGCAGCGAGAGGAGGGCGAGGATCCATGCTGGTGTATCAGGGCACAAAGGCGTCGCCCGGCCTGGTGATGGGGCCGGTGCGCCGGCTGCATCACAGCGGGCCGGGGCTGGAGCGGGTGGTGCAGACCCCCGGCCGGGAGCAGGCGCTGCTGAACGCGGCGGTGGTGCTGGCCAAGGACGAACTGCGCCAGCTGGAGGAGGCCGCCGAGGGCACCGACAAGGACATCTTCCTGTTCCAGCGGGTGATGCTGGACGACCCCGGCCTCAACCGGGAGATCGCGGCCTACATCGCCGCCGGCGCGGGGGCCGCCCCCGCGGTGGAGCGGGCGGCGGAGATCTACGCCGGGCGCATCGAGGCGGGGGACGACGAGTACATACGCCAGCGGGCGATGGACGTGCGGGACGCCTGCCGCCGGGTGGTGAACATCCTGGACGGGCGGCCCCGCACCCCCCTGCGGCTGGAGACCCCCTCCATCCTCATCAGCGAATTCCTCTACCCCAGCGACATCGTGGCCATCGGCCGGGGGATGCTGCTGGGGGTGGCCTGCGCCGAGGGCAGCGAGCAGAGCCACGCCTCCATCATCGCCCGCACCATGGGCATCCCGGCGGTGGTGCAGCTGGGCGGCGCCTTTCTGGAGCAGAACTGCGCCGGCGGCGGCGTGCTGGACGCGGACAACGGCTGCCTGATCCTCCAGCCGGACGAGGCCGCCCGCAAGGACGCCCAGCGGCGCATCGTGGGGGCCTCCATCCTGAAAAAGCGGCTGGCCGCCCTGGGCGCGGGGCCCTGCCGCACCAAGGACGGCACCCATGTGGCCCTGCTGGCCAGCTGCTCCGGCCCCGAGGACGTGGAGCTGGCGATGCAGGCGGGGGCCGAGGGCGTGGGCCTTTTGCGCAGCGAGTTCTCCATCATGGCCGGGCGCGTGCCCAGCGAGGAGGAGCAGTATTTCTTCTACCTCAGCTGCCTGCAGGCCGCCGGCGGCAAGCCGGTGACGGTGCGCACCTTTGACATCGGGGCGGACAAGAGCGTGCCCGGCCTCACCGAGGATTCTCCCCACCCGGCGCTGGGCATGCGGGGGCTGCGGATGAGCCTGGCCCATCCCCAGATGTTCGAGGAGCAGCTGTGCGCGCTGCTGCGGGCGGGGACCCGGGGGCCGCTGCGGGTGTCCATCCCCATGGTGAGCACCCCCGAGGACTGGCTGCAGGCCATGGAACATGTGGAGAAGGCCCGCCGCGCCCTGCGCCGCCGGGGGGTGGTGTTCAACGAGGAACTGGAGTTCGGCTGCATGGTGGAGACCCCCAGCGCGGCCCTGCTGGCGCCGGACATCCTGGCCGCCGGCTGCCGCTTTCTGGTGATCGGCACCAACGACCTGATCCAGTACACCTACGCCGCCGACCGGCTGGACAGCCGTTTTTCGGAATTTTTCAGCGGGCAAAGCCCGGCGGTGCACCGGCTGGTGGGCATGGCCCTGGACGCCGCCAAGGCCGCGGGCGTGCCGGTGTGCATCTGCGGGGTGCACGCGGGCAGCCCCAACCAGGTGGTGCGCTACGCCCGCCAGGGGGTGCGCTGCTTCGCCACCGAGGCCGCCAGCCTGCTGCAGGTCAAAGCCCGTCTGCTGGAGGAGGATCTCACCCTTCCCGCCGACCCCTGATTTTTTCGGATGCTGCGGCAGGCTTTCTGACGCGGGAGGCCCGCCGCCGGTCCCTGTAAAAAACATTTTCCGCCCAAAGCGGCCCGGTGTTCTCACCGGGCCGCTTTTCTGCGCGCCGCCCGAACGCGCACGAATTTTGCGGATTTCGCGCGCTTTTTCCCGTCCATCCCCCGTTTTTCCCGCGAATTACGTCAAAACTGTGCAGGTTGACCAAAATAATCCGGGAAGCTTGTGCACGAATATGCATGCTTATGCTTGATTTTGATTATTTGACGTGGTATAGTGAAGGCAGAAGAAAGGAAGTGACGGCATGCTGGCAGAGGAACGGTTCGCTGTGATCCAGGAACTGCTGCACAAAAAGAGGGCGGCCACCGTCACCGAGCTGGCACGGGCGCTGAACACCTCCGAGTCCACCATCCGGCGGGATCTGATACTCCTGGCCGGGCAGGGCAAACTAAACAAGGTGCACGGCGGCGCCGTGGCCCGGGAGGACACCTTCGACGCGGGCGAGGAGACCATGAGCGCCAAGGAGCAGCAGAACGTGGCCGAAAAGCAGGCCATCGCCCGCTACGCGGCCCGGCAGATCCAGCCGGACGACGTGGTCTTTCTGGACGCGGGCAGCACCACCCTGATGATGCTGGATTTTCTGCAGCCGGGGGGCGCGGTGTTCATCACCAACGGGGTGATGCACGCGCAAAAGCTGGTGCAGAAGGGCTTTCGGGCCTTTGTGCCGGGCGGTATGCTCAAGCCGGGCACCGAGGCCATCGTGGGGGCGGCGGCGGTGCAAAGCCTCTCCCGCTACAACTTCACCAAGGCGTTTCTGGGGGTGAACGGCATCGCCCTCAGCCAGGGCTACACCACCCCCGACCCGGAGGAAGCGCTGGTGAAATCCACCGCCATGACCCAGGCCTATGTGAGTTATGTGCTGGCGGATTCCTCCAAGTTCGGCCGGGTGTCGGCGGTGTCCATCGCCCCGCTGGACCGGGCCTGCATCCTCACCGACCGCCTGCCGGACAAAACATACGCCAAACACGCCATCGTCAAGGAGGTCGAACCGGACCAATGATCTACACCGTTACCTTTAACCCCGCGCTGGACTATGTGGTGCGCCTGTCGGACCTGGTGCCGGGGGACGTGAACCGCACCGACAGCGAGGACATCCAGCTGGGCGGCAAGGGCATCAACGTCTCCTGCGTGCTGGGGCAGCTGGGCTTTGAGAGCGTGGCCCTGGGCTTTGTGGCCGGCTTCACCGGCGACGCCGTGGAAACGGGCCTGGCCCGCCGGGGAGTGACCACCGACTTTATCCATCTGCCCGGGGGGCTCACCCGCATCAACGTGAAGATCAAGGCCTCCGCCGAGACCGAGATCAACGGCCGCGGGCCGGACATCCCCGCCGACGCCCTCCGGCAACTGTTCAAAAAGCTGGACGCCCTGGGCGCGGGGGACGTGCTGGTGCTGGCGGGCAGCATTCCCGCCAGCCTGCCCAGCGACATCTACCAGCGCATCCTGGAACAGCTGGCCCCCAAAGGGGTGCTGTGCGCGGTGGACGCCACCGGCCAGCTGCTGGTGAAGGTGCTGCCCTACCGGCCGTTCCTCGTCAAGCCCAACAATCACGAGCTGGGCGAGATCTTCGGCCGCACCCTCTCCACCGACGACGAGATCGCCGACTGCGCCCGCCTTTTGCAGCAAAAGGGCGCCCGCAACGTGCTGGTGAGCATGGCGGGCGACGGCGCGCTGCTGCTGGACGAGACCGGCGGCGTGCACCGGCTGGAGGCCTTCCGGGGCAAGGTGAAGAACTCGGTGGGCGCGGGCGATTCCATGGTGGCCGGCTTTGTGGCCGGCTGGCTGGAAAAGGGCGACTACGACTGGGCGCTGCGCCTGGGCTCCGCCTGCGGCAGCGCCACCGCCTTCTCCGACACCCTGGCCACCCGGGCGGAGATCGACGCCCTGCTGCGGCGCTGATACCGGGCCCCATTCCCCATTGCTGACCCAAAGCGGGCAGAGCCTTTGCTTTATACAGATAAAAAACACCGAGAGGAAGGAACAACATGCGCATCACAGATTTGCTCAAACCCCAGAGCATCCTGCTGGGCGGTCAGGCGGCTGACAAACAGAGCGCCATCGACACCCTGATCGACCTGCAGGCCGCCGGCGGCCACCTGGCGGACAAGGCCGCCTACAAGGAGGCCATCCTGGCCCGTGAGGCCCAGAGCAGCACCGCCATCGAGGCGGGCATCGCGGTGCCCCACGCCAAGAGCGACGCGGTGGCGAACCCCGGTCTCGCGGCCATGACCCTCACCGAGGGCGTGGACTACGGCGCCATGGACAAAAAGCCCAGCGACCTGTTCTTCATGATCGCCGCCCCCATGGACGGCAACCTCCATCTGGAGATCCTCAGCCGCCTGATGGTGCTGCTGATGGACGCGGACTTCACCGCCGCGCTGCGGGCCGCCAAGACCACCGACGAGTTCCTGGCGGTGATCGACAAGGCCGAGGCCGCCAAGTACGGTGAGGCGGGCGTGCCGGGCGTGGAGTCGGTGGAGACCAGCGAGGAGGCCGCCGCCAAGGCCGCCAAAAACGAGGGTGCCGAGTATCGGGTGCTGGCGGTCACCGCCTGCCCCACCGGCATCGCCCATACCTACATGGCCGCCGAGGCGCTGGAGAAGGCCGGCAAAGCCATGAACGTGACCGTGAAGGTGGAGACCAACGGCTCCGGCGGCGTGAAGAACGCCCTGACCGCCGCCGAGATCGCCGTTGCCGACGGCATCATCGTGGCCGCCGACAAGAACGTGGAGACCGCCCGTTTTGACGGCAAGCCGGTGCTGTTCGTGCCGGTGAGCGACGGCATCCACCGTCCCGAGGAGCTGATCCGCCAGGTGGAGGAGGGCAAGGTGCCCGTCTACCACCACCAGGGCGGCGGCGAGGCCGCGGAGGCCGCCTCCTCCGCGGTGAAGGAGTCCCTGGGCCGCAAGACCTACAAGGACCTGATGAACGGCGTGTCCCACATGCTGCCCTTCGTCATCGGCGGCGGCATCCTGATCGCCCTGGCCTTCCTGCTGGACACCTTTGACCCGAACAACGCCGCCAACTTCGGCATGGGCACCCCCGTGGCCGCCTTCTTCAAGACGGTGGGCAACGCGGCCTTCAACTTCATGCTGCCCATCCTGGCGGGCTACATCGCCATGAGCATCGCCGACCGGCCGGGCCTGGTGGTGGGCTTCGTGGGCGGCAGCCTGGCGGCTGCCGGCACCAGCTTCGCCACCATCCTGGGCACCGGCACGGCCGTCTCCTCCGGTTTTCTGGGCGCGCTGCTGGCGGGCTTCGTGGGCGGCTACTTCATGCTGGGCCTGGAAAAGCTGTGTGACAAGCTGCCCCGCAGCCTGGAGGGCATCAAGCCCATCCTGATCTACCCCGTGGTGGGCGTTCTGTTCATGGGCCTGTTCATGTGTGCCTTCGGGCCCATCGTGGGCGCGCTGAACACCGCGCTGACCGGTTTCCTGGCCGGTCTTGGCGGCACCAGCAAGGTGCTGATGGGCGCTGTGCTGGGCGGCATGATGAGCATCGATATGGGCGGCCCCTTCAACAAAGCTGCCTACGTCACCGGCACCGGCGCCATCGCCACCGCCCTGGCGGCGGGCGCGGGCCAGGGGGCCATCGAGTATCAGATGATGGCCAGCGTCATGGTGGGCGGCATGGTGCCCCCCATCGCCATCGCCCTGTGCACCACCTTCTTCAAGAAGAAGTTCACCGCCGACGAGCGCAAGTCCGGCCCGGTGAACTACATCATGGGCCTGTGCTTCATCTCCGAGGGCGCCATCCCCTTTGCCGCCGCCGATCCCCTGCGGGTGATCCCCAGCTGCGTGGTGGGCAGCGCGGTGGCCGGCGCGCTCTCCATGGTGTTCGGCTGCGGCCTGATGGCCCCCCACGGCGGCATCTTCGTCTTCCCGGTGGTCACCAACGTGGCGGGCTACGTCATCAGCCTGGTGGCCGGCAGCGTGGTGGGCATGGCCATGCTGGCCCTGCTCAAGAAGAACAAGGAAGCCTGAATCCTGTGAACCGCGCGGGGGGCTGTGCGCCCCCCGCTTTTCACCTCACAAACAAAGGAGAATATAAAATGGTCTCGAAGAAAACCAAGATCGTCAACCCCATGGGGATGCACATGCGTCCCGCCGGCATGTTCGCCAACGCCATGATGAAGTTCGACAGCGAGGTGGAACTGGTGGCGAACGGCAAGACCGTGAACGCCAAGAGCATCATGAACCTGATCGCCGCCTGCATCAAGTGCGGCACCGAGGTGGAGGTGCAGTGCAGCGGCCCCGACGAGCAGGCCGCCCTGACGGAGGCCCTGCGGCTGATCGACAGCGGCCTGGGCGAGTAACGAACACACAAGGGAAGGAGACTGTCGCCATGTTGAAGGGTACGGGCGTCTGCGCCGGCGTGGGCATCGGCACCGCGCTGGTGGTGCAGCCGCAGGATCTGGACTACTCGGCCGTGGTGTATTCCGGGGCCGAGAACGAGAAGGCCCGGCTGGCCGCCGCGGCCAAGACGGTGAGCGAGGCGCTGGCCTCCATGGCCAAGACCATGACCAGCCGTGTGGGCGAACACGCGGCGGAGATCCTCTCCGGCCAGGTCATGATGCTGGCCGACCCGTTCATGCTGAGCCAGATGAACGAGCAGATCGAGGCAGGCTCCACCGCCGAGGCGGCGGTGGACGCGGTGTGCGGCAGCTTCATCGCCATGTTCAGCGGGGTGGAGGACGAACTGACCCGCCAGCGGGCCACCGACGTGGCCGACCTGCGGGACCGGCTGCTCAAGACCCTGCTGGGCCGGGAGGATCAGGACCTGGCCGCCGCGCCGGCGGGTTCGGTGATCGTGGCCCACGACCTGACCCCCAGCATGACGGTGGGCCTGAAGCGGGAGAACATCGCCGGCATCATCACCGAGACGGGGGGCGCCACCAGCCACTCGGCCATCCTGGCCCGGGCGCTGGAGATCCCCGCGGTGCTCAGCGTGCCGGGTGCGCTGGCCGCCATCGCCCCGGGGGTGAAGATCGCCATGGACGGCGAGCTGGGCCACGTCTATGTGGACCCGGACGAGCGCACCGTGAAGGACTACGAGGCGCGCCGGGTCACCTTTGAGAAGCGGCGGGTCATGCTCAAGGGCTATCTGGGCAAGCCCACCGTCACCGCCGACGGGCGCACGGTGGCGCTCTACGCCAACATCGGCCGGCCGGAGGACGCCGCCCCCGCCCTGGAGAAAGGCGCCGAGGGCATCGGGTTGTTCCGCACCGAATTCCTGTTCATGGACCGGGACGCCGCCCCCACCGAGGAGGAGCAGCTGACGGCCTACCGGCAGGTGGCGGCCCAGTTCGCCGGCAAAGAGGTCATCATCCGCACGCTGGACGTGGGCGGCGACAAGGACGTGCCCTACCTGGCCATGAAGAAGGAGGAGAACCCCTTCCTGGGCCACCGGGCCATCCGCTATTGCCTGGACAATCCCGACCTGTACCTGGTGCAGCTGCGGGCCCTGCTGCAGGCGGGCGCGGAGAAGCACAACGTGCGCATCATGCTGCCGCTGGTCACCGGCGTGGAGGAACTGCGGGCGGCGAAGGCCCTTTTGGAAAAGGCCAAGAGCCAGCTGGCCGCCGAGGGCAAGGCCTTTGACGCGGACATCAAGGTGGGCGTGATGATCGAGACCCCCGCCGCCGCCCTGGTGGCGGACCTGTTGGCCCAGGAGGCGGACTTCTTCAGCATCGGCACCAACGACCTGACCCAGTACACCCTGGCGGTGGACCGGGGCAACGCCGACGTGGCGAAGCTTTACACCGTGTTCCACCCGGCGGTGCTGCGCATCATCAAAAGCGTGATTGCCGCGGCCAAGGCGGCGGGCATCCCGGTGGGCATGTGCGGCGAGGCCGCCGCCGACCCGGCGCTGCTGCCGCTGCTGCTGGCCTGGGGGCTGGACGAGTTCAGCGTGAGCGCCAGTTCCATCCTGGCCACCCGGCGGGCCATCAGCCTGTGGAACACCGCCGACGCGGCCTTCGCCGAGAAAGAGGCCATGAAACTCAGCGCGGCGGACAGCATCCTGGGCTGCCTGGGCTCGCTGAAAAAGGAATAAGGCCGCCGGCTTTGCCGGCGAAACAGCGCGCGGGGATGAAAATCCCCGCGCGCTGTGTTATGATGGAGAAAACCGAAAGGAGGGCGGCTCCATGCATCACCTTTCCCGCAGCAGCGCCCAGCAGATCGTGGAGGAGATCGGCGCGCTGGTGCGCCAGAACATCAACATGATGGACGAGACCGGCCACATCATCGCCAGCACCGACCCCAAGCGCATCGGGATGTTCCACCAGGGGGCGTACCAGGTGATCTCCCACCGGCTGCCGGAGTTGTACATCCGGCCGGAGGCGGAGACCCCCACCGTGCGCCGGGGCGTCAACCTGCCCATCGAGGAGAACGGGGAGATCGTGGGGGTCATCGGCATCACCGGCGGCTACGACGAGGTGTTCGCCTACGGCCAGATCGTGAAGAAGATGACCGAGATCCTCATCCGGGAGCGCAGCGAGCAGGACCGCCGCCGGCTGGACGGCCGGGTGCGCAGCCGCTTTCTGGAGGACTGGGTGCTGGGCAGCGGGCTGTCCAACCCGCAGGAGCTGTCCGAGCGGGGGTTCGCCCTGGGGGTGGACATCCGCGCCGCCCGGCGGGTGCTGGTGGTGAGCGCCCGCCGCCTCACCGAACTGGTGGGCACCTCCCGCGGGCAGCAGCTGCTGGAGGAGGCGGAGGCCACCGTCACCGGCTGCCTGGCCGGGTGCGGCGGGGCGCTGACCCTGCGCAACGCCGGCCGCCAGATCCTGCTGGTGCCCCGGCGGGACTCGCTGGACCCGGAGGAACTGGCCGCGCAGATCGTGGAGACGGTGCGCCGGCGGCACGGGGTGGAGATGATGGCCGGGGTGGACGGCGGCGCCGACGATCTGCACCTGGCCTACCTGCAGGCCAACCGGGCCTGGCGCATCGCCCACCACCGGCGCAACGCCGTGGTGAGTTACTGCCGCCTGGGGGCGGAGATGATCCTGGACGACGTGCCCGCCCGCCGCAAGGTGGAATTTCTCCGCCGGGTGTTCCCCCACCGGCCCCTGGCCCGGCTGGGGGAGGAGATGGACCTGCTGGAGGCCTATTTCCTCACCGAGGGCTCGCTGAACGCCGCGGCGGCGACGCTGTTCATCCACAAAAACACCCTGCAGTACCGCCTGCGCCGGCTGGCGGAGGAGACCGGCCTGGACGTGCGCAAACCCAGCGACGCGCCCACCCTCTACCTGGCGCTGCTGTTCTACCGGGATATGGAAAACCAGGCCGCTCCTTTGTGAGGCTCCCACAAAAGAGGCGGTAAAAAACTTACCCCTTTGTTCCCGATGACAAAGATACGGCCGCAATTGCGTTTTTCGGGCCATAGCATTCCGGCCGGCTCCTGTTGTACAATAAATCTACGAAAACAGCGTTCACGGAAAAGTTTTTGGTGAATATGCTGTGATTTTTGCGACAGGAGGAATCGTTATGACAGGTATACCGCTTATCATCGCCTTTGTTCTTGCGATCGTGGTCATGATCGTGGCCATCTCCAAGTTCAAGGTCCACCCGTTCCTGGCCATCATGGCGGTGTCGGTGGTGCTGGCGCTGATCGCCGGCATCCCCCTCACCGATGTGAAGAACGCCGACGGCACCACCGTCTCCGGCATCCCCACCGTCATCGGCGCGGGCTTCTCGGGCACCTTCAACAGCATCGGCATCGTCATCATCCTGGGCGCGCTGATCGGCTCCATTCTGGAAAAGACCGGCGCGGCGCTGAAGCTGGCGGACATGGTCATCCGGCTGGTGGGCAAAAAGCACCCCGAGCTGGCCATTGAGCTGATGGGCTGGGTGGTCTCCATCCCTGTGTTCTGTGACAGCGGCTTCGTCATCCTCAACCCCATCCGCAGCGCGCTGGTCAAGCGCACCGGCACCTCCAGCGTGGCCATGACCGTGGCTCTGAGCGCCGGCCTGTACATCTCCCATGTGTTCATTCCCCCCACCCCCGGCCCCATCGCCGCCGCCAACACCCTGGGCGTGGGCAACAACCTGCTGCTGGTGATGGGCGTGGGCGCGCTGGCCTCGGTGTTCCCCCTGATCGCCGGCTACTTCTACGCCAAGTTCATCGGCGGCAAGGTCAAGAGCGCCGACGAGGAGGACGCCTCCCGCGTGACCAAGAGCTATGAGCAGCTGGTGGCCGAGTACGGCAAGCTGCCCGGCGGCCTGAACGCCCTGGCCCCCATCCTGGTGCCCATCGTGCTGATGGCCCTGGGCTCCATCGCCTCCATGGCCGGCTGGACCGGCATGCTCTTCTCCCTGTGCGATTTCCTGGGCAAGCCCATCATCGCGCTGGCGGTGGGCACCATCTTCGGCATCCTCCAGCTGGCGGGCGCCGGCAAGATGGCGGATTTCTACACCATCACCAACGAGACCCTGAAGACCACCGGCCCCATCCTGTTCGTCACCGCGGCGGGCGGCGTGCTGGGCAAGGTGATCTCCTCCACCAGCCTGGTGTCCTTCATCACCGACAACGCCACCGCCCTGGAGGCTGTGGGCATCCTGTTCCCCTTCCTGCTGGCGGCCATCCTCAAGAGCGCCCAGGGCTCCTCCACCGTGGCCATCACCACCACCGCGGGCATCGTGGCCCCGCTGCTGGGAGTGCTGGGCCTGGCCAGCCCCGTGCGGGCCGCCCTCACCGTCATGGCCATCGGCGCCGGCGCCATGACCGTCTCCCACGCCAACGACTCCTACTTCTGGGTGGTCACCAACTTCGGTGAGATGACCCCGGAACAGGGCTACAAGACCCAGACCATGATGACGCTGGTGCTTGGCGTCGCTTCCATGGTGGAGATCTTCCTGCTGTCGCTGGTATTCTGATCCGAAACTGCACACCGCGGGCGGGATGAGCGGCACATCCCGCCCGCTTTTTTCAAGGGCCCCAAGGAAAGGAGAGATTCCCTGTGAACGAAAAATTACGAAGAGACGCCGACGCCATCGTGGCCGCCTCCATCCGCGCCGTGCAGCCGGACGAGGCGGTGCGGCGGGCGCTGGAAGGCCGGGAGTTCCCCGGCCGGGTGCGGCTGGTGTCTGTGGGCAAGGCGGCCTGGCAGATGGCAAAGTGCGCCGCCGACCTGCTGGGCAGCCGCATCGAGGCGGGCGTGGTGGTCACGAAGTACGGTCACAGCAAGGGCCCCATCGCCAACTTTGACATCCGGGAGGCCGGCCACCCCGTGCCGGACGACAACAGCTTCGCCGGGGCCCAGGCGGCCATCGACCTGGTGCGGGGCCTCACCCCCCAGGACACGGTGCTCTTTCTGGTGTCCGGCGGGGGGTCGGCCCTGTTCGAAAAGCCGCTGGTGAGCGGCGGGGAACTGGCGGACATCACCCGGCAGCTGCTGGCCTGCGGGGCGGACATCGTGGAGATCAACACCCTGCGCAAGCGCCTGTCGGCGGTGAAGGGGGGCAAGTTTGCCCGCCTGTGCGCCCCGGCCCGGGTGTACAGCATCGTGCTGTCGGACATCCTGGGCGACCCGCTGGACATGATCGCCTCCGGCCCCGCCTATCCCGACTCCTCCACCGCCGCCGACGCGAAGGCGATCATCGCCAAATACGGCCTGAAGCTGAGCGACGGGGCGCTGGCCCTGATGGAGGAGGAGACCCCCAAGCAGCTGGACAACGTGACCACCCAGATCACCGGCTCGGTGCGGCAGCTGTGCGCCGCCGCCGCCCAGGCCTGCCAATCCCTCGGCTATGAGCCGGTGCTGCTCACCGACCGGCTGTGCTGCCAGGCCCGGGAGGCGGGCAGCTTTCTGGCCTCGGTGCTCCAGACCCACGCCGGCCAGGGCCGGCGGCTGGCTTTTCTGGCCGGCGGCGAGACGGTGGTGCGCCTCACCGGCACCGGCAAGGGCGGCCGCAACCAGGAGCTGGCCCTGGCCGCCGCCGCCGGGCTGGAGAGCGTGCCCGGGGGCGCGGTGTTCAGCGTGGGCAGCGACGGCACCGACGGCCCCACCGACGCGGCCGGCGGCTACGCCGACTGCGACACCCTGCCCGCACTGCGGGCGGCCGGGCTGGACCTCTACGCCGTTTTGCAGGACAACGACGCCTACCACGCCCTGCAAAAGACCGGCGGCCTGATCGTCACCGGCCCCACCGGCACCAACGTGAACGACGTGGCCGTGGCCCTGCTGGACGGCTGAGCCAGGACCATACAAAGGGAGCGGCCCCGCAAGCCCGGATGGCTTGCGGGGCCGCTCTGTGCGTTTTACGCGCCCGGCATCCCGGGGCGGGACCGCCGTTTTTCCATGCCGGCCCCCGCCGCCCCTCAGGCCCGGTCGAAGTTCTCGGCGGCGAAGGCGGTGAGCCGCCGGCGCGCCTCGCCGCCCCACGCCTGTTCAAAAGAGTCCAGCACCCGGGCGGCCAGGGCCGCGCCCGCCCGGCCGAAGGCCCCCGCCGCCACCTCCCCGAAGGCGTAAAAGGTGTGGGCGCAGTGGTAATCGAAGCCCCGGAGCTGCTCCGGGCGGCGGGGCCGTTCCTGCTGCGGGTCAAAGCCCGCGTTCCGGATACAAAAGACGCACCGGTCGGCGCAGTGGCGGGTCTCCACCGTGTAAAATTCCAGCGACGGGCTGAAGGCCCGGGCCATGGCCTCGTCCAGATGGCGGCAGTAAAGCTGCCCGGCCTCCAGCGCGTCCAGCGCGGCAAAGGCGTCGTACCAGGCGCAGGCGCGCACCTCGTAGACATAATCCGGCGCGGTGGAGCACACCGTCGTGGCGTTGGCGGTGCCCTCCCGCACCGATTCCTCCGAGGGGGCCCACTCCCGGTAGGCGCAGTAGGAGGCGTAGTCCAGAGGCTGCCCGTCCCCCACCGCCCGCTGGGCCATCCGCTCGCCCCGCTGGCGGGCGTAGTGCTTCACCGCCAGCACAAAGGCCCGCCGCCCCCGCTCGCCGAAGGCGCGCACCAGTTCTTTGTACCAGGCGGCCACCAGGAACACCTGCGTCTTCTCGGTAAATTCCATTGCCGTTCTCCTTTTTTGTGCAAAGCCGCCGTTCCCCCCGGGGGAACGGCGGCTTTTTGCCGTTTTTCTCTTACCGCTTGGCGGCCAGGAAGAAGAGCGCCACCGTGCCGGGGCCGGAGTGGGCGCCGATCACCGGGCCGATGGTGCTCACATACACCTTCTTCGCGCCCAGGGCCTTGCACCGCTCCACCACATACTCGCAATCCTCGGGGCAGTCGCCGTGGCTGACGAACACCACCTGCTCGGACACGGGCACGTCGCTGGCGGCCAGGTGCTTCACCAGGCCGTCCAGGCTGGCGCGGCGGCCCCGCACCTTTTCCATGGCGATCAGGTGGCCGTCGTCGTCCACATGGAGGATGGGCTTGATGCCCAGCAGGGTGCCCACCACCGCGGCGCCGCCGCCCAGGCGGCCGCCCCGCTTCAGGAACATCAGGTCGTCCACCGTGAACCAGGCGCACACCCGCATCTTGTTGGCCTCAAACCAGCTTGCCACTTCCTCCAGGCTCTTGCCCTCGTTCTTCAACGTGGCGGCGTAGTACACCGCCAGCCCCTCGCCCATGCTGGCCTGCAGGGTGTCGATCACCCGCACGGTGCGCTGGGGGTACTTTTCCGCCAGCTCCTCCGCCGCCAGCCGCGCCGACTGGAAGGTGCCGGACAGGCCGCTGGAAAAGCTGAGATACAAAATGTCCTTGCCCGCCTCCAGCACGGGGCCGAAGGCCTCCTCAAAGGCCGCCTGGTTGATCTGGCTGGTGGTGCTCATGCCGCCGGCCCGCAGCGCGTCGTAAAAATCGTGGGGGTCCAGCTCCCGGTTGTCGGGATAGTTGTTGTACTCCTTGCCGTTCAGCGAAAAGCGCATGGGCAGCACTTCCACACCCAGCTCCTGCACGAGTTCCACCGACAGGTCGGCGGTGGACTCGGTGAACAATACATATTCGGCCATTCTGTTACACACTCCTTCTGGTGTCTTCTGGTGAGATTGTACCACATTCCGGCCCGGTTTGAAAAGGCCCGAAAAGTCATTTTTTTAACAAACTCCGCCGGCGTCGGCCGGCCGAAACAGGGACGCGCGGGGGGAGGACACACCGCGAAAAAAGGCGCGGTGCGCGGATATAGCGCCCTGCCGAAAGGAACGCACCGCGCCGAAAAAAGCGCGCTGTGCCAAGACAAGGACGCGGCGCGCCAAAAACACCGTGCCCGGCGGCACACGGCGGGCGGGAAAAAGCGCCCGGCGCTCACTTGGGGGACAGTTTATCCCGGCGGCGGTGCAGCCAGTCCACGATGCGCTGCTCGTTGCGGATGCAGACCAGGCCCAGGCCGCCGGCCGCGGCCAGCAGCGCCAGCGGCAGCGCCAGGTTGCCCTCGAAGAGGCTGTCGCCCGCCACGGTGCTGGCCAGCAGGCAGGGGAAGCGGGCCAGGGTGCAGATGAACAAAAACTCGCCGGGCTTTAAGGGCAGAAAGGGCCCGATGTAGGTGAGCAGGTCCTTGGGCATGCCCGGCAGAAAGAACAGTAAGTACAGCGCGCTGCGGGCCCGCCGCTCGTCCTGCAAAAAGCGGTATTTGTGCAGCACCGAGGGGTCCACCGCCTTGGCGCCCAGCGCCCGCACGAAGAAATAGATCATGGTGCTGCCGATGAGGATGCCCACCATGCACAGCGCAAGGCCCCCCACCGGGCCGTAGAGGGCGCCGGCCATGATCTGCACCGGCTCGCCGGGCACCACCGCCACCACGATCTGAAAGATCTCCAGCCCCAGAAAGACCAGCATCCCCCACGCCCCGTGGGAGCGCACCCACTCCACAAATTCGTCCCGGGCGCCCTGGCTGGTGATGAGGGCCCAGATCTCCGCCCGGAAGATCACCGCCGCCGCCCCGGCCGCCGCCGTCAGCAGGATCAGCAGCGCCGCCGAGGCCAGCTGTTTTTTGCTTTTGTTCATAGGCTCCTCCCAGGATGACGGCCCGGCGCCCGCAGGGCGTCGGGCCGAGGGTCACGGTCAGCCGGCACTGCCGGAGGTGACGGCGCTGTTGCCCATCCCCTCGCTGGCGGAAAGGCTGCCGCTTTGAGACGCGCTGCCCGGCATGCTGCCGGAAGTGCTGCCGGACATGCTGCCAGAGGTGCTGCCGGAAGTGCTGCCGGAGGTGCTGCTGCTCACGGCGGGGGTGGGGGTGGGCTTGGTGCTGCCGGAGGCGGGCTTGTCGTCGTTCCAGCAGCCGGCGAGGCTCAGCGCCAGGGCGCAGGTCGCCGCGATGATTGCGATGCGTTTCATAAACGATGCTCCTTTGCAGAACAGTGTTCAGGCGGCGGCGCCGCCGTCTGTGGTATAAAACCACCGGTAGTGTTCCACAAAAGGGCGGCGGCTATGCGCCGCGCGCTTATTCCAGCTGGCCGGAGAGGGTCATCACCGCCGCCAGGGCCGCCAGGGGTGCGGTCT
Organism: Candidatus Allofournierella merdavium; assembly: GCF_944382735.1. Taxonomy (NCBI): domain Bacteria; kingdom Bacillati; phylum Bacillota; class Clostridia; order Eubacteriales; family Oscillospiraceae; genus Allofournierella; species Candidatus Allofournierella merdavium. The sequence goes on along the minus strand of NZ_CALWND010000009.1, from coordinate 111,853 downwards.
CGCAGCGCAGGATGCGGGGCCCCAGGCTCACCGGCACGGCGCCGGCGGCGGTGAGTTTTTCCGCCTCCTCGGGGGCAAAGCCCCCCTCCGCCCCGGTGATGAGGGCGATGCGCTTTTGCCCCTTCACCAGGGTGCGCAGGGGGCTGCCGCCCCCCTCGTAGCAAAAGAGCGCCAGGTCAAACTCCGCCAGGCGGGCGGGCAGGTCCTTGATGTCCAGGGGCAGTTCCACCGCCGGGATGACGCCCCGGCCCGCCTGTTTGGCCGCCTCGGCGGCGATGCGGGCGTAGCGGGCGTTTTTCTGCTCCTCCTTTTTGGGGGCCGCCACGCAGAAGCGGCTGAAGAAGGGCACCACCCGCGCCGCCCCCAGTTCCACCGCCTTCTGGACGATGAATTCCAGTTTGTCCTGCTTGGGGTAGCCGGCGAAGAGGGTCACCTCCACCGACGGCTCGGCGGCGGTGGGGCGCTTTTCCACAAGGCGCAGTTCCACCCGGTCGGGGGCCACGGCGGTGACGGCGGCGGTGTAGTCAAAGCCCGCCCCGTCGCACAGGATCACGGTGTCGCCGGGTTTTGCCCGCATCACCCGCCCCAGGTGATGCGCGTCCGGCCCGGTGAGGGCGGCGGTGGTGTGGGTGAACTCCGCGGCAAAATAGCGGTGGGGCATCTCTCACACCCCGCCCTTGCAGAGGATGGCCACCCAGCCGTTTTTGCGGCGCACCTGGGCCACCGTGAGGCCGGCGGCGGCAAGGCCGGCGCACACCTCCTCTTCCCGGGTGTCGATGATGCCACTGGCGATGAAGGTGCCCCCCTCCGCCAGCAGGCCGGGCACGCAGGGGGCCAGGTGCAGGATGGCGTTGGCCACGATGTTGGCGGTGATGATGTCGTATTTTCCGCTGGCCTTGTCGGACAGGTCGCCCACCAGCACGGTGAACCGGTCCGCCACCCCGTTGAGGGCGGCGTTTTCGCCGGCGGTGCGCACGCACATGGGGTCGATGTCCACCCCTTCGGCGCTGGCCGCCCCCAGCTTGAGGGCCGCGATGGCCAGGATGCCGCTGCCGGTGCCGATGTCCAGCACCCGCTCGCCCCCCTGCACCAGTTCGTCCAGCGCGGCCAGGCACAGGGCGGTGGTCTCGTGGGTGCCGGTGCCGAAGGCCAGGCCCGGGTCCAGCCGGATGACGGTGCGGTCGGTGTCGTACTGCTCCCAGCTGGGCACGATGGCCAGGCGCTTGCCGATGGGCAGCGCGTGGTAGTAGGCCTTCCAGGCGTTCTCCCAGTCCTGCTGCTCCACCCCGTCCGCCGCGAGGGTGTACTCCAGTTCGGCCTCCTCCAGCCGCCCCTGCAAAAGGTCCAGCACCTCGGCGGGGTTCTCGTCGGGGGAGAGGTAGAGGTGCACCGTCACATGCTGGCGGTCCTTGTCCAGCAGGTCCTGCTCGATCAGGTCCACATGGGCGATGCGCTCCACCTGTTCCTCCAGGTCGGAGTAGTCCTCGATGTAGATGCCGCCGCCGGACACGCCGGTGGCGATGGCCTCGGCGGTGTCCGCCTGGGGCTTGGGAACGGTGATCTTGATGTCGGTCCACTGCATAAAGGGGCCCTCCTGCGTCGGTTTTTGTTCTAATGTATTATTATAGCATCCCCGCCGGCGTTTTTGTGAAAAAAGCGAAAACAAATGGCCCCTCTGCCCACGAAACGAGGCGGGGAGGGGAAAGGTTTCAACAAAAAACGGCCCCCGTGTGAAAAACACGGGGGCCGAAAGGCCGGTTTGGCGCGTTCCGCCCTGCTTGCGGGGTGGGCGGGACGCGGCGCTGTTTCCGCCGGCGGGGCGGCAGCGGGCGCCTTCAGCGGCGCTCGTACTCCTGTTCGCAGTACAGGCAGCGGTAGACGCCCTTCTCGGGGTCGGTGAGCACGAACACATGGTCCAGCTCCTGCTCCACGCTGGTGATGCAGCGGGGGTTCTTGCACTTGGCCACGTTCACGATGCGCTCGGGCAGCTGCAGGTGCTTCTTCTCGATGATGCGGCCGCCGTCGATGATGTTCACGGTGATGTTGGGGTCGATGAAGCCCAGCACGTCCAGGTCGATGTCCAGCCGGTCCTCGATCTTGATGATGTCCTTGCGGCCCGACTTTTTGCTGCGGGCGTTCTTGATGATGGCCACGCTGCAATCCAGCTTGTCCAGTTCCAGCACACGGTAGATCTCCATGCTCTTGCCGGACTCGATATGGTCGATCACAACGCCTTTTTCCAGACTGTCAATGTTCAGCATTTACTCCACCTCCAGCATTTTCAGGATGAGCGCCATGCGCACGAACCGCCCGAACCGGGCCTGGCGGAAGTAGGCGGCGCGGGGATCGTCGTCCACCTCCACGCTGATCTCGTTGACGCGGGGCAGGGGATGCATCACGATCATGTCCTGTTTGGCCAGCTTCATCTTGTCGTTGTTCAGGATGTAGCTGTCCCGCAGGCGGATGTAGTCCTCTTCGTTGAAGAAGCGCTCCCGCTGCACGCGGGTCATGTAGAGGATGTCCATCTTGCCGATGGCGTCCTCCAGGCGCTCCACCTCTTCGAACTCGTAGCCGCTGCGCACCAGGTCGTCCCGGATGTAGTCGGGCACCTGCAGCTCCTTGGGGCTGACCAGCACGAACTTGATGTTCTCATAGCGCATCATGGCGCGGATGAGGCTGTGCACCGTGCGGCCGAACTTCAGATCGCCGCACAGGCCCACGGTGAGGTTGTCCAGGTGGCCCTTCAGCCGGTGGATGGTGAGCAGGTCGGTGAGGGTCTGGGTGGGATGCTGGTGGCCGCCGTCGCCGGCGTTGATCAGCGGGCAGTCCACCTTGGCCGCCGCCACCGTGGCCGCGCCCTCCTTGGGATGGCGCATGGCGATGATGTCGGCGTAGCACTCCACCGTTCGCACGGTGTCGGCCACGCTCTCACCCTTGGCGGCGGAGCTGGAATTGGCCGAAGAAAAACCCAACACCTTGCCACCGAGACTGAGCATTGCGGATTCAAAGCTCAAACGGGTGCGGGTGCTGGGTTCAAAAAACAGTGTCGCCAGGATCTTGCCGTCACATTTGTGAGCAAAAGCCTGGGGGTCTTCGATGATTCGGTCGGCGAGGGAAAGAAGCTCGTCGATCTCCTGTGTGGTCAAATCCAACGGACTGATCAATTTCTTCACGCAGGGGGGCCTCCTTTGCAAATTTTTTTCATTCTACAACGCCGGGCGGCAAAATGCAAGCCCCCGGAAAAAATTTTTTTCGTTTTTGCCAACCCGGCGGCGGCCCCGTTCCCGTTCCCCCCCGCCCGCCGGCGAACGGCAGGAAAAAAGGCGCCTTCCGCTGCCCTTCCGCGGTGAAAAAATCAAATATTCGGTATATTCACATTTTTTCCCGCCCCGTGTAACGCCTCGTTCACAAGCGCGTAACAGATGTCATCCCGGCGTTCCGCTGTTCCTTCCCATCGTCAGCCCATTGACAATCCCCTGCCCCGGGGGTAGGATTTGGGTGGAAAAACGAAATCGGCCGGAACATCCCGGAGCATTCTGCACAATTCACCCAAAATCATCCGGCCTTTGCGAAAAATCTTTTTTCGTCGCGGCCCCTTCTCTCATGGCGCGCCGTCGGTTGTTGTGTCCCCGCAGGAACAGCCGGCGTTCACAAATTTGTATACATAAATATACACAAAGCACAGCACTGCGGGGAGGAAAGGTGGAGCACTATGGCAAAGAGAATCGACAGCACCCCCAGGAAGGACGGCTACCGTATGCCCGGTGAATTCGAGCCCCAGGAAAAGATCTGGATGATCTGGCCCGAGCGCCCGGACAACTGGCGCGACGGCGCCAAGCCCGCCCAGGAAGCCTACGCCGAGGTGGCCAAGGCCATCAGCCAGTTTGAGCCGGTGACCATGATCGCCTCCGCCGCCCAGTACGCCCACGCCCGGAACGTGCTGCCCAGCGAGATCCGGGTGGTGGAGATGAGCAACGACGACGCCTGGTGCCGCGACTGCGGCCCCACCTTTGTGAAGAACGACAAGGGCGATGTGCGCGCCGTCGACTGGGAGTTCAACGCCTGGGGCGGCCTGGTGGACGGGCTGTACTTCCCCTGGGCCAACGACAACGCCATCGCCCGGAAGATCTGCGAGATCGAGGGCATCGACACCTACCACACCCCCGGCTTTGTGCTGGAGGGCGGTTCCATCCATGTGGACGGCGAGGGCACCCTGCTCACCACCGAGATGTGCCTGCTCAGCGAGGGGCGCAACCCCCACATGACCCGGGAGCAGATCGAGGAGCAGCTGAAGGAATACCTGAACCTGGAGAAGATCATCTGGATCAAGGACGGCATCGACCCCGAGGAGACCAACGGCCACATCGACGACGTGGCCTGCTTTGTGAAGCCCGGCGAGGTGGCCTGCATCTGGACCGAGGACCCGGAGAACCCATTCTACAACGAGTGCCAGGCCGCCTACAAGACCCTGAGCGAGGCCACCGACGCCAAGGGCCGCAAGCTGAAGGTGCACAAGCTGTGCATGCCCAAGGTGCCCGTGACCATCCGGGGCGACTTCAAGATCGACTATGTGGAGGGCACCCTGCCCCGTGAGGACGGCGACATCTGCATCGCCTCCTACATGAACTTCCTCATCGTGAACGGCGGCGTGATCGTGCCCCAGTACGGCGACGAGAACGACGCGCTGGCGCTGGAGCAGATCCAGGCCATGTTCCCCGACCGCAAGGCGGTGGGCGTTTACACCCGCGAAGTGGTCTACGGCGGCGGCAACATCCACTGCATCACCCAGCAGCAGGTGAAGTGAGCCCCGCCCGCCCCGGACCGATCCCCTGACCGGCGCGCGCCGGCCCCCGCGCCCCGAAGGGCGGGGGCCGGCGGACGGCGCCGCATTCTGTGAGGAGGCAGAAAATGCAGAGTACCAAGAAATTCAAACTGACCGACGCGATCCTGACCGTCATCTGCGTGGTGTTCGTGGCGGAGGCCGCCGCCCCGGTGGCCTCCATCGGCAACAGCCAGTACTTCTGGTGGATCTTCATGATCGCGGCATTCCTTCTCCCCTACGGCCTGATCGCCTCGGAACTGGGCACCACCTACGAGGGCGACGGCGGCCTGTACGACTGGATCTCCAAGGCCTTCCCCGGCACCAAATGGGGCGCCCGCGCCGCCTGGTGGTACTGGATCAACTTCCCCCTGTGGATGGCCTCGCTGGCCGTCATGTGCCCCGACCTGATCACCACCGCCACCGGCGTGCAGCTGAACGCGGCGGCCTCGCTGCTCATCCAGCTGGCCTTTATCTGGATCGTCACCTTCGTGGCCTTCTCGCCGGTGTGCGACAACATCCTGATCCTGAACATCTGCTCGGTGATCAAGGTGCTGCTGGCCGTGGTGGTGGGCGCGCTGGGCGTGTACTATGTGGCGAACAACGGGTTTGTGAACGACATGTCCCCGTCCACCTTCCTGCCCTCCTTCGACGCCAACAGCCTGTCCTACATCTCGGTCATCGTCTTCAACTGCCTGGGCTTTGAGGTCATCTGCACCATGTCCGACAGCATGGAAAACCCGAAAAAGCAGATCCCCCAGTCCATCATCGTGGGCGGCATCGTGATCGCCGCCATCTACCTGTTCGGCGCCTTCGGCATCGGCGCGGCCATCCCCACCGCCTCCATCAGCACCGATTCCGGCCTGATCGACGCCGTGATGCTGATCACCGGCCGCAGTGGCGGGCTGTTCGTGTCCCTGGTGGCGCTGCTGTTCATGGTGACCCTGTTCGGCAACATGATCTCCTGGTCCATGGGGGTGAACAACACCGCCTGCTACGCGGCCGAGAACCACGACCTGCCCCGGTTCTTCGCCCGGCGCTCGCCCAAGAACAACATGCCCACCGGCGCGGCGCTGGCCAACGGCATCGTGGCCAGCCTGGTGTGCGTGCTGGGGGTGATCATTCAGATGGTGGCCCCCGACTCGGAGCTGTTCTGGACCTTCTTCGCGCTGAACCTGGTGATGCTCCTGCTGAGTTACGTCCCCGTGTTCCCCGCCTTTCTGGCGCTGCGCAAAAAGGACCCGGACACCGAGCGCCCCTTCCGCGTGCCCGGCGGCCCCGGCCTGCTGAAGCTGCTGGCCTACCTGCCCATGGTGCTGATCGCCATCGCGGTGCTGTTCACCGCCGTGCCCTTGTCCTTTGACGCCGCCACGCTGTCCGCCACGCTGCCCATCACCGTGGGCTCCGTGGTGTGCATCATCGCGGGCGAGGCCATCATCGCCGCCTGCCGCAAAAAGCAATGACCCCGGGGGCCCGGGCACAGGCGGCCGCCCGTTCCGGGCCCTTCTTTTTCCCGTTCGGCAAGCGGCCCGCGGCCGCGGCGCCGAAACACCATTCACTACCACTCAAATGGAGGAATCTTTCATGCAACTGCGCCATTTCATCGACACCAGCGACTTCACCAAGCAGGAACTGCTGGACATCATCGAGCTGTCCCTGAAGATCAAAAAGTGCATCAAGGCCGGCTACTATCCGCCCCTGATGAAGGACAAGACCCTGGCCATGATCTTCCAGCAGTCCTCCACCCGCACCCGCGTCTCCTTCGAGACCGCCATGAGCCAGCTGGGCGGCCACGCCCAGTATCTCGGGCCCGGCATGATCCAGCTGGGCGGCCACGAGACCATCGGCGACACCGGCAAGGTGCTCAGTCAGCTGGTGGACATCGTGATGGCCCGGGTCATCGAGCACAAGACGGTGGTGGACCTGGCCAACGCCTGCACCATCCCCGTGCTGAACGGCATGAGCGACTACAACCATCCCACCCAGGAGATCGGCGATCTGTGCACCATCGTGGAGAACCTGCCCCGGGGCAAGAAGCTGGAGGACTGCCGGGTGGTGTTCGTGGGCGACGCCACCCAGGTGTGCGCCTCGCTGGCCATGATCTGCACCAAGCTGGGCATGAAGTTCGCCCACTACGGCCCCAAGGGCCACCTGCTGCCCGACAGCCCCAGCGCCGCCTGCATGGCCGTTATCCAGAAGAACTGCGCCGAGAGCGGCGCCACCTTTGAGGAGGGCGACGACCGCGGCCTGGTGAAGGGGGCCGACTTCATCTACACCGACGTGTGGTACGGCCTGTACGAGAACGAGATGCCCAAGGAGGAGCGGGTGCAGGTGTTCGGCGCCTACCAGGTGAACCGGGAGATGATGCAGCTGGGCAACATCGGCTGCAAGTTCATGCACTGCCTGCCCGCCACCCGCGGCGAGGACGTGACCGATGAGGTGGCCGACTCCGAGGCCTCCCTGTGCTGGGACGAGGCCGGCAACCGCCTGACCGCCATGCGGGGCCTGCTGGTGTACTTCACCCAGTACCAGCGGGAGCAGGCCGCCACCGAGCTGGCCATCGCCGCCGCCAAGGAGGAGCTGGACAGCTTTATGGCCAGCCGCAACATGATCTGACCCTCCGAGGAAAATCCATTCCGTTTTAAAACGGCAGCCCTGCGGCCAAGGGCCGCGGGGCTTTTTGTTCCCTTTTTTCGGGCGAGGCAGCCTTTTTCGCCCCTTGCCACCATCCAATTTACACCGAAAAGGAGAAATCGTTATGGCTAAGATCGTCATCGCCCTGGGCGGCAACGCGTTGGGCAATACCCCCGCGGAACAGCTGGAACTGGTGCGCCAGACCGCCAAACCCATCGTGGACCTCATCGAGGCGGGCAATCAGGTCATCATCGCCCACGGCAACGGCCCCCAGGTGGGCATGATCAACCTGGGCATGTCCACCGCGGCGGAGGCCGGCGCCATCAAGTCCGATATGCCGTTCCCCGAGTGCGGCGCCATGAGCCAGGGCTACATCGGCTACCATCTGCAGAACAGCATCGCCAACGAGCTGGCCGCCCGGGGCATCCGGAAGACCGTGGGCACCCTGGTGACGCAGGTGCTGGTGGACGAGAAGGACCCGGCGTTCCAGAAGCCCTCCAAGCCGGTGGGCGCCTTCTACGACAAGGCCACCGCCGACAAGATCGCCGCCGAACGGGGCTACACCATGGTGGAGGACGCCGGCCGCGGCTGGCGCCAGGTGGTGCCCAGCCCCAAGCCGGTGGACGTGGTGGAGAAGGACATGGTCAACGCCCTGGTGGACGCCGGCTTCGTGGTGATCACCGTGGGCGGCGGCGGCATCCCGGTGGTGAAGAAGGACGGGCGCCTGGTGGGCACCCCCGCCGTGATCGACAAGGACTTCGCCAGCGCCAGGCTGGCCGAGCTGATCGGCGCGGATATGCTGGTGATCCTCACCGCGGTGGACCGGGTGGCGATCAACTGGGGCAAGCCCGACCAGAAGGAGCTGGCCGAGATGACGGTGGCCGAGGCCGAGCGGTACTGCGGCGAGGGCCATTTCGCCCCGGGCAGCATGCTGCCCAAGGTGCAGGCGGCCATGTCCTTTGCCAAGGCGGGGGGCACGGCCATCATCGCCAGCCTGGCTAACGCCGCCGCGGCCCTGCGGGGCGAGAGCGGCACCCGGGTGGTGGGCTGAGGCCCCTCTCCTTACGCGATCCGCGCATTTTTCATCCTCTTGAACGGCTGGAAAACGGCGCCGGGGGCCTGCCCCCGGCGCCGTTTTCCGTGCGCGAAGGCGGGGCGGCGCGCCCCGAAAGAGCGCGCCGCCCCGCCCGCTGTCCGCCCTGTGCCTCAGCCGCCCTTCTGGGCGGCGGTGATCCGGCTGTACATCAGGCTCTCCAGAATGGCGATCATGCCGCAGCGGCTGGTCACGTCGCTGCCCAGATACTCCACCTCGTCGGCGAACATATAAAAGTTCAGGTCGCTCATGTTCTGGATGACGTTGTTGTCCGCCCGGGTGATGGAGATGATGGTGGGGGTGGCGATGGCGAAGATCTCCTCGATCTGGCGGATGACCGCCTGGTTGTTGCCGGTGTAGCTGAGCACCAGCAGCACATCGTCCCGCTTGATGCGCCGCAAAATGGCCTTGAACTGATACTCCTGCTCGGGGAACTCCACCTCGTAGCCGCAGGTGGTGAGCAGCCGGTAAAAATACCAGCCCACATCCTGCGACAGGCCCTGGGCCAGGATGTAGATCTTGGGGTACCGGCTCATGATGCGGTCGAAGGTCTCCTTCTTTTCCGGGGTGATCACCTGCACCGCCTCGGTGATGTTCTTCAGGTAGCTGCTCTGGTAGTCCGCCCCGAAGACCACGTCCGGAATGTCGATGCGGCGGCTGTCCGCCTCGGTGTCGCGGATGGCGGCCACAAACTCGCTGTACCCCTCGAACCCCAGCTTTTTCACCAGCCGGAACAGGGTGGTGGTGGACACATAGCACTCCGCCGCCAGTTCCCGGATGCTCATGTTCTTGACCCGGTGCATATTCTTGATGACAAAGTTGAAAACGTTGCGCTCGGTGCCGGACAGCTTGTCCAGCCGGGCGCTGGTGTCGGTGTAAAAATCCACGGCGCACCCCTCCCTCGGCGTTTTTATCCATTATACCAAAGGGCGCCGTTCTCCTGCAACCCGCGCCCCCGGAACCCCCGCCTCCTGCAAAAAAGGGTTGACAAATCGCCGGGGATGAAGTATCATCAAAAGGCAGTTAGCAAGCACTAACTCTTTTCGCGGCCGGCACGCCGGCCGTTTCTTCGCGGCAGCGGTTAGCACAAGCTAACCTCGACGGTGCCGACGCCGAAGGGAGGGAAGGATATGACTTTGAACAACGCCGAGGCCGGCCGGGAATACATCGTGCGGGCCATCCAGACCGACGACGAGGAGATGGACGCCTTTCTGTTCTCCCTCGGCTGCTTTTCCGGCCAGCCCATCACAGTGATCGCCCACCGCAGGGGCGGCTGCGTGGTGGCCATCAAGGACGGCCGCTACACCATCGACGACCAGCTGGCCGGGGCCATCCGGGTGTGAGCGGGTGCCGCCCTTGCCCGGCCCTGTTTTGACCGTACGGCGCGCCGGGAGGTTAGTTATATCTAACCGCTCGGCGCCGGCGATATGCCCCACGGGGCGCACAACTTCAACAGGAGGAACGCTTATGAGGATCGCACTGACCGGAAACCCCAACTCCGGCAAGACCACCATGTACAACGCGCTCACCGGGCGCAGCGAGAAGGTGGGCAACTGGGCCGGGGTGACGGTGGAAAAGAAGGAGCACCCCATCAAAAAGGCCTATGCCCCCGGAGGGGAGGAGCTGATCGCCGTGGACCTGCCCGGCGCCTACTCCATGTCGCCCTTCACCTCGGAGGAGAGCATCACCAGCGCCTATGTGCGGCACGAAAAACCGGACGCCATCATCAACATCGTGGACGCCACCAACCTCTCCCGCAGCCTGTTTTTCACCACGCAGCTGCTGGAGCTGGGGGTGCCGGTGGTGGTGGCGCTGAACAAGAGCGACGCCAGTGAAAAGCAGGGCACCGCCATCGACGCGGCGGCCCTTTCGGCGGCGCTGGGCTGCCCGGTGGTCAAAACGGTCTCCACCTCCGGCGAAGGGCTGGGGGAGGCGGTGGCCGCCGCGGCCGCCCTGCGGGGCAGGGGGCAGAAGGCCCCCTATGTGCAGAGCGGCGTGGAACTGACCGACAAGAAGGCGGTGGAGGAGGCCGACCGCCGGCGCTTCACCTTTGCGGGCACCCTGGCGGTCTGCTTCGTGGGGCTGCAAAACTTCATCGACACCGACGAACTGGCCATGATCGAGGGCTCGGGCGCCCAGGTGGCGGGCATCCTGGCCATCACCCGGGTGGCGGCCCTGGCCTACCTGATGTTCAACCTCTACACCCCGCCCTGCTTCGCCGCCATCGGCGCCATGAACAGCGAGATGAAGAGCGCGAAGTGGCTGTGGGCCGGCATCGGCCTGCAGCTGGGCACCGGCTACTCGGTGGGCGTGCTGGTCTACCAGTTCGGCACCCTCTTCACCACCGGCAGCTTCGGCGCGGGGGCGCTGCCCGGCCTGGCCGCGGTGGCCGTCTTCGGGGCGGTGCTCGCCTGGCTGTGCCTGCGGGCCGACCGCTCGCTGGAGAAGACCTATTCCCTGAAGGGGGTGAGCGCCGCATGATGGCCGATCTCATTGCCGGCGGCCTCATCGCCGCCGCGGTGCTCTCCGCCGCCCTCTATGTCTACCGGGCGAAGAAAAGCGGCAAGGGCTGCATCGGCTGCCCCGACGCGGGCGGCTGCTCCGGCTGCCACGGGGGCTGTTCCGGCGGCTGCTGCGGCGGCTGTCCGGGCTGCGAAAAGCACGCCCCCCGCTGACAACACCATCCCCGCCGCGAAACGCGGCGCTGCCAACGGGCATTTTCTCTCTCCGAAGGCCGTCACGGCCAAAAAACGGGAGCGGACCCTTTCAGGTCCGCTCCCGTTTTTTCTCTGGTTCAGCCGCAGCAGGGGTGATGGCCGTACTCGTCCATGCAGTCCCGGCTGGGGTCTTTCATGCACAGATGCACCGCCGCCAGCTTGAAGGTCTGGGGCAGCGCCAGGATGTTGGGGTTTTCGCCCACATACTTCTTCTTGGCGTCCGCCAGCGCCTCCTCGAAGGTGGCACGGGTCTTGAGGCCCATGCTCCGGGCGATGCCCGGCTCCTGCGCCCCCACGATGTAGATGGCGCTGGTGTTCATCTCCGCGATGTGCCCGCAGCTCATCATCGAGAACCCGTGGAACGGGTGGAACGCGTTGGTGAACCGGTACTTGCGGATGTACTCCTCGTTGGTGGCGTAGTACTCGCCCAGCCGGTTCATGTCCGGCAGGGTGTTCATGTAGTCGTGCTGGAAGTCCGTCCACTGCGCCCGCAGGTAGGGCCACAGCTCATCGTGGAAGAACCCGTTGCAGATGGACGAGCAGATGATCACACACCGGTCGCTCATCACACGCTTGAAGCGCAGCACCTGGGCGCTGAGCGCCTGCATCATCATGATGGGGTTCGTGCCCATGCCGTCGCCGTAGTGGAACTTCTGCGGCATGCCGAACACCAGCACGTCGTACTTCTTTTCCGCCCAGTGCACATAGGTGCGCTTGTCCGCGATCTTCCAGCTTTCCGGCATCATCTCGGCCGCGTAGCCCGAGTAGATGGCGATCTGCCGGCTCTTGGTGTCCAGCACCGCGTCGCAGCAGAAGAAGGGATGCCCCATCTTCTCCTCCATGTGCATGCCGATCTCGTTGAACTTGTGGCGCATCAGGCTGCCGCCGTTCACCGGCGTGAAGTCGTCCCGGTGCATCACCTCCGGCACATGGTGGCTGGCGATGCACCGCCAGTTGGTGATGCCGGTGGCGCAGTGCTTGTAGCCGCCGGAATAGCCCCCGTAGGGGTTGCCCTGCACATGCCCGATCAGGATGGGCAGGTCCGCCTCGAACACCGTCTTGTTCATGAACACCGGGTCGCCCCGCCTGGTGGTGCCCAGGTCGATCATGTTGTCCGGGTCCTCCGAGTCGTGGCTGGTCATCTGGTGGGTGGGCCAGAACTCTCGGAACAGCTCCTCGCCGAAGATGGCCTTGTAGTCCTCCGGCTTTGCCCGCGGGTGCAGGCCGTTGGAGATGATGAACTGAATGTCCTCCTTCTTCACCCCCGCCGCGTACAGCTCCTTCAGGATGAGCTTGATGCTCACCTTCCGGTGGCTGGTGGGCTGCTCGCCGCCCTTCACCCGGTCGGGCACGATGAACACCACCTTCGCCCCCGGGAAGGCCAGTTCGCTCAGCGGCTTCATGCCGATGGGGTTGCGCAGGCTCTCCAGATACGCCTCCTCCAGCTTGTCCTCGGGGATGCAGGGCGGGTCCGCCACCGTGGTACCGGGGATGAACACGTCGGTGGTGTCGGGCAGCTCGGCGCTCATCAGGCCGTGGCCGTATTCAAAATCCAGTTTCATTGCTCTCACCTCATTATACTTTCGCGTGCCGTGCACACAGAAGGGCTGCCGCGCCGGAACGGAGCGGCAGCCCTCGCGGTTTGATTTACCACCACTTGATCTGGTCGGTCACATACTTGCGGATGCGGATGAACTCCGGATCGGTGACGTCCCGCGGGTGGGGCAGGTCCACATACAGGTCCTCCTTGATGGTGGTGGGCTTGTTGGACAGGATCAGGATGCGCTGGGCCAGGTAGGTGGCTTCCTCGATGTTGTGGGTGATGAACACCACGGTGCTGCCCAGTTCGCGCCACAGGCGGATGACCTCGTCCTCCAGGTAGAAGCGGAGTTTGATGTCCATCTGGCTGTAGGGCTCGTCCATCAGCAGCAGGTCGGGGTTCATGGCGAAGCCGCGGCCGATGATCACGCGCTGGGCGCAGCTCATGGACAGCTGGTGGGGGTAGGAGTTGCGGAACTCCTCCAGGCCCAGCAGCTTGATGATCTTTTCCACCCGCTCGCGGATCTGCTCCTCCGGCAGCTTTTTCAGCTCCAGGCCGAAGCGCAGGTTCTGCTCCACCGTCTTCCAGGGGATCGCCGAGGGCTCCTGGAACACGAAGGCCAGGTTGTGCTTGTGGGGATCGGCGGGCTCGCCGTCGATGTACAGATCGCCCGAGGAGGGCTGGATGATGCGGGTCAAAAGGTTCAGGAAGGTGGTCTTGCCGCAGCCGGTGGGGCCCACCACGCAGACGAACTCACCCTTTTTGATGTTGAAGGAGATGTTGTTCAGCACCTTCAGGTCCCCGAAGTTCTTGGTCAGGTTGCGCACCTCTACCTTGTACTCGGGGTTGTGCACAAATTGTTCACCCATGTTGTTGCCTCCTTATTTACAGCGCCAGGTCGGTGTTGTCGGAGATCTCCTTGCGGATGCGCAGAAACTCCTCCGACACCGTGTCACGAGGGCGAGGCAGGTCGATGTCGTAGATCGCCTTTACATGGGCGGGCCGGTTGCTCAGCAGCACGATCCGGTCTCCCAGATACACAGCCTCCTCGATGTTGTTGGTCACAAAGATGATGGTGCGCTTTTCGCTCTGCCAGATCTTCTGGACCTCCTCCTCCATGGCGTAGCGGGTCTGGGCGTCCAGCGCGCCGAAGGGCTCGTCCATCAGCAGGATCTCGGGGCTGTTGGTGTAGGCGCGGGCGATGCCCACGCGCTGCTTCATGCCGCCGGACAGCTGGCTGGGATAGCTTTTTTCAAAGCCCTGCAGGCCCACCATGTCGATGTACTTCTGGGCGGTCTTGCGGCGCTCCTCCTTGGGAACGCCCGCCATTTTGGGGCCGACCTCCACGTTTTCCATCACCGTTTTCCAGGGCAGCAGCGAGGTCTTCTGGAACACCATGCCGATGCGGGGGTCGCTGCCGGTGATCACCTCGCCGTCCAGCCGCACCGTGCCCTCCACCGGCGCTTCCAGGCCGCTGAGGATGTTCAGCAGAACGGTCTTGCCGCAGTAGCCGGGCCCCAGGATCACCAGGAACTCGTTGTCGTACACGTCAAAGTTCACGTCCTGCACGGCGTCAAACGCCTTGTTGTTCAGAATGTAGCTCTGGGAGATGTGCTCCAGGCTCAGTTTGATTTTTTTACCGTCCAAGGACAGACCCACCTTTCAATAAGCTGCATCGCGATGGCCAGGATCGCGCCGATCACACCAATACAGATCATGGACAGGAGCACCAGGGGCAGATCGCCCGACTCCATGCCGCGGGTGATGAGGAAGCCCACGCCGGACTTGCCGCCCAGCATCTCGGCGGCAAGCACCACCATCCAGGCGGCGCTGGCCGAGGTGCGCACGCCGGCGAAGATGGCGTCCAGCGCGGAGGGGATGGCGAAGTCCAGAAGAAGCTGGCGCTTGTTGGCGTTGAAGATGCGGCCCACGTCCAGATACTGCTGGTCCACATTGCTCATGCCGGCCTGGGTGTTCACCACCACGGGCATCACGGCGCCGATGAACACCACCAGGATCTTGGGGAACTCACCGGTGCCGAACCAGATGGTGATCAGGGGGATCCAGGCCAGGGGCGGCACCACGCGGAAAGCGGTGAAGATGGGCCCCAGCAGGGCGTTGGCCTTTTTGTTCCAGCCGATGAGGATGCCGAAGGAGATGCCCAGCACCCAGGAGGAGATCAGCGCCGCCAGCACGCGGCCCAGGCTGGCCAGGATGTGCTGGCCCAGGCTGAGCTTCTGCACCGGCTTTTCCAGGAATTTCAAGAACCGCTCGTACACGGCCATGGGCGAGGGAAAGGCGGACTGGTCGCCGCCGGAGGCAACGACCCAGGCGATGATCAGCAAAAGCACAGACACCACGGGCAGGATGCGGTAGAGGATCTTTCTGCGCCGCTCCTGCAGCTCGCTCTTGCTGAGAACGATCTCTGCACTTTTTTTGCTCATTTTTTCCACCCCAATACTTTGTTCTCTACCCATCCGAGGATCGCCGTGAAGATCACGCCGATCACGCCGATGACCACGATGCCCAGCAGGATCAGATCCGGGCGGGCGAACTGGCGGCCCATCAGGATCATGTAGCCCAGGCCGGAGGAGGCAGCCAGCATCTCAGCGGCCACCAGGGTGGCCCAGGCGTTGCCCAGCGCCACCCGCACGCCGGCGAACACCATCGTCATGGACGAGGGGATGCCGATGCGCCAGAAGGTAGTGAAGTTGGAGGCGCCGCAGGTCTTGGCGAAGTTGATCAGCACCGGGCTGGTCTGCTTGATGCCGGTGTAGGCGTTGATGACGCAGGGCACGAAGGCCGAGAAAAACACGATGAAGGCCTTGGCCGGCAGGCCGATGCCCAGCCACACGATCGTGAGGGGGATCCAGGACACCGGCGGGATGGGGCGCACCAGCTCGAAGATGGGGCGCACAAAGCTTTCAAACCCGCCGTACCAGCCCATCAGCAGCCCCAGGGGGATGCCGATGATGATGGCCAGGAAGAAACCGGTCAGCGACACCTGCAGGCTGGCCAGCACGTTCACACCCAGCACGGCGCCGTCGGGGTTGGGGTCGGTGAGTTTCGTAAAGAACAGCTTCAAAATGGTGGAGGGCGCCGCCAGATACCGGCTGTTCACCAGGTTCAGGTCGGACGCCAGCTCCCACACACCCAGAAACACGGCGATACCAAGGATGGAAAGCAGCAGATAGGTGCGTTTTTCCTGGCGCTTTTTCTTCTGCACCATGGCGATCCGCTGTTCCACCGCCGCCTGTTTGTCGCTTTCAGGGACAACGCTCATGAATCGTTCTCCTCTCTTTCCTCTTAAAATTCTGCCCGCGATTTTGTGCAAATCGCGGGCAGAGAAGGGCTGATGCTTATTTCATCAGTTGTACTGAACGCCCAGCGCATCCAGATCGGCCAGGCACTCGGTAGCGATGGAGTTGTCCACCATCTGATTGTCCAGAATGGTGTTGCGGTCATCGCTGGTGTACTTGCCGATGCTGATCAGGAAGTCCATGGTGACCAGCAGGTCCTTCTCGGCCTGCAGCAGGTCACGGGAGGTGTACAGGCCCTGGTCGTCGGGGCTGGTCTCGGTCATGATGGAGACGGCCTCCGACAGGGTGGGGATGGCGCAGTAGCTCATGACCACTTCGGCGATGTGCTCGTCGCAGGCGATGCCCTCGTTCTCGCAGCTCTCCAGATAGTAGGCCACGGCCTCAGCCATGTTCTCGTCGGACTCGTTGCACCACTGCCAGGTCAGGTAGTAAACTTCCCAGGCGGTCTTCACCAGGTCGCGGCGCTCGGCCAGCGCCTCGGGGGTGGCCATGAAGCCGTTGAACACGGTGATGCCCAGGCTGCCCGCGTCGTCCACACGCACAAAGCCGGCGTCCTCGGCGGAGGTGGCGATGGCGTTCCACACCGCGATGCCGTCGCCCTGGCCGCCCTTGAAGGCGGTGAGCGCGCTGGCGATGTCCATGTTCACGGACTCGATGTCGTCAAAGGTCAGGCCCATCTTGTCCAGCTCGCCGCCCAGCACCATCTGGGCGTTGGTCCCGCTGGGGTACAGCCAGGTGGTGCCCTTCCAGTCCTCGGCCTTCTTGTCGGCCAGAGGGCCGTCGGCGCGGACGAACAGGCCCATGTTGGTCTCATAGTCGGTGGAGCCGATGCAGATCAGGTCGTAGCCCAGCATGCCCACCAGGTCGCCGGCGGCGCCGGCGGTGGCCACATCCCAGCTGCTGCTGGCCTCCATCATGGCGGGGCCGTTGGTGTAGGGCTCGTACTCGATGTCGATGTTCAGCTCATCGAAGATGCCCTTCTGCTCGGCGATGTAGAAGGGGATGGCGTGGGCGGAACCGGCGAAGTAGCCCACCCGCAGGGTCTGCCGCTCGGCGAAGGGGGTCAGGCCATAGGTGGTCTCGCCGGCCTCGGTGACGGCGGTGGAGCCGGACCCGGCGGTGCTGGCGGTGCTGGCGGGGCTGTTCCCGCCGCAGGCGGCCAGGCTGAGCGCCATGGAAAGCGCAAGAATCGTGGCAACCAGTTTTTTCATGATGTACTTTCCTCCTTAGAACACAATAGAACACAATGAAATTTGCCTTTTTCGTCCAAATCACGCAATTCGTGACATTTTATTGCATCAAGTTGCATTTTTCGAACGATTTCCTCAACGAAATTCTATCACGGGCGTATGGCGGATGCAACGCGAAGAACCGCAAACGTTTGCGTCTTTCCCAAAATATTGCACTTTTCCTTGTTTTTTGCTATACTAAAATCACAGAAACTCGAACATTTTGTACAATTTATTCCCCGAAATTTAGTGCATTTGACACATGAATTTGCCGCTTTTTTACAGATTGCCCAAATGCAAACGTTTGCGTCACAGCAAAAGGGAGGTTTTTATGGGACTGAAGGAAATCGCGGAGATGACAGGCTATTCCGTCTCCACCGTGAGCCGGGTGCTGAACAGCCGGCGGAAGTTCGCTTCCTCCGCCACCGAGAAGGAGATTTGGGCCGCCGCGCAGAAGCTGCACTACCAGAAAAACCGGGCCGCGGCCAGCCTCAAGACCGGCCGCTCGCCGGAGGCCGCGGCGGGCAGAAGCTGGCGCATCGGCATTGTGATGGCCCGGGGGCTGGAGTCGCTGGAGGACGAGTTTTACGCCCGCATCGAGGAGAGCGTGCGGGCCACCGTGCTGCGGGAGGGGCACCAGCTGGGGGAGACCCTGATGCTGCGCACCGCCCTGGAGGAGCCCCGGCGGCTGGAAGGGGTGGACGGCCTGGTGCTGCTGGGCAAGTGCAAGGTGCACAACCTGACCTCCCTGCGGGCCATCTGCAAGAACCTGTCCTGCACCGGCATGAACCCCTACCAGCTGGACATCGACCAGGTGTACTGCAACGGCGAGCACATCGCCCGCACCGCGGTGCAGCACCTGCTGGCCCAGGGCCACAAGAAGATCGGCTATGTGGGCGAGTGCAACGGCGACGTGCGCTACTTCGGCTACCGCCAGGCGGTGAAGAACGTGGGCCTGGACATGGACACCCCCTATGTGTTCGACGTGCCCCAGACCGCCGAGGGCGGCCGGGAGGCGGCCCGGCGCTTCATCGTCTCGGAGGACCGGCCCACCGCGGTGTTCTGCGTGAACGACGTGAGCGCCATCGGCTTTATCGAGGCGCTCAAGCGGCTGCGGCCGGACGAGCCGCTGCCGGCGGTGATCGGCATCGACGACATCACCCAGGCCGCCATGATCGAGCCGGCCCTGTCCACCATCCGCCTGCCCCTGGCGGAGATGGGCAACATCTCCACCCGGCTGCTCATCGACCGCATCGCGGGCCACCACAGCATCCCCATGAAGGTGGAACTGCCCTACAAGACGGTGATTCGCCAGAGCGCCTGAGCCGCCAGAGCGCCACACGAAAAAACGCCCCGCCCGCGCACAGTGCGCGGGCGGGGCGTTTTTTTGCTCAATAGCGGCCGTACAGGGGCCCGAAGGCGGCGCAGGCGCGGTAGTCGGCGCCGGTGGGGTCGTCCGCGCCGAACTGCCTCCACACGTCCGGGCGCATCAGCTGCTCGGGCGCGAGGTTGTGGAAGCTCACGGGGATGCGCAGCATGGAGGCCAGGGTCACCAGCTGCCCGCCCACATGGCCGGGGCAGAGCACGCAGTGGTTGCTGCCCCAGCTCTCGATCACCCGGTAGACGCTGGAACTGGCAAAGCGGTCGGTGAGCCGGGGCACGAAGAACACCTGGGGCCAGGTGGGGTCGGTCTGGCGGGCGGCGGCCTGCGCCAGGGCCGGCTCCAGGTCCGCCGTGCGCCCCTCGGCGATCTGCAGCGCCGGGCCCAGGCCCTTCACCAGGTTCAGCCGCACCATGGTCAGCGGCACGCCGCCCCGGGCGCGGAAGGAGGCGGAGAAGCCGCCCGCCCGGAACACCCCCCCGCTTGGCGGGGCCCCAGCGGGTGGCGGCGGCGCAGCGCGCCGCGTCCTGCGCCGTGAGCTCCCAGAAGGGCTTGATCGCCGGGCTGCCCCCGCGCAGCGCCTCCATGGAGCCGTCCAGCGCCATGGAGCCGGAGTTGGTGAGGTAGAGAAAGCCGTCGGGCACGTCCGCGCCCCGCCGGCCCAGCCGCTCCTCCATGGCGGCGGGGCTCCAGTAGCCCCGCACGTCGCAGAACAGCTGGGCCGCGCCGGTGAGCAGCGTGCCGAACAGCATGGCCGCCGCCTGCAGCGCGTCGTTCTCGGTGGCCACCGGATGAGGCCGCCGGGGGCCGTTCCAGTCGAAGCCGGCGTTGAGGATGCTCTCGGCAAAATCGGCGGTGGGCAGAAAATCGGTCCACTGGCGCTGGCCCTGGAAGCTGGCGGTCAGGGCGGCGTGGCCGGCGGCGGCCTCCGGGCCGAAGGCGTCGGCCAGGCGGGGGTTGCCGTCCATCAGGTCGCGGAAGATCAGCGCCATGCGCACGCTGTCGTCCCACACCCGCTCCTTTTCCGCCGGGGACAGCCGCAGCTGCGGCGGGTTGGGGTCCTCCATCTCCCGGCAGTGTTCCCGCACCCAGGCGCGGGCGGTCTCGAACTCCTGCCGGTCGTAGATCCCGGCCTGCATCCGGTGCAGCAGGCCGGTCATGTCCATCGACTGCACCCGCATGCCCAGATAGGCCCGGAAGAAGTGCTCGTCCGGCATGGAGGCGCCGATGCCCATGCAGGTGTTGCCCAGCCGCAGATAGGTACGCCCCCGCATGGTGGCCACCGCCAGCGCGCACTGGGCGAACTGCACCAGCTGCTGCGCCACGTCCGGGGGGATGTGGGTGTCGGCGGCGGGGCGGATGTCCCGGCCGTACACCTTGAAGAAGGGCAGCCCGTGCTGGGCCGCCGTGGAGGTGGCCGCCGCCATGAACACCGTGCCGGGGGCGTCGCTGCCGGAAAAGCCCCACACCAGCTGGGGCAGGCGGTCGTCCAGGCACATCACCTCGAAGGGGTACGACCACGCCCTGGCCACGCTGATCACCGCGCCCACGTTCTGCGCGCGGAACTGTTCCTGCGCCCGGAGGGCGTCCTGCGCGCTGCCCACCGCCTCGTCGGCCAGCACGCACCGCACCGGCTCGCCGTCGCCGTAGCGCACGGTCCGGCGCAGCAGTTCACACACCTGCCGGGCCAGCGCCCGGGCGGGCCCAGTGTGGGCCGGGCGCAGGCTGTCCCGGCCGTCCACAATGGCCCGCACCCCGATGGCGGGGCGCTGACCCGGAAACATCGTCTCATCCATGCCGATCCTCTCCCTTCGCCCTTTGCGCCGCCCGGCGGGCGCTCACGCCAGTTCCAGATACAGCCCCGCCAGCCGGAGGGTGGCGTTCAGGCCGTCCAGATGGGTGCGCTCCATGCCGTGAGAGGCGTGCACCCCCGGGCCGATCAGCGCGCCCCGGGCGTCCATGCCGGAGCGCCAGGCGGCGCCCACGTCCGAGCCGTAGTGGGGGTAGACGTCCACCGCGTAGTCCACGCCGCCGGCCTTGGCCAGCGCCACCAGCCGGCTGACCATGCCGTAGTCGTAGGGGCCGCCCGAGTCCTTGGCGCAGATGGACACCTGGTATTCAGTGCAGGTCAGATCCTCGCCGATGCAGCCCATGTCCACCGCCAGCAGTTCGTCCACCGGGGGCAGGGTGGACCCGCCGTGGCCCACCTCCTCGTGGACGGTGAGGGTGAAGAAGGTGTCGAACCGGGGGCGCGCCCCGGTGCGGTGCATCCGCCACAGCAGGGTGAGCAGGCAGGCGGAGCTGGCCTTGTCGTCCAGAAAGCGGGACTTGACAAAGCCGCTGTCGGTCACCACCGTCTTGGGGTCGTAGCAGACGTAGTCGCCGGGGGCGATGCCCAGCGCCAGCACGTCCTCTTTGCCGCGCACCTTCTCGTCGATGCGCACCGCCATGTTCTTCTCGTCCCGGGGACGGGTGGCGGCGTCGTCCTGCACATGCACCGCCGGCGAGAGGCTGAGCACCGTGCCGGTGTAGACCTTGCCCTCCCGGGTGTAGATGCGGCAGTATTCGCCGTCCAGCGTGGGCATCAGCGGGCCGCCTACCCGGGTGACCATCAGCATCCCCTTGTCGGTGACCGAGCGCACCATCAGCCCCAGGGTGTCCACATGGGCGCACAGGCCCACGGTGCGGCCCGTCTCCCGCCCGGGCACCTTCACCACCAGGTTGCCCTTGCCGGTGACCCGGGTCTCAAAGCCCAGGTCCCGGGCCGTCTTTTGCGCCAGTTCCACCGCGCCGGCGGTGAAGCCGCTGGGGCTGTCCTGCGCCAGCAGCGCCCGCAGGGTGTCCAGCAGGAAGGCCTGCTGCTCCTGTTCCAGATTCTTTTCGTCGTTCATAGCGTGTCATCCTCCCCAAACAAACAGTGTTCGGCTCCATCTTACAAAAAAACGCCGCCCTTGGCAAGGGGGCGGCGGCCGGTCAGGGGGTGTCGGGCTTCATCCCGCCCAGAAAATCCCGGTAGACGCCGGGGGTGGAATCGGGGATGAGGATGGCCCCCACGCACTTTTTGTAGAACTCCTGGGGGCCCACCCCGCCGATGACGGCGTAGACATAGCCCTCCTCCCGCATGGCCCGCAGGCTGCGCAGCAGCAGCGCCTTGCCGATGCCAAGGCCCTGGCAGCTGTCCAGCACGCGGGTGGGGCCGAAGAAGTCCGGCGCGGTGGCGTTGTAGCAGGCGTAGCCCAGGATCTGGTTGCCCCGGGTGGCGATGAAGCAGCTGATGGGGGTGTGGGAAAAGCAGACGTCGCACTCGCCCGCGCCGCTGAGGCTGGAGTGCTCCTTCACCCACTCCACCACCCGGAACTTGTCCGGGGCCATGGCGCGGCGGATGTGCACGCCCTGTTCCAGCAGCTTTTCCAGGCACGGGGCCTCGCTGGGCAGGTCCAGCAGATTTACCAGCATATCCGGCATGGTCGTTTCCTCCTTTTTCGTTCCGGGCTCACGCCCGCTTTTCGTAAAGTTCCAGCGCCAGCAGGGCCGCCCCCGCCGCCGCGTCCATCCGGGGCGGGATGACCCGCAGGCCGGGCCAGCGGGCCGCCAGCAGCGCCTTCAGCCGATCGCGCACCGGCCCGCAGCCGGTGAGCACGCCGCCCAGCAGCGCCAGCTCGCCCTCTTGCAGCGAAAGGCCCTCCACCACCGGGCCCGCCAGTTCCGCCAGCTGTTCGGCGGCCCGGCGGGCGATGGCCTTGGCGGCCTCGTCGCCCGCCTCCAGCGCCGGCTCCAGCAGGCGGGCCAGCGCGGCGATCTTCCGCTTGCCGGTGGCCGGGCTGTAAACAAAGCGGATGAGGCCGGGCACGTCCTTTGCACCCACCGCCTCCAGGGCCGGGCCCCGCAGGCAGGTGGCGGGGGCGCGGCCGTCCTCGGCCCGCACCACCGCGGCCAGGATGTCCCGCCCGACGGCATAGCCGCTGCCGCCGTCGTCCAGCAGGTGCCCCCAGCCGCCGCAGCGGCGCTGGCGGCCGTCGGCGGCGCGGCCGAAGCAGATGGAGCCGGTGCCCGCGATGAGGATGGCCCCCTCGCCCCGGCCCAGGGCGCCGTAGAGGGCGGTCTCGTGGTCGCCCGCCAGGCGCAGCGGGCCGTTCCAGCCGCCCTTTTCCAGGGCGGCATGCAGCAGGCGGCCGGTCTCCGGGTTGGACACCCCCGCCGCCCCCACGCACAGCCCCCGGCATTGGGCCAGCGGGCCGCCGATGCGCTCCATCTCCGCCAGCAGCGCGGCCACGGTCTGTTCGGTCTGGCCCGCGGCGCCGCCGTTGGGGTTCAGCGCGCCGGCCCCGGCCCGGCCCAGCACCGCGCCTTCCGGGTCCCGCACCTCCAGGGTGGTCTTTGTGCCGCCGCCGTCCCAGCCGGCAACGTAAGCTCTTGCCTCCATGGCCCTCACCTCGTCATTTCAGTTTCACCGGCAGCACGCCGGCGGGCCGCAGCCGGCCGGCCAGCACCCGGCACACCGCGTCCAGGCTTTGCGGGGTGTACTCGTAGGCCGCCAGCGCCCACACCTGCTCCGGCGTGTCCGCCAGGTCGTAGGGGTTGCGCAGGGCCACCTGGATCATGGGCCGGCCGCACCCCGCCAGCGCCCGGGCCATGGCCCGCTGGCCGGGCTTCAGATGGCCGTTGTAGCTGCCCAGCACCACGCAGCTGGCCTCCTTCGCCAGCTCCAGCGCCTGCCCGATCTCCCCCTCGTCCGGGTCGGGGGTGGTGACCAGCGCCCGGCCGCCCAGCCTGGCGGCCAGCGTCTCGGCAAAGCTGAAGGAGGCGTCCTCCGAGTTGGATGCCTCGGTGGGCCGGAAGGCCCGGCAGCCCACAAAGAGGGGCGCCGCCCCCAAAGCGGGCATGCCGCCGGCGGGGCTGTGCACCACCGTCATCGACCGGTCCAGCGCCTCGCGCACAAAGGCCATCTGTTCCGGGGTGCCGCACTCCTCCAGGGGCAGCGGCTCCAGGGCGTAGCGCTCCTTGTAGGCCAGGATGCGGTCCACCGAGGCGTCCAGTTCCGCCCGGTCCAGCTTGCCGGCGTTCAGTTCCTCCAGCAGGGCCTCCGCGGCCTGGCCCGCCAGGGCGGCGTCGTGGGAGACGAAGACCAGGTCCACCCCGGCCTTCACCGCCTGCACCACCCCGTTCACCGTGCCGTAGAACTTCTGGATGGCCTGCATCTGCATGCAGTCGCTCACCACCAGGCCCTCAAAGCCCAGTTTGCGGCGCAGCAGGTCGGTCATGATCCGCCGGGACATGGTGGCGGGCTTGCCCTCCGGCTCCAGCTGCGGGAAGAGGATGTGGGAGCTCATCACCCCGGGGATGCCCGCCCGGATGGCGGCGGTGAAGGGCACCAGCTCGGTGCGCTCCAGCTCCTCCAGGCTCTTGTCCACTTTGGGCAGGCCCAGGTGGGAGTCCACGTCGGTGTCGCCGTGGCCGGGGAAGTGCTTGGCGCAGCAGAGCACCCCCTCCTCCAGCAGGCCCCGCATCATGGCGGTGCCCATGCGGGCCACCCGGGCGGGGTCGTCGGAGTAGCTGCGCACCCCGATCACCGGGTTCGCCGGGTTGGAGTTCACGTCCATGTCCGGCGCCAGGTCGAAGTTGACCCCCAGCGCCCGCAGCTGCCGGCCGGTGACCCGCCCGGCCCGCAGGGCGTCCTCCTCGCCGCCGCCGGCGCTCAAGGCCATGGCCCCGGGCACGTTGGCGCAGTCCGGCGAGAGGCGGGTGACCATGCCGCCCTCCTGGTCGATGGTGATGAAGGCGGGGGCGCCGGTCTCCCGGCGCACCAGCTCCTGTATCTCGCCGCACAGGCGGCGCAGCTGGGCGCGGTCTTCCACGTTGGCGCGGAACAGGATGACGTTGGCTACCTTGTGGCGGCGCACCAGCTCCACGAACTCCGGGCTCATGGCGGGGCCGGGGAACCCGGCCACGATCCGCTGGCCGATCTTGCGGCGGTCATCAAGCAAAGACATATCCGTTCTCCCTTTCCTTATTCATACAGGTGATAGGCGGTCTTTTCCCGGGCAAAGGCCTCGCTCTCCCGCTCAAAGCGCTCCAGCAGGGCGTCCTTGTCCCAGTGGGGGTCCTGCAGGTCGCCGCAGCCGGCCAGCAGGCTGATGAAGGGGCGCGCCCCCTCTTTGGGCGGCGGCAGCAGGGCGAACTGCTCCGGCCAGAGGGTGCGCACCGCGTCCAGCAGTTCCAGCCCGGTGCGCACCGGCCGGAAGGCGTGGGCGTCCGCCACATGCAGCCGCACCCCCTGGCAGGCCTCGCCCGCGTGCTTGGAGGCGCTGGGGGTGAACCAGGCGGGGGTGAACAGCACCCCCGGCAGTTCGCGCCGGCGCAGTTCGTCGGTCAGCCGGCGGGCGTCGACCCAGGGCGCGCCCACCACCTCGAAGGGGGAGCTGGTGCCCCGGCCCTCCGACAGGTTGGTGCCCTCCACAAGGCAGGTGCCGGGGTAGACCAGCGCCGTCTCAAAGCGGGGGATGCCCAGGCTGGGCGGCATGAACAGGCGGCCGGTGTCCGGCCAGAGCATCTCCCGCCGCCAGCCCTCCAGCGGCACCACGGTGAGCCGGCAGCCCTTGTGCTCCCGCTGGTTGTACATCCCCGCCAGCTCGCCGGCGGTGAGGCCGTAGCGCACCGGCAGCTGCCAGGGGCCCACAAAGCTGGCGTACTGCGGCTGGAGCACGCCGCCCTCCACCGCCACGCCCCCCAGGGGGTCGGGCCGGTCCAGCACGATCAGCTCCTTGCCGGCGGCGGCGCAGTCCTCCACGGCGCCCAGCAGGGTGGCGATGAAGGTGTAGTACCGCACCCCCAGGTCCTGCATGTCGTAGACCACCGCGTCCAGCTGTTCCAGCGCCTCGGGGGGCATCCGGCGGGAATCCCGGCCGTAGAGGCTGTACACCGGCAGCCCGGTGACCGGATCGCGGCTGCTGTCCACCGTCTCGCCGGCGCCCGCCTCCCCCCGCAGGCCGTGCTCCGGCCCGAAGAGGGCGGTGAGGCCGTAGCGCCGGTGCAGCAGTTCGATGCCGCTCTCCAGCCTGGCGTCCACGCCGGACACCGAGGTGATGAGCCCCAGCCGCTTGCCCTTGAGGGCGCGGTCGCAGGCGGGGATGTTTTCCAATCCACAGTGGGTCATGGGGGGACCCTCCTTTTCTTTTTTGTTGACAACCCGGCCGTTTGCCTGTACAGTTGAAATAAAAGAAACGCATTGCCGCGTTTTATGCGGAATTTTGTTTCAGCAGGAAAGGACGGGAGAGAGATGGAGTTGTCGATCCTGCCCGCGGGCAAGCAGACCATTCTTGCCATCGGGCTGATGAGCGGCACCAGCGCCGACGGGGTGGACGCCGCGCTGGTGGAGATCACCGGCTGGAGCACCGCCACCCGGGTGCGCCAGCGGGGCTTTGTGAGCATCCCCTACGAGGAGCCCATGCGCCGGGAACTGCTGCGGCTGGCGGCGGGCGGGGCGGGGGGCAGCCGGGATCTGTGCCTGGTGAACTTCCGGCTGGGGGCGCTGTTCGCCGACGCCTGCGAGGCGGTGTGCGCCGCGGCGGGCGTGGACCCCGGCGAGGTGGACCTGGTGGGCAGCCACGGCCACACCTTCTACCATGTGCCGGTGGCCGAGGACTACCTGGGCGCGCCCGGGCGGGGCACCCTGCAGCTGGGGGAGGCCGCGGTGATCGCCCAGCGGCTGGGCTGCCCGGTGGTGGGCGACTTCCGGGTGCGGGACATGGCCGCCGGCGGGCTGGGCGCGCCGCTGGTGCCCTACACCGAGTATCTGCTCTACCGCAGCGAGAGCGAGAACATCGCGCTGCAGAACATCGGCGGCATCGGCAACGTGACCATGCTGCCCGCCGGGTGCGGTCTTAAGGATGTGTACGCCTTCGACACCGGCCCGGGCAACATGGTGATGGACGCGCTGGCCGCCCGGGCCACCGGCGGGGCGCGGCGCTGGGACGAAGGCGGCCGGCTGGCGGCCCGGGGCCGGGTGGACGCGGGGCTGCTGGAATGGCTGGCCCGGGACGAGTACCTGCGGCTGCCCCCGCCCAAGACCACCGGCCGGGAGTACTACGGGCAGGACTATGTGGCCCGCCTGGTGGAGGAGGGCCGCGCCCGGGGCCTTTCCTGGGAGGACATGCTCGCCACCGCCACCGATTTCACGGCGCTGACCATCCAGTACTCGCTGGAACACCTCTGCGCCCACCGGGCCCAGCGGCTGATCGTGGGGGGCGGCGGGGCGCTGAACCCCACCCTGATGGCCTTTTTGCGCCGGCGGCTGCCGGGCTGCCGGGTGATGACCAACGAGGAACTGGGGCTGGACGGCAACGCCAAGGAGGCGGTGGCCTTCGCGGTGCTGGCCAACGAATTCTGCCACGGGGTGCCCAACAACGCGCCCCGGGCCACCGGCGCGGCGCGGCCGGTGGTGATGGGCAAGCTGACGCTGGCGTGAGGGGAGGCGGCGAGGAGATGACCAACATCGAGATCCGCGCCCGGGCCATCTACAGCAGCCTGAGCCCGGTGGAAAAGCAGGTGGCGGACTATTTCCTGGACAACATCCACCAGGTGTTCAGCATGCCCATCGCCCGGCTGGCCCAGGAGGCGGGGGTGAGCCAGGTGGCCTGGGTGCGCTTTTGCAAGACCATCGGCTTCGGGGGCCTGAAGGATCTGAAAAAGCGGCTGTACGCCGAGCTGAACGAGACGGCGGGGAGCTGGGGCGCCGAGACGGTGGAACAGATCTACGCCGACATCAAGGACCCCAGCACCATCCGGCAGACGGTGCAGACCATCTGTTTGAGCAGCGTGCAGGCCATTGAGGAGACCGAGAAGATCCTGGACGAGGGGGTGCTGGAGCAGGCGGTGCAGCTGCTTTTGCAGGCCGACTCCATCAAGCTGTTCGGGGTGGGCGCCTCGGCGCTGGTGGCCGAAGACTTCTACGGCAAGCTGCTGCGCATCGGCAAGAACGTGTTCTTCAGCAAGGACACCCACATCCAGCTGACCTATGTGGCCACCCTCACCGGGCGGGACGCGGCGGTGTTCTTCTCCGACAGCGGCACCACCCGGGAGATGCTGGAGTTGATGGAACTGGCGGGCAAGCACCGGTGCCCCACCATCTCGGTGACCCGCTTTTCCAAAAACCCGCTGGCCCGCAAGGCCCAGTGCGCGCTGTACACCTCTTCGCCGGAGATCTACCGGCGCAGCGGCGCCATGAGCAGCCGCATCGCCCAGCTCATCATGGTGGACATCCTGTTCACCACCATCGCCAACCGGGACTACCACAACGTGCGGCAGATGCTGGAAGACAGCTACGAGAGCTGCGCCAGCCACAAGGCCTCCGGCTGAGGGGGCTCAGCCGGGCAGAAGGCGGTCCAGCGCGCGGCGCACCGACTCGTCCCAGAAATCCCAGCTGTGGGCCCCCGGCCAGTACTCGGCGGCGAAGGGGATGCCCCGCTGCTCCAGATGGTCCGCGAAGCGCCGGTTCATCGCGAACAGCCCGTCCTGCTCGCCGCAGGTCAGGTAGAGGGACGGCAGCGCCGCGCCGGCGGGCAGGTCCTCCGCCAGGGCGAACAGGTCGTCTTGCCGGGGGGCGGGGCGGCCCGGCCCGAACAGGGCCGCGGCCTCCCGGCCCAGGGGGCCGGGGTCGGCGCGGCGCTGCTCCAGATAGTCGTTCACGTCGGTCACCGCCGAGAAGGCGGCGCAGCCGGCGTAGCGCTCCGGGGCGCGCAGGGCGCACTTCAGCGCGCCGTAGCCCCCCATGGAAAGGCCCATCACATACCGCTGCCGCGGCCGGGAGGAGAGGCGGAACAGCCCCTCGCAAAAGCGGGGCAGTTCCTCGCTCACATAGGTGTAGTAGGCCCCGCCGGCCTGCATGTCGGTGTAAAAGCTGCGCTGCACCTCCGGCATCACCAGCACCGCGCCCTTGGCGCGGGCGTAGGCCTCCACCCGGGAGAACCGGTGCCAGCCGGTGCAGTTGTCGGTGAGGCCGTGGAGCAGGTACACCACCGGCGCCGTCTCCAGCGGCCGGTCCTCGGGCAGCACCGCCAGAAAGCTGGTGTTCATCTGCAGCGCATGGCTCATCATATCACAGCGAACAAACGCCATGGGGTCATCCTTCCCTTCCCTAAAAAGTCAGCTGAGCGGTGCCGCCGCTCAGCTGTTTTTGTTGTTTTATGAGGCGCTCTCGTCCGCCTCGAACAGTTCGATGGCCCGGCTCACCCGGCCGCCGGCCCGCTCCAGCAGCTGCTGGGCGCTCTGGGCGGACACGCCGCACTTGACCATCAGGATGGCGGGCTTGGCCCACCAGCCGCACTGCTCCAGCGCGGCCTGGGCCTGCTGGTCGGTGCAGGGCACGGCGCTTCTGACGATGGAGATGGTGCGGGCCAGCAGCTTCTGGTTGGTGGCCTTCACGTCCACCATCAGGTTGCCGTACACCTTGCCCAGCTTGATCATGCTGGCGGTGGAGAGCATGTTCAGCACCATCTTCTGCGCGGTGCCGCTCTTGAGCCGGGTGGAGCCGGTGATGACCTCCGGCCCGGGGGTGGGGGCGATGGCGATGTCCGCCAGGCGGTCCACCGGGCTGCCGGGGCAGCAGGTCACCGCCACCACGGGGGCGCCCAGGCTGCGGGCGTATTCCATGGCGCCCCGCACATAGGGCGTGCGCCCGCTGGCGGCGATGCCCACCAGGATGTCCTTTCGGGAGAAGCCGATGTCCTCCAGGTCGGCGCGGCCCAGGTCAAAGTCGTCCTCGGCGCCCTCCACCGCCTTCACAAAGGCGCCGGGGCCGCCGGCGATCAGGCCCACCACCTGCCCGGGGTCGGTGCCGAAGGTGGGGGGGCACTCCACCGCGTCCAGCACGCCCAGCCGCCCGGAGGTGCCGCAGCCGCAGTAGACCAGCCGCCCGCCCTCGCTCATCTTTTCGCAGATAGCGTCCACCGCCCGTGCCACCTGGGGCAGCACCTTTTCCACCGCCAGAGCCACCTTCTGATCTTCCCGGTTGATGAGCTGCACCATGGACAGGGTGTCCAGCTGGTCGATGTGGGCGGTGTTCCGGTTGCTCTGCTCGGTGGAGATGGAGTCCAGTTTCACCATTTGCGGGTCCTCCTTATCCTTTCACCGCACCGACGGTCATGCCCTTCACGAAATACTTTTGCAGGAAGGGATACAGCACGATGATGGGCACGGTGGATACGATGATGACGGCGGATTTGATGGACAGGGCGATGGTGGTCTTGTCGGCGGAGCCGGCGCCGTCGCCCACCATGGTGGTGCCGTTGACGATGTTGCGCAAAAACAGCATCACCGGGAACTGGTCGGTGTTCAGGTAGATCAGGCTGTTGAACCAGTCGTTCCAGAAGAACACCGCGTAGTACAGGCCCACCGTGGCGATGGCGGCGGTGGACAGGGGCACCACGATGCGCCGCAGGATGCCGAAGTAGCCCAGCCCGTCGATGAGGGCGGCCTCCTCCAGCTCCTTGGGCAGCGAGCGGAAGAAATTGATCATGATGATCAGGTTGAACTGGTTGATGGCAAAGGGCAGCAGCATGGCCAGCCGGGTGCCGGTGATGTGCAGGCTGGAGACCAGCAGGTAGTTGGGGATGAGGCCGCCGGAGAAGTACATGGAGAAGATGACCATCTTCATCAGAAACTTCTGGCCGAACAGCTCGGGCTTGGACAGGGGATAGGCGAACAGGATGGTCATCACCAGCGAGATGGCCGTGCCCACGATGGTGTAGAAGAAGGTGTTGCCGTAGGCGTGGAAGAACTTGGGATATTCAAAGATCTGCTTGTAGGACTCCGCCGTGAAGCCCACCGGCCACAGAAAGACCTCGTTGTTCACGATGGCCGAGGTGGAGGAGAAGGAGATGGCCAGCATATAGATAAACGGCACCAGGCAGATCAGCAGCACCAGCACCATCACCAGATAGATGATGCCGTCGAACAGGCGGTTCTGCCAGGTCTTGTAACGACGCGTCATTTCCGTTCCCCCCTCAATACACGCTCTCGCCGGTGACCTTGCGGCTGAGCGCGTTGGCACCGGTCACCAGGATGACGCCGATCACGCCGGTGAACAGACCGATGGCGGTGGCGTAGGAATAGTTCTGATTCGCCAGACCGGTGCGGTAGACCAGGGTGTCCAGAATATCGCTGACCGAGGCGTTGTTGGGCGTGTACATCAGCAGCACCTTCTCAAAGCCCAGGGTGAGCATACGGCCCACGTTCATGATCAGCATCACCATGATGATGGGCATGATGGAGGGGATGGTGACGTACATGATCTGCTGCAGCCGGCCGGCGCCGTCGATCTCCGCGGCCTCAAACAGGTCGCTGCTGATGCCGGTGATGGCCGCCAGGTAGATGATGGCCGTCCAGCCGGTGAACTGCCAGCTGTCGGTGAGGATGTAGATGATGCGGAACCAGCCCGGCTCGTTCATGAAGTAGATGGGCTCGATGCCGAAGGCGTTCTTGAGGAACAGGTTCACCAGCCCGCTGCTGGGCGAGAGCAGCTCGCCCAGAATGGTGATGACCACCACGGTGGAGATGAACCGGGGCATATAGGAGATGGTCTGCACGAACTTTTTGAACCGCTTGGCCCGCACCTCGTTCAGCAGGATGGCGAAGAGGATGGGCAGGAAGAAGTTCACCAGCAGGTTCAGCAGCGAGAGCACCAGCGTGTTCTTGAAGGCGCTCCAGAACATAGGGTCCCGCATGAACAGCTTGAAATACCGCAGGCCGGCCCACTCCTCGCCCCAGGGGCTCATGCCCGGGCGATAGCGGCGGAAGGCCAGGATGTTGCCGAACATGGGCAGATACTTGAACACGATGAAATAGATCACCGGCAGCACCATCATGGCGTAAAGCGGCCAGTATTTTTTCATGTAGCGGCGCAGGCCCACCTTGCGCAGGCCGGTCTGCGGCGGGTTGTTTTTGGCGGTTTTTGTTTTGGTCATGCCAGTCCCCCCTCAATAAAAGGCGGGGCCTATTCCCTTCGAAATATGGCCCCGCCGCGTGATGTGTGAAAGATCAGTTCATGTTGCTCTGGTAGAGCTCGCAGAACTGGTCAATGCCCTTGCTCTGCATCTCGGCCACGTAGGTATCCCAGTCGGTATCCAGGCTCTTGCTGCCGGTGAGGAACTCGTTGGTCCAGCGCTCCCAGGTGTCGGCCAGCGGGGTCTGCAGCAGGCCGGCCTCCTCGGAGGTGAGGTCGTCGAACATCGGCGTGGGAGGAATGCCCTGGATCACGTCGCCCATGCTCTCCACGGTGGCGTTGATCTGCGCGTAGTTCTCGTCGTACTTGGTCATCTCCCGCTTGTTGATCCAGACCATCTGGGTCACGTCGGAACCGCAGCCGTACTTGACCTGCATGGTCTTGTAGATGCCGTCGGGGGAACTGGTGATCTCGTCGGAGTAGACGATGTTGCCGTTCTCATCCTCGGTGTAGGTCTCGCCCTCCACGCCCAGGCACCAGAGTTTTGCGTTCTCCTCGGAGAAGAAGATCTCGTCGATGGTGCGGACCACCTGCTCGAAGTCCTCACGCTCGGCGGTCTTGGCGGGGAACATGATGCCCGCGCCGGTGCGGCTCTTGGGCTGGTGATGGGCGCCGGCGGGGCCGGCCAGGGCGGGGTACATCTGCAGCTTGAAGCCGTCGATGGTGGAGGAAGCCTCCACGCCGCCGATCTGGTCATAGTAGGCGTAGGTGGCCATGGCGGCGCCGCTGGCCATCTTCTGCGTCCACTTGTCGCCGTCGATGGGGTCGGCCATTTCGGGATCCAGCAGGCCCTCGGCATACAGCTTGGCAAAGAACTGCAGATACTCCTTGAACTGCTCGCTGGTGGCGCCGGCAAAGTACTCCTGCTTGTCATAGTCCCAGCTGAGCACGTAGCTGCCGGAGGAGCTGTTCTTGCCCAGGCTGATGCCCCAGGCCGGCATGGTCATGCGGTACAGCACCCGGGGCCCCGACAGAATGGTCAGGGGATAGGAGTCGGGGTTCTGCTCCTTGTACAGCTTGAGGATGTTGTACAGGTCGTCGTAGGTGGTGGGGGCCTCCAGGTTGTTGGCCTCCAGGAAATCCTGGCGCAGGATCAGGCCGCCGTCGTAGAAGGGCACGTCAAACAGGCTGGGCATATAGTAATACTTGCCGTCCTTCAGGCGCAGGTCGTCCAGGTCCTTTTCCATGCCGAACTTCTCCACCCATGCGTTGAAGTTGGGGGTCCATTCGGAGTAATCGCTGATGGGCACGATGGCGCCGTTCAGCGCCAGGCTGGCGTTCTCGCCCTTGGTCCCCTGATACAGGATCACGTCGGGCACATTCTCGCCGGTGTTCAGCATCAGGCTGACCTTGGTGTCATAGTCCGCGATGGGGATGACCTCGAACTTCAGCTTGCTGTTGGTGCGCTTCTGCACCTCCTGGATGGTGAGCCAGTCCTCCTTGAAGGGAAGGGTGGCGTTGTCTGAATAGGAGAGCGTGATCTCGATGGGATCGCCCTCTCCCGCGGCAGACGCGGTGCCGGAACCGCCGGCGCCGGTGCTGCCGGAGGCGCCGGTGCTTCCGCAGCCGGAGAGCACCGTGAGTGCCATGGCAAGGGCCATGCTTGTGCACAGCAGCTTCTTCAGATGGATACGCATTGCAAAAATCCTCCTTTTCATGATCCGCTTTTCCCGGGGGTCTGTGCCGATGACGGCGCGTCGGGCGCCGTCTTGGGACGATGCAAAAACGCAGGTAACAAAGCGATCTTACTCGGCTGTATTCCAGCGACGCAATAGTAACATTGTTTCATCACAGTGTCAACAACGCGCCGTCCGATTTGTATAACTGCCAAAGGGAACTCTGGAATTGTTGGATATCCTGCGGCCCAATGTCGCCGAAAAGTACAAATTTGCGGAGATTTTTTTACAAAACTATGTAATTTTATTTCATTCTGCTCAAAACTTTCGGCCCTCCGCCGCGCCGGCGGGCGGCCGGGCCTTGACACCGCCCGAAAACGCCCTATCATAAAAGGCAAGGCGACGGTTTTCCTTATACTATACAGGAGGAGGGCTTTTCCATGTACAAAAACCTTCTGCCCATCGGCTCGGTGGTGCTGCTGCGGGGCGGCACCAAGCGGGTGATGATCTGCGGGCGCATCCAGGCGCGGGCGGGCAGCGACAGGATATACGACTACTCCGCCTGCTGGTACCCGGAGGGCATCACCCGGCCGGACGAGATGTTCTTTTTTGACCGGGACGCGGTGGAGACGGTGTTCTTCGTGGGCTTTCAGGACAAGGAGGAACTGGACTTCCGCGCCGCCGTGCTGGACCGGCTGGGGGAGCTGGAGGTGCGGGACGGCCGCATCGTGAGCAAAGGGCAGGTGTGAGCCATGTTGTGTGAGGTGAGGCAGACGGCGAGCGGCCTGCGGGCCGAGTTCGCCATTTTGGAGGGCGGCGAGGCCATCGGCGGCGCCCTCTTTCCGGACAACTTCCTCTTCGGCGGGCCCTGCGCCTGCCGCTACCGGGGCGAGGAGCTGTATCTCTCCTACCGCCGCCAGCCGCCGCTGCAAAACCTGGGCAAGGCGGTGGAGCAGCGGGTGTGGGCCCCCTACACCGTGGCCCGCGGCGGCGAGACGGTGGGGGAGATGTGCGACAAACTGGCCCGCAGCGGGCCCTTTTCCCGCTACGGCTACACCGCCATGACCCTGGACGGGGCGCAGCTGGAGATGTTTGAGATGGGCCTGGGCCGGCAGGGGGTGGCGTACCCCATCTGGGCCGGCGGGCGGCAGATCGCCCAGATCGAAAAGCCCTGTGTGGCGCGCGACAACCTGGACGCCTGCACCCTGTGCTCCCTGGGGGAGTGGGCCCAGCGGGCGGCGGTGCTGCTGTGCCTGTATCTGGACGCCCGGGCCTACGCCCGCCGGGGGCAGATCGCCGTGGCCTCGGTGGAAAAGCGCTGTCTTCTGACCTTCAACAAGGCGGTGAAGGCAAAATACGACCCCGGGTTCCACCGCCGGGCGGCGCCGCTGCAGGGGCCCTGACGCCGGGGCGAAAAACCGCGCAAAACCGCCGCTGCGCGGGGCGCCGGCCTTGACAAGCCTTGCCCGAAAAGCGTATACTTAAGTGTAATTTTTGCGTGCGGGAGGCGTGTTGAGAGAATGAATCCGTTGATCCTTCAGTCCGACTTCGGCTATGCCGACGGCGCGGTGTGCGCCATGTACGGGGTGGCCCAGGGCGTGTGCCCCGATCTGCGGGTGTTCGACCTCACCCACGACATCCCCCAGTACGACATCTGGGAGGCCAGCTATCGCCTGATCCAGACGGTGAGCTACTGGCCGAAGAACAGCGTGTTCGTGAGCGTGGTGGACCCGGGGGTGGGCTCCACCCGGCGCAGCATCGCGGTGAGGACCGCCGGGGGCCATTACATCATCACGCCGGACAACGGCACCCTGACCCACATCAAGCGGATGTGCGGCATCGAAGAGGCCCGCATCATCGACGAGAGCGTGAACCGCCTGCCCAATTCCGGCGAGAGCTACACCTTCCACGGCCGTGACATCTACGCCTACACCGGCGCGCGGCTGGCCTCGGGGGTCATCACCTTCGAGCAGGTGGGGCCTCAGGTGCCCGTGGAGAGCGTCATCGAGCTGCCGGTCATCGAGGCGGAGTTTGAAAACGACGTCATCACCGGCACCATCGACGTGCTGGACGTGCGCTTCGGCTCGCTGTGGACCAACATCCCCCGGGAGATGTTCGCAAAACTGGGCGTTTCCCACGGCGGGCGGGTGGAGGTGTCCATCGCCAACGACACCCGCACCCTCTACAAAAACATCATGGTCTATGCCAGAAGCTTTGCCGACGTGAACGTGGGCGAGCCGCTGCTGTATGTCAACAGCCTGGACTGCGTGGCCGTGGCCATCAACCAGGGCAGCTTCTCCAAGGCCTACAACATCGGCACCGGCATCCAGTGGCGCATCGCCCTGCGCAAGGCGCCCCGCATCGTCTACGAATAAGGCGGTGCGCCCTGTTTGATTCTCCGCGGAGGGGACAGGCCCTTCCGCCGGCGAATAGTTTTTCTTTTTATAATGTGAGGAGTGTGCAACATGAAAAATTCTTCCATCAAGACCGTGGTCGCGGTGGGCATCGGCGCCGCCCTGTTCTTTGTGCTGGGCCGCTTTGTGGCCATCCCCAGCGGCATCCCCAACACCAACATCAGCCTGCAGTACGCCATTCTGGGCATGCTGGCCGCCATGTACGGCCCCGTGGCCGGCGGCCTGATCGGCTTCATCGGCCACACCCTGATCGACCTGTCCTGGGGCGGCAGCCCCTGGTGGAGCTGGGTCATCGCCTCCACCCTGGTGGGCGTGATCGTGGGCCTGACCGCCAAAAAGATGGCTCTGTCTGAGGGCGACTTCGGCAAGGGCAAGCTGGCCCTGTTCGCCGTGGCCAACGTGGTGGCCAACGCCGTCTCCTGGCTGCTGGTGGCCCCCGGCCTGGATATCCTCATCTACGCCGAGCCCGCCGACAAGGTGTTCACCCAGGGCGCCTTTGCCGCCATCGTCAACAGCCTGACCGCCGTCATCGTGGGCGGCCTGCTGGTGGCTGCTTTCTGCAAGACCATCGCCAAGAAGGGCTCGCTGGACAAGGAGTAAGCTCCTTTTTCCCGGCACATCGCCCGTCGGAACGCTTGTGCGGCAAGCCGTTTCGGTGCGTTTTGCATCGGGGGCAGGGCAGTGCCCTGCCCCCGTTTCCTTTGATTTTGAACTGCGAGGAGCGCTGTTTTATGGAGCCCATCATTTCCTTCCGGGATTTCACCTTCCAATACCGCGCCCAGGCCCGGCCCACCCTCTGCAACATCGACCTGGACATCTACCCCGGCGAGAAGATCCTCATCGCCGGGCCCTCCGGCTCGGGCAAATCCACCCTGGCCAGCTGCATCAACGGCCTCATCCCCTTCAGCTATCCTGGCGAGTCCTCCGGCACCCTGACGGTGGACGGCATGGAGGCGAAGAAGGAGAGCATCTTCGCGCTGTCCAAGTCGGTGGGCACGGTGCTCCAGGACCCGGACGGCCAGTTCATCGGCCTGACGGTGGCGGAGGACATCGCCTTCGCGCTGGAAAACGACTGCGTGCCCCAAAAGGAGATGCACGCCGCGGTGGACAAGGCCGCCGCCCTGGTGGGGGTGGAGCGGCACCTGGGCTTTGCCCCCCACGAACTTTCCGGCGGGCAGAAGCAGCGGGTGAGCCTGGCGGGGGTGATGGTGGACGCGGTGAAGATCCTGCTGTTCGACGAGCCGCTGGCCAACCTGGACCCGGCGGCGGGCAAGCAGACCATCGAACTGATCGACCGCATCCAGAAGGAGACCGACACCACCGTGCTCATCATCGAACACCGGCTGGAGGACGTGCTGTGGCGCAGTGTGGACCGCATCGTGCTGATGGAGGAGGGGCGCATCGCCGCCGACCTGCGCCCCGACGAGCTGCTGTGCACCCCGCTGCTGACGAAAGCCGGCATCCGGGAGCCCCTCTATCTCACCGCGCTGAAATACGCCGGGGTGGCCCTCACACCGGAGAAGCGCCCCGCCCACCCGGACACGCTGGACCTCACCGACGCCGACAAAGAGGCGGTGCGCGCCTGGTACCACGGCGCCCCCGCCCCCGCCCCGGCCCCCCAGCAGCCGGTGTTGCTGGAGGTGAAGGACCTGTGCTTTGGCTACACCAAGGACCGGTCCACCCTGCAGAACGTCTCCTTCACCGTGCGCAAAGGGGAGATGACCAGCATCGTGGGCCGCAACGGCGCGGGCAAATCCACCCTTTCGAAACTCATCTGCGGCTTTGAGGCCCCCGATTCCGGCAGCATCCTGCTGGACGGGCGGGACATCACCGGCGACACCATCCGCCAGCGGGCGGCGCGCATCGGCTATGTGATGCAGAACCCCAACCAGATGATCTCCAAGACCATGATCTTCGACGAGGTGGCCCTGGGCCTGGCCAAGAGCGGGCTTTCCGCCGCCCAGGTGCGGGAGAAGGTGGAGGAGACCCTGAAGATCTGCGGGCTCTACCCCTTCCGCAACTGGCCGGTGAGCGCGTTGAGCTTCGGCCAGAAAAAGCGGGTCACCATCGCCAGCGTGCTGGTGCTGGGGCCGGACGTCATCATTCTGGACGAGCCCACCGCCGGGCAGGATTTCCGCCACTACACCGAGATCATGGAGTTTTTGCGGGGGCTGAACGGGCGGGGGGTGACGGTGCTGATGATCACCCACGACATGCACCTGATGCTGGAGTACACCCCCCGGGCGCTGGTGTTCAGCGACGGGCGGCTCATCGCCGACCGCACCGCCGCCGGGGTGCTGTGCGACCCGGAGCTCATCGAGCGGGCGGCCCTGAAGGAAACCAGCCTGTTCACCCTGGCGGGGCGCTGCGGCATCGAGCCGCCGGAGGCCTTTGTCCAGCGGTTCATCGACTACGACCGGGAGGTGCGGGAACATGGCTGCTAACACCGTTTTGAACTATCTGCCCCGCCAGAGTTTCGTGCACCGGCTCACCGGCACCACCAAGCTGGCCTTCTTTTTGCTGTTCACCTTCGCCAGCATGATCACCTACGACACCCGGGTGCTCATCGGCCTGATGGCGGTGAGTTTCGCCGCCTTCCGGGCCAGCCGCATCAAGCTGCGGGAGGTGCGCTTCATGCTGGTGTTCATGCTGGTGTTCCTGATTTTGAACAACCTGTTCATCTACCTGTTCAGCCCCGAGCAGGGGGTGCAGATCTACGGCACCCGCCATGTGATCGCCACCCTGTTCTGGCGCTACACCATCACCTGGGAGCAGCTGTTCTACACCCTGAACATCTCGCTGAAGTACTTTGTGGCGCTGCCGGTGGCCATCCTGTTCATCTCGGCCACCAACCCCAGCGAGTTCGCCGCCAGCCTCAACTCCATCGGCGTGTCCTACCGGGTGGGCTACTCGGTGGCCATCGCCCTGCGCTACATCCCCGACATCCAGCGGGACTACCACAGCATCAGCCAGGCCCAGCAGGCCCGGGGGGTGGAACTGGGCAAAAAGGAGAAGCTGAGCGCCCGGCTGAAGAACTCGGTGAACATCCTTTTGCCCCTCATCCTGTCCAGCCTGTCCCGCATCGACACCATCAGCAACGCCATGGAACTGCGGGGCTTCGGCAAGCACAAAAAGCGCACCTGGTATGTGCAGCGGCCCTTCGCCCGCAGAGACTACCTGGTGCTGGGCCTGGGCGTGGCCCTGCTGGCGGCCAGCCTCATCATCACCTTCTGGGACGGCGACCGCTTCTACAACCCCTTTGTGTGACGTCCCCCGACAGACAAAAAAAGGAGCCCGGCAGCCGCCGGGCTCCTTTTTTTCGTCTCATGTTTCCGGGCCGTCGGCGCCGC
This sequence comes from Candidatus Allofournierella merdavium, assembly GCF_944382735.1. Classification (NCBI taxonomy): domain Bacteria; kingdom Bacillati; phylum Bacillota; class Clostridia; order Eubacteriales; family Oscillospiraceae; genus Allofournierella; species Candidatus Allofournierella merdavium. Next base: position 72,743 of record NZ_CALWND010000009.1, on the reverse strand, counting down.
ACCACAGCATCGCCAGGCTCAGGTCGTCCTCGCTCACCTGGGCGAACACCTCCTCCAGGTTGCGGCGCAGGGCGGCGGCCACCTCCTCCTCGGTGCAGGCGGCGATGCCGTCGCACAGCTTTTTCACGGCGGCGGCGGGGCGGCGGGCCTCGCCGTCGTACAGCGCGTCGCCGCAGCCGTCGGTGGTGAGCAGCACCGCCGTGTCGCCCGCCTCCACCCGGCGCAGCACCCGCAGGTGCCGCGCCGCGTCGGGGGAACTGAAGAAATAGGTCTCCTCGGCGAACCGGCCGTTCTCCGGGTGGGAGAGCACCTCCTGGCCCGAAAAGGCGAAGCCGTCCCCCACATGGAGCACCAGCAGCCGGCCGTCCCGGTGGCGGGCGGCGCACACCAGCGTGCAGCTGCTCTCCCACCGGTCCAGGCCGGTGTCGTCCAGCCGGCGCAGGCCCTCCGCCAGCACCCGCTCCACCAGCGCACCCTCCTCCAGGGCATACAACTCCTCAAAGCGGGGGGGCAGCCACTCCACGATCCAGCCGCAGAGCGCCCGGGCCGCCACCTCCGAGCGGGGGCAGCTGCCCGCGCCGTCGCACACCGCGGCAACGGCGCAGTCGCCGGTGTGGGCCGCCCGGGCCTCGTCCTGGCAGGGGATGCCCCGCAGCTGGTGGGCCAGCCCCCGGCGCACCGCCGCCGCCGTCTTCATGGCCATGCCATCATCTCCTTTTGCCGGCGGGGCGGCTCACCGCCCGCCGCCTTCTTCCAGTTCAAAATCCGGCCGCTCGATGGTGTGCTTGCTGGCCAGGCTGACGCTGCGGCTCACCACGTCGAAGAAGTCGGTCACCGACAGTTCCTCCAGCCGGTCCACCTTGCCCACGGTGAAGTGCCGAAGGCTCTCGTACCCGTCGTCGGTGGACAGGCACCGGGTGCGCAGCCGGTTGGCCCGCAGCAGCGCGAACACCCGCTCCGAGGCCTTGCGCACCTCCTCCTCCGGCTCGGTGGAGACCCCGTCGCTGAGGATGATGAGCCAGGGCACATAGGCGTTGTTGCCCACCTGCGCCAGCTCCCGCTGGTGGTTCTCCAGCCGGTCCAGGGCGCAGTTGACCCCCGCCGCCAGCCGGGTGAGGGAGCCGGTGGCGCGGATGGGGTTGCGCAGCACCTGCTCGCAGGCGTCGTCGAAGGAGCCGAAGTCGCAGACCACCTCCACCCGGTCGCCGAAGGTGACGATGCAGATGTCGGCGGCGTCCCGGGCAAGCAGTTCCGACCGGGTGCGGCGGAAAAAGCTCTCGATGCCCTGGTTCACCTTTTCCATCATGCCGCTCACCGCCATGGAGGCGGAGGCGTCCACGCAGAAGCAGAGCAGGATGCGCTTGGTGCGGTTGCGGCTGAGCTCCTCGTGGGAGATATACAGGCTTTCGATCGTCTTGTCCATGGAGAGATCCTTTCCGGGCAATGCCCAAACTCACTCAGGTCGGGGCGCCCGCGGCGGCCGGCTGCCCCGCAGGCAGCTGCGGCACAGCAGCGTTTTGCCGCCGCGCCGGACCCCGATAAACACATTTTTCGCCACCTCGAAGGTCTGCCCGCAGCTGCCGCACCGGGCGGTGAGGGTGTCGGCGCTGTTGCAGCGCTCGCACAGCAGCACCCGGCTGCCCCGCTCGCTTTGGGCCTGCTGCCACCGGGGCACGCTCACCGGCGCGCCGCAGCAGGCGCAGCTGGCCTCCGCCGGCTGCAGGCAGTCCTGGCAGTAGAGGTCCCACTTTTTCTCCCGCGCCTGCAGCAGCCGCTGGCGGGTCACCCGCATCGTCTGCCCGCAGCAGGCGCAGCGTACCGTGGGGTTGGCGCAGTCGTCGCAGATGTAGGCGGCGTCGGCGAACTGGGGGGCGTCGGCGTCGTGGTAGAACACCTGCCGGATGGTGGGGTAGAAAGGCTTGCCGCACACGCTGCACGTCACCGTCTCGCCCGCGCGCTCCTCTCCCCGCAGGGCGAGGAAGCTGCGGCAGGAGCGGCAGAACAGCGCGTCCCGCCCCTGGGGCGAGCGGGAGGCGGCGATGCCCGCCAGCTGCTCCCGGGGCATGTTGAACTCCCGGTGGCCGCACAGGGCGCTGGGGCAGCGCACGTCCGCGAAGAAGGGGTTCTCCCGGTTGAATTCGTGGTATTTCACCGGCGTCAACTCGTCGGTGAAGATCCCCTTCTCCACCAGTTCCAGATACCGCCGCAGCACCCTGGCCCACTGGCCGGCGCTGCGCGGCCGCCAGGCCACGAAGGTGTCGGTGAAGGCGGTGGTCACCGCGGCGGGCAGGTTCTTCCAGATCATCCAGTTGTCGCCGTCCGGCACCGACCAGGGCACGCCGTTCTGGGCGGCGTAGGGGAACCTGCGCTCCCGCATGCAGGTGAGGAAATCCTCCTCGCCCTTGTTCACAAAGGGGTTCAGCCCGCAGAACAGGATCTCGAACAGCAGCACCGCCAGGGAGAACTGTTCCTCCTCCAGGCTGCGCATCAGCCTGCCGTAGCGCACCGGGCCCCGGGGCCGGGGCACGTTCTCGCCCCCCTGCCGTACAAAAGGGCAGGTGAACTCGTCGGTGCCCACCGGGCAGGGATAGCCGCCGAACTGGAAGCTGTCGGTGTCCACGATGCAGACGCTGCCGCTGTTGGTCAGGTCCACCATGAAGTTGCCGGCGTTCACGTCGCCCATCAGGATATTCTGCCGGTGGAGGCTGTCCATCAGCTGCGCCGCCCGCAGGGCCGACCGGATCAGGTCCCGCCGGGTCCAGCCCTTGAGCAGCTCCTCGTGCACCGCCCGGCCGCCGATCTTCAGCACCGTTTTGGAAAAGGGCATCGCCCCTTCGGGGGCCCGCTCCATGAGATAGCCCACGAACTGCCCCTCGCCGTTGTTCAGCAGGTGCACCGGCCAGCACAGCCCCCGCAGGCCGGGGTCGCGGGCCAGCATGGCCCGCAGTTTGTCCCGCCGCTCCGCCGTCAGCTGGTCGGGGTGGTAGATCTTGGCCACCAGGCCCTGCTGCCCCTGGCAGAGGTAGATGGCTCCCTCGCCGCCCCGGGCCGCCTCGCCCCCCTCGGTGAGGGGCGCGGCAAGGCGCACCGGCCGCCCTTCCTCGGTGAAAAGCTCATCCCCCGGCTGCACCGGCCGGGCCAGCGCCAGGGGGGTATCGTCGGCGGGCGACGGATCGGGGGCAGCGGCGGACGGCTGCCCGGGATCGCCAGCGGACGGCTGCCCGGGATCGACAGCGGACGGCTGCCCGGGGGCGACAGCGCCCCGGGAGCGGGACGCCCCCGCCGGGGCGGCGGGCCGCTGGGAGAGGGGCACCGCCGCCTCCCGCTCCGCCACCATCCGGTGCATCTCGCCCAGCACGTCCTCCTTCTGCCAGCGGGCCCGCTGGGCCGCGTCCAGGGCCTGCCGGTACATCCGTTCGGTCTTGCGGCGCAGCCCCTGCAGCAGCGGGTCGTCCTGCCGCACGCCGGCGAAGGGCAGGCTGGCCCGGAACACCCGGCAGACGCACTCCGCCTCGGCCCCCGCCGGGCCCCGGCTCACCCGGGCGATCACCGCGAAGGGGGTCTTTTCCCGGTCCAGCAGCCCGGTCAGCGCCGTGGGGCCGGCGGTGAGCACGCAGATGCGCTCAAAACAGTGGTCCTCCAGAAACTCCAGCAGCGCGGCGTCGTTGCTCCGGCCCGGGTCGGGGTAGCCCGCCGGACCCAGCTTCAGGCTGTTGCGCACAAAGAGATAGGCGTTTTTGCTGGGGGTCAGCTGCTCGCGGCGGCGCTGAAGCTCTTCCAGTTCAGCGGCGCGGCTGCCGTCGCCGGCGCAGCGCAGCATCCCCCTGTACAGCCGTTCCCGCTCCTCCGTGTCCCGCATGAGGCGGTAGAGGGCGGTGGCCTCCACCAGCAGCGCCTGGCGGGGGTCCCGCCCGGCCCGCCGCAGCGCGTCCAGCAGCGGCCCCTCCACGAACCGGCGCTCGTCGTCCCGCCGCAGCAGGCTGTCGTCCAGCAGAAAGCGGTGGGTGGCGGCCAGCTCCTGCAGCGCGCGCCGGTCCAGCGTGCCGCCGGCGTAGTTTTCCAGCAGGTCCAGCGGCGGCACGGCGGACAGCTTCTGGGTGAACAGCCGCTCCTGCACGCGCTGCAGGCCGGCGTCGGCTTTGGCCCGGCGCTCCAGTTCGGTGCGGGCCTGCTCCAGTTCGGTCTGCAGCTGCCGGCCCCGGCGCTCCTGCTCCCGGGCCCGCGCATAGCCGCCCACGCGGGAGATCAGTTCCGCCTCCACGCCGCAGTACGTTCCCTCCTCCACGGCCACGCCCGCCGCCTTCAGGGCGGCCAGGACGTCGGCCTCGCCGCAGCCCGCACGCTGGGCCAGCGTCTTCACGCCCACCAGTTCCAGCGCCCGGGCCCGGGCCAGGCAGGCGGCGGCCCGGTCGGCGGCCTCCGCCAGTTCCTCCGTGCGCAGGGTGGAGACCAGGGTCTCCATCACAGCCACGTCGGCCTGCCAGCGGTTCGGGTCCATCTTTGCGAAGGTGTGGGCGTTGGGGTGGCCGAACCAGACGTTGCGCACCCGGCTGCCCCGGGCGTTCAGCGCCTGCCAGCGCTGCCGCCGGTCCTCCTCGGCGCCGTCGGGGCATAGGGCCCGCACCCCTTCGGGGCAGGCCGCCCGCACATGGGGGAACACGTCGTAGGCGGCCACGTCGAAATCCGCCAGCAGCGAGCCCACCTTGAACAGCCCCGCCAGGTCAAAGCACTGGACGATGCGCCGGCGGTCGGCGGCGGAAAAGCCGCCCCCCAGCGCCCGCTTCACCGCCGCGGCGAACTGCGCGCCGGACTGGGAGACATCGGTGGCCGTCGGCAGCCCCAGTTCCTCCAGCAGGGTCTTGCGGTCCACCAGCGGGGGGAACCGCCTGGCGGCCCGCCGCCCGTCGGCGGGGGCGCCGCCGTCCCGGCGGTGGTTCTCCAGTTCCGCGCAGGCCCCGAGAAAGGCCTCGAACTCCTCCTCCGGGATGATGCGGCAGTAAAATTGCTGCAGGTACTCCCGCACCTCCTCCTCCGCCCGGTGGGCGGCGTCGGAGCGCGCTCGCTTGTGCAGTTCCATCCTCGCCTCTTTCGAGATCTTTTCTTCCATTTTCTCTGCAAGCCTCCCGCCGGGGCGGCGCTCGCTGTCGCCGCCTTTCACTTTCCTCATTATATAGCATTCAAAGCCCCCATTTCAATGCGCCGCCCGGCCTGTTCCTCTTTTATATAGGGCGCGGCCCCGAGGAAGTTAAAGGCCCCCAAAAAAATTTTTTCAGTCCTTTAACTGCGCGGCGCCCCGGCCCTATAAACCTGCCGAAAGGCCGCCCCCTATTGCGCCCGGCGGCCGGTCTGCACTATAATAAGCATGTCCCCTCACCGGGATGCGAGGAGGAACGAGAGATGTACCGATACGAAGAACTGACGCTGGACGACCTGCTGGAAGATCCCACGTTTGACGAGGAGAGCCCCGACGCCCTGTACGCCCTGGCCCAGTGCTACCGCCTGGGCAAGGGGGTGCAGCCGGACGAGGAGGTCTGTTTGAAATACCTGCGCAAGGCCCGGGACGCCGGCAGTGAGGCGGCCCGGCAGGAACTGGAGGCCCGGGAGGGCCGCCCCGCCGCCGACGAAAAGGCGGAGGGCCGGGACCCCTGCCTGGAGGACGCCGACCGCTGCCGGGCGGCGGGGGACACGGCGGGGGAGATCGCCGCGCTGGAGCGGGCGCGGAACGCCCTTTCCCCCTACACCACCCAGGACAAACAGGCCATCCATCTGCGGCTGGGGGAACTGTACGCCCAGCCCGGCCCCCTGGAGGACGCGGAAAAGAGTTACGCCCGCTGCTGCATGGCCACCGAGCTGGGCAGCAGCGCCGCCGCGCTGCGCTGCGCGGATTACCTGCACCGCGGCTACGGCTGCCCCGCCAACGAGGCGGAGAGCGAGGCGATGCTGCTTCTCGCCGCCCGGCTGGGGCCGGCCCGGCTGAAATACGACACCGCCGTGGCCCGCCGCAGCACCGCCCCCCGCCAGGCGGAGCAGCTGCTGGAGCAAACGCTGGCCGCCCTGGGCCAGACGGAGGAGGACGAGGCGCTGCGCCGCTGCGCCTCGCTCCAACTGGAGGCGCTGAAAAACGGCGGCGCGCTGCCCCAGGCCCTGCTGCAAAGCGCCTGGCAGGCGGCGGAGGAGCCCTCGGTGGCCGCCCTGCTGCTGGACACCTGCACCCGGAACCCCGAATGGCTCACCGAGGCGGATCTGCCCGCCCTGGTCCAAATGGCCCGGCAGCCCGGCGACGACCAGGAGGCCTGGCTGGCGCTGGCCGCCCGCCAGGGGGACGACGATTCCAAGCGGGAACTGCGGCGGCGCCAGAAAGCCCGCCGCCTTGAGCGGGCCCGCCGCGCGAAGGAGGAGGCCCGTCAGGCCGAGGAGGCCCGCCAGGCTGAGGAGGCCCGCCGTGCCGAGGAGGCCCGCCGCGCCGAGGAGGCCCGCCGCGCCGAGGAGGCCCGCCGTGCCGAGGAGGCCCGCCGTGCCGAGGAGGCCCGCCGTGCCGAGGAGGCCCGCCGCGCCGAACAGGCCCGCCAGGCTGAGGAGGCCCGCCGCGCCGAACAGGCCCGCCAGGCCGAGGAGGCCCGCCGCGCCGAGGAAGCCCGCCGCGCCCGGCCGGCCAATACCGCCCGGCCGGCCAGCACCGCCCGGCAGACCAACACCGCCCAACAGGCCAACACCGCCCGGCCGGCCAGCACCGCCCAACAGGCCAGCACCGCCCAACAGGCCAGCACCGCCCCTCAGGCCAATGCCGGCCAGACGGAAGCGGCCCGGCAGGCCGCCATCGCCGCCACCCGCAAGCGGGACCGGCGCATCATCCTTCTCTGCTTTGTCTTCGCCGCGTTCTGCGTTCTGTCGCTGGGCTCCCAGTGGCTCTCGCAACTGGCCAACCGCCTGCGCACCGATCTCCCCACCGGGGAGCAGCCCGGCATCTTCGGGTTCCTCGACGGGGTCGGCACGTCCGCCGGCGACAACACCCTGGCCCGGCGCTCCACCTACGCCCTGGACGAGGGCGTGGTGGCGCTCACCGAGGCGGGCTCCTTCAACACCGGGGAGAGTTACGAAAGCGCCCTTTACGCCTCCTCCGGCTATCAGGCGGTGGAGTACCTGCTGGAAGGCAAGTACGACACGCTGAAGGGCCGCTGGGGCATCGACTCCAACCACATCAACACCGAATGCCAGAGCAGCTTTGTGGTCTACGCCGACGGCCGCAGCGTCTACGAGTCGCCGGTGATCACCGCCGGCAGCGCCCCCTGCGACGTGGAGGTGGACCTGGCCGGCTGCAACCTGATGACCATCATCTTTAAAAACGCCGACGGCTCGGCCCGCCTGGCGGGCGCCTCGCTGGAGAACCGCCTGGGCCTCAAGGCGGACACGGCCACCCTGCCGCCGCCCCAGCCGGGCGCCTGGCTGAGCACCGTGAACCTGATGCAGGGGAACTTCACCTCCGGCGACAGCGGCCACTCGGTGATGAGCTACCTCTCCTACTACGACCGTGAAGAGCAGTCCGCCACCTTCTACCTGGGCGGCGAGTACGAGAGCCTGAGCGGCGATCTGCTGGTGGACGCCAACGGCGGGCCGATGTATCTGGAAGTTTACGGCGACGACGTTCTGCTTGCCTCCACCTCGCCCATGGTCAGCGGCAGCGCGCCCTTCTCGGTAGATCTCCAGGGCTGCGAACAGCTCACCATCCGCTTCCTGCTCTCCGATCCGGACAACTCCTCCGCCTGGGGCAGCATCGGCCTGGCGGGGGCGCGGCTGTCCCACTACCCGCTGTGAGCGGCTTCCTGCCCACCCCCTTTCATGCGCAGGCGCGCCCCGGTCCCCCAGGGACCGGGGCGCGCTTTTCGCTGCCGCCCGCGCGGGCGGACTTTCGAAAAAAAGTTTTTCCCTCTCTTTAACTGCCCGCCCCGCCGGCCCTATACAGAGGGTGTAAGCGATCGGGCCCCTTCCCCGGCGACGGGGCGGGCCCAAAACACTAAAAAAGAAAAGAGGAAACACCATGAAACGCATGAAACCTTTCGCTTTGGCCGCGGCTTGCCTGCTGCTGCTCTCCGCCCTGGCCGGCTGCGCCGGCGCCCCCGACGCCCCCCAGGCGGCCTCCTTTGCCCCGGCGGCCAGCGAGCCGGCCCAGGCTGAACCCAGCCCCGCCCCCGCCCTGCCGGCGGCCGAGGGCATCTCCGTCCCCGAGTCCCTGGCCCTGGAGGCGGGCGGCGACGGCTCCGCCGCCCTGAACGCCGCGCTGCTGCCCCAGGGGGCGGCGGGCGAGCCGCTGCGCTACACCTCCAGCGACGAGGCGGTGGCCACTGTGAGCGAGGACGGCACCGTGACCGCCGTGGGCGCCGGGGAGTGCGTGGTGCGCACCCAGGCGGGCAGCCTCTCCGGCGAGACCCGGGTGACGGTGACGGTGGCGGTGACGGGGCTGCGCCTCTCCGCCTCCTCCAAAGCCCTGGCCCCCGGCCAGAGCGCCGCGCTGTCGGTCTACACCAGCCCCCGGGAGGCGGCCGCTCCCGAGGCGGCGGGCCTTGCCTGCGCCAGCAGCGATGAGGCGGTGGTCACCGCGTCGGTGAGCGGCGAGGGCCGCGTCACCCTGCAGGCGTCGGCGGAGGGCGCCGCCGATGTCACCGTCCGCTACCGGGGCTTCTCCGCGGTGTGCCACGTCACCGTGACCGCCCCGGCCGCCGCCCCCGCGGCCACCGCCGTGCCCCAGGCTTCCGCCCCGCAAGCCTCCGCCCCGGAGGCCCAGACGCCCGGGAACCAGGCGCCCGCGCCCACCCCCGCGCCCACCCCCGCGCCCGAGACGCCCGCCCCGGAGACCCCGGCCCCCACCCCCGTGCCCGAGGCCCCCGCCACCGGCGGCACCTGCCCGGTGGATCAGTCCACCCTGCTGGCGGACGGCAGCTGCGCCCTGGCCGGCCTGCACTGGATGTACCAGGAGCCCACCAACGGCTACAGCTTCTCGGATGAGCTGATCCAGGCCTGGCGCAACGCCTGCAACGCCACCGACGCGCCGCTGAACATCATCATCCCCGGCGGCGGCAGCATGGGCTACACCTGCGACCAGTGCGGCGGCGACATCGTCATCAAGGGCCAGGGCCCCGTGCTGGGCTGTGAGAACGGCTGCTGGTGACCGGGTCAAAAATGCCGGGCCGCGTTGAAACGGCCCGGCGTTTTTGCTATACTGAAGCAAAGAGCGGCCCGCCGGGCCGCCCACTGTTTGTGAGGTCTATGCCATGAAACGAATCTACATCACCGCCGTCCCGCTGGACAGCAACTTCGCCATCCAGCGCCAGCTGGCCCTGCCGGCCAACTACGCCACCCGCCGGCCGCCCCGGCCGGCCTTTTACCCCATCGTGCCCATCATCGAGGACACCGCCCGCCCCGGCGACGAGGTGCGGGTCATCGCGGTGCGCCAGACCAACGCCCCCCGCAGCGAGAACCTGGAGGTCTTCCGCCGGGAGCTGGAGGAGCTGGGCCTGCCCTTTGCCCTCACCGACCTGACGGTGGAGGAGACCCAGCAGAAAAACGCCCTGCTGGGCCTGTTCGAGGCCCTCACCGGCTGCATGGAGCCGGACGCCTGCTACTACGCCTGCGTCACCTTCGGCACAAAGACCTGGCCGCTGGTGCTCTCCTCGGCGCTGCACTACGCCGAAAAGCTGCTGGAGGGCGCCGAGATCAAGGGGGTCTACTACCGGGAGATCACCCGCCGGGCGGGGGAGCAGACCGGCGCGGCCCAGTACGACGTGAGCGCCCTGTTCACGCTGGACGCCATCGTGGACCTGGCCGCCGAGGCCGGCGTGACCGACCGGCAGGCCTTTTTGCGGCTGCTGCTGCACCCGGACCGGGAGGCGTGAGCATGGAGCAAGCATTGCGGGAGGACGCCCGCCGGCAGGAACTGGCCCGGCGCATCGAGGAGCACCCCCTGTGGCGCAGGCCGGCGGCGGAGCGGCTGGCGGACGCCGCCCAGTGGCAGGACCTGTATCTGCTGGTGATGCGCTGGAAGGGGTTTTTGCAGAAGGTGGAAAACCGCCTTCAAAGCCGGGACAGCGCCCTTGCCCTGGACGAGAACGAACTGCTGAACGCCCGTTACAGCCGGGCGGGGCGGCGGCGGAGCCTGTACGACAGCTGCGCCTTTGCCGAGAGCCTGCGGGCGGCGGTGAAGGGGTACGACCCGGACCGGGGCGGCTCCTTTCTGGCCTATTTTGACGCCATCTATGAAAAAGACCTGCACCGGGCGGCCAACCGGGAGCAGGGGCAGCGGCAGGAGGGCGCGCGCCCCCTCACCCGGGGGGAGACGAACCTGTGGAAGGAGCTGTGCCGCCTGACCGAAAAGCTGGGGCTGGACGCCCGGCAGCTGCCGCCGGGCTACTACGCCACCCTGGCGGACCTGCTGGGGGTGAGCCGGGAGCAGGTGGAGCGGCTGCTGCGCCGGTGCAGCGCCGCCCGGTGGGTCACCTCGCTGGACCGGGACGGGGAGGAGGAGCCGGCCCCCGAGCCGGAGGACCCCGCCGCCCGGGCGGAGCTGGCGCAGCTGGAGCTGGCCCAGGAGGCGATGGGGGCCATCGCCCTCTTCGCCGAGCGGGACGCGGCGGAGTACCCCCGTCTGTTCTTCACCAACGACGTGCTGGCCCCCATGCGGGCGGAGCCGCCCCAGGTGGACCCCGCCTCCTACTGCGCCCTGCTGGAGCGGCAGGAGGCGCTGCTGTGGCAGCGGGTCTTCGTGCGGGGGTATGTGGAGTATGTGTTCCAGCCGCCCCCCGCGCCGGACACCCTGCGCCATCTGCTGCTGGCCCGGCTGTGCCGCCCCCTGCGGGACGCCACCATCGCCGCCTTCAAAGGGGTGACGCCGGCAGCGGTGAGTTACCGCCGCAAGCGCTACGCCGCCGCCATGCGGGCGCTGGCCGCCGACCAGCGGGGCTGACCGCCGCGAACGAAGCACAAAAACAGGCGCCTGCCGCGGCAGGCGCCTGTTTTGTGTTTTTTCGACCGGGCTCAGAAGGTGAAGGTCTCGGGGTCGGCGTCCGGGGTGATGCTGCGGTTTATGTTCATGTGATCGATCACCGCCATATCCTCTGAACTGAGTTCGAAGTCGAACAGGTCCCGGTTCTCGCGGATGCGGTCGGGCCGGGAGGACTTGGGCAGGGTGACGATCCCGTGCTGCAGTTCCCAGCGCAGCACCACCTGCACGGCGCTCTTTGCGTATTTGCGGCCGATCTCGCTCAGCACGGGATCCCCGACATACAGCCCCTGCCCCAGAGGCTGACACGCCTCGATCTGCACGCCGTGATTCCGGCAGTAGCTGCGCAGCGTGGGGCAGGACATCTGCGGGTGCAGCTGGTACTGGTTCACCGCGGGCACCGTCCCTCCCATCGCGATCAGATCGTCGATGTGATGGGGGTTAAAATTGCTCACGCCAATGGCCCGCGCCAGGCCCTGCTCCAGGATGCGCTCCAGCACCTCCCAGCTCTGCTGGTAGCGTCCGCGCACCGGCCAGTGGATCAGATACAGATCCACATAATCCAGCCCCAACCGCTCCAGGCTCTCCTGAAACGCGTCGTACTCGCGCGCGGCGCGCATATCCGTGGTCCACAGCTTCGTGGTCACGAACAGTTCACTGCGGGGCAGGCCGCATTCCCGCACGGCCCGACCCACCTCCCGCTCGTTGTGATAGATCGAAGCGGTGTCGAAATGGCGATAGCCCAGTTCGATGGCGGTGGACACGGCGCGCACGGTCTCGTCGCTGTTTTCGCTGATGAGCGCTGTGCCGTATCCCAGTTGAGGGATCTTTACACCGTTGTTCAGTTCGATGGAGCAATCAAAGGTCATTTCCGGTCCCTCCACGCGATGAATTCGTTCAGGATGCGGATGCTGCTGGAGGTGCCGATGCGCTCCGCGCCGGCCTCAAGCATCGCGCGGCAGCTCTCCCAGCTGCGGATGCCCCCCGCGGCCTTCACCCGGACGCGGTCGCCCACGGTCTGCTTCATCAGGCGCACATCCTCCGCCGTCGCGCCGGAGGGCCCGAAGCCGGTGGAGGTCTTGATGAAGTCCGGCTCCACCTCCCGCGCGATCTGTGCCAGCCTGCGGATCTCGTCCCGGGTCAGATAGCAGTTCTCAAAGATCACCTTGGAGATCACGCCCGCCTCGCGGCACATCCGCGTGATGCGCTTCATCTCCTCCTCCACGGCGTTCCAGTCGCCCTCCTTGACATGGGTCAGATCGGTCACATAGTCGATCTCGTCCGCGCCGTCGCGGATGGCCTTCTCGGTCTCGAACAGCTTGACGTCCAGCGTCGTCTGCCCGAGGGGAAAGCTGACGGCGGCCCCCACATGCACCGGGCTGCCCTCCAGCTGCCCGCGGCAGAAGGCCACGGGGGCGGAGTTGATCGCCACCATGCCGAACCCGTACTGCCGGGCCTCGGCGCACAGCTGCGCCAGCTCGGAAAGGCTGGCGCTGGCGCGCAGCAGCGTGTGGTCAAAGATCGCTGCGAGCGCTTCGGGCGTCAAATGCTGTACATCCATCATACTTCTTCCTCCTGTTTTTTCTTGGGATTGTCCTGGATCGAAACGCCGCCGCCCTCGGTGCGCAGCACGAGTTTCCGGAACCCGGACTGCTCGATCGTTTTGTAATCGTGGCCGGCGTCGGCGCGATAGGCGAAAAAGCACACCAGGGGCTCGTCCCCCGTGTTGACCATGCGGTGCGCGAACCCCTTCGCGGCATAGGCCGCCCGGCCCGGCGCCAGCGGGAGCCAGCGCGTGTGCCCGTGCCGGTCCTCCGTCAGCAGCAGGCCGCTGCCCTGCAGGGCATAATACACCTCGCCCGTTTCCAGCACACCGTGAAAATGCCCCTTGGTCATGTAGAACTCGCTGCCCACCACCCCCGGATACAGGGTGGTCACTCCAAAGGCGACGTCGCCCGGGTCCCGGGGGGCGTTCAGCTGGTGGTATTCATACACCAGCGGATCGCTGCCCGACGCAAGGATATTCTCCGCCGCCCGCCGGTCCTCAAAATATCCCGTCAGCTGGCTCAGCCGTCGCTGCTCCGTGGGGGCGCGCAGCCGGGCGGGCGCGGCCAGCGCGGCGCAGAAGCCGCCCGCCCAGTCCAGCTGCCGGGGGCCGTCCAGAAGTTCTTCAAAGGTCTGCGGCAGCTGTGCCGTGGTCTCCAGCACGACGTCGGCACGGGCGGCGATGACCGCCGGCCCGATGCCGATGGCCGGCATCCCCGCCGCAAGGATCGAGGCCACGCCGCTGACCGCGTCCTCAACACCCACGCACTCCTGTGCCGACACGCCGAAATGATCCATCGCGGCCAGATAGATGTCCGGCGCGGGTTTTCCGTGGGGGATCGCCGCCGGGTCCACACAGTAATCAAACGTCAGGCCCAACCGGTTTATGATAAAGGGCGCGTTGCGGCTCGACGAGGCCAGCGCCGTGCGCACGCCCCGTTCCTTCAGCAGTGCCAGCGTCTGCGGAATGCCGGGCAGGATGTTCGCCGGCGAGAGCTGTTCCTGCAGCAGCTGCTGATAGATCCGATTCTTTTCCTCCGCCGCGCGGTGAAGCTCCTCCTCGTCGGCGCGGATGCCGTAGTAGCGCGCCAGCAGCTTCATGCACTCAAACCGCGCCACGCCCTTGGTCAGCTCCTCCGCCGCGGGGGTGTGGACGATGCCCCACCGCTTTGCGAACAGGCGCTTCCACGCTTCAAAGTGAAATGTGTCGGTGCTGACGATGACGCCGTCCAGATCAAAAACGGCAACGCGAAGATGCATCTCCATCACTCCTTTGCTTCATTATAGCAATGGTTCGAGATTTTATCAATAATTTATCGATAAAAAAGCGATAAAAACCCTCATTTTTTGAAATATCCCGTTGACTTGGCACTCGGGAAAGGCTATGATTATATAGGTGAATCAAGCGGCAACATCCGCTTCGATAAAGTTTCGATAAAAAGGAGAAAAAACATGAATCCTGAGGCGATCTACCATCGTCCGCGCAACGAGTTCGCCTATTTTGACGAACAGGGGACCGTGACGCTGCTTCTGCGGGCCGCCTGCGGCGATCTGCGCGGGGCCGCGCTGTGCTGGTTCGACAAGTATGTGGAGGACCAGCCGCATGCCCGCACGGAGATGGAGTGCTTTCTGACAGACGATCTGTTTGCCTATTACCGCGCGCAGGTGACGCCGCCCTACCGGCGGCTGCAATACTATTTCCGCCTGGAGGACGCCGGGGGAGAGGTGTGGTATCTGGACGAGCAGGGGACGCACCGGAGCCCGGAGGGCTGCACGGAGGCGTGTTTCCAGATGCCCTATCTGAACCGGGGGGACGCCATCCGCGTGCCGGAATGGGCGGAAAGCGCGATCTTTTATCAGATCTTTCCCGATTCGTTCGCGCGCCGCGAGCCGGTCCCCACCGGAGAGACCTTCCCCGCCTGGGGAAGCGAGCCGGACATCGTCAAGCCTCTGGGCGGAAACTTTGCCGGGATGCGCGACCATCTGGATCATCTCAGCGCGCTGGGGATCAACGCGCTGTATCTGTGCCCCATCTTCCGCTCCAATACCTGCCACCGATACAACACCTACGACTATTTCTCCATCGACCCCCGCCTGGGCACCCTGGAGGACTTTTGCGCCTTTCTGGACGACTGCCACAGCCGCGGCATCCGCGTGGTGCTGGACGCGGTGTTCAACCACACCTGCGACACCTTTCCGCAGTTCCGCGATGTGATGGCCCGGGGCAGGGACTCGGAGTACTACAACTGGTACTTCATCAACCGGTATCCCTTTGCGGTGGACGGCGAATACAGCTATGAGCGGTTCGCCTTTGAGCGCCATATGCCCAAGCTGAACACCGAGGACCCGGACGTTCGGGACTATCTGCTGCGGGTGGCGCGCTATTGGACCGAAATGGGCATCGACGGCTGGCGGCTGGACGTGGCCAACGAGATCGATCTCTCTTTCTGGCGTGCCTTCCGGGCCGAGGTAAAGGGGATCAACCCCCAGGCCCTCATTCTCGGGGAGGTCTGGGGCGACGCGCAGCCCTATCTGGCGGGGGATATGTTCGACACCGTGATGAACTACCCCTTTGCGTCGCTGTGCCGCGCCTGCTTCCTTGAAAAGACGATGGACGGCGCCCGCTTCCGCCGGGAGATCGACCGCATCCTGACCCACTACCCCGCGCCCATGACCCGCTGTATGTACAATCTGCTGGGCTCCCACGACACGGCCCGCTGGCTGACCCTGGCGAAGGACCGGTTCGAGCCGGCGGCGCTGTCCGCTGTGTTCCAGTTCCTGTTCGTGGGGATGCCCGCGATCTATTACGGCGACGAGACCGGCATGACCGGTGCCGATTTTATCCAGGCGCGCCGCTGTATGTGCTTTGACCCCCCCACCGAGACGGGCAGACGGCTGCTCCGGCTGTACACGGCGCTGGCCGCACTGCGCCGGGAGCATCCCGCGCTGACGAAAGGGGATTTCCGCTGGGTGGAACCGGTGTGGGTGGAGGGGCCGCCGGCACTGGCGTTCCGGCGCTCCTGCCCGGGGGACGAACTCACCCTGGTGTGGAACAGCGGCGAGCGGCCGCTGCAATGCCGGCTGACATGGAAGGACGGGGCGGAGAAGACAGTTTCCCTCGCGCCGATGGAATATCAGATCTTTGCAAAGGATCAGGAGGTCGTATTATGAAAATCGTTGTCACCGGAGGAAACGGAAATATCGGCACGCATATCATTCGGGAACTTTTGCGCCGTGGCTATGACGACATCGTCTGCTTCGACCGCACGGAGCGCCCGGGCCATCCCGACCAGGTGCAGTGCCTTGTGGGCGACAGACACAACGAGCGCGAATACATCGAGACCATGCAGCGCCTGGCCCCCGACGTGGCCTTTGAGCTGACCTGCTTCAACGCCCAGGACGCGAAGGTGAGCGTGGAGGCCTTCCGCGGGGTGAAGCATTTCATCACCGCCTCCACCGTGTGCACCTACGGCAAGAATTTCAGCCACTTCCCCATGCGGGAGGAGGACTGGTTCGAGCCCTGCACGGAATACGGCATCAACAAGCACGCGGCGGACCTGGTCTATCTGGAGGCGTTCCGCCGGGAGGGCTTCCCCGTCACCATCATGAAGCCCTGCACGTCGTACAGCGGCATGAGCGGGATGCTGCGCAGCCTCACCACCGAACACACCTGGATCGACCGGGTCAAGAAGGGCAAGCCTATCCTGATCTGCGGCGACGGCGACATCCTGCACCAGTATATGCACACGGAGGACACCGCCCGCGGCTTTGTGGGCGTGATGGGCCGCCAGCACTGCATCGGCCAGATCTACAACCTCACCCAGACGGGCTTTACCACCTGGGCGGAATACCACCGCACCGCCATGCGCGTGCTGGGCCGGCAGGTGGAGATGGTGGGCCTGCCCCTGGCGCAGCTGATGGAGATCGACCCTCAGCGGTTCTCGCTGTGCTACGAGATCTTCGGCCAGCACACCTATGCGTCCAACGAAAAACTGCGCCGCGACGTGCCCGAGTGGCAGCCGCAGATCACTCTGGAGGAGGGGATGCGGCGCGTGTTCGGCGAGATGGAGCAGGCCGGGCGCATCCCCGACAGCAGCCTCGAGACCTGGGAGGACGAGATCATCGCCGCGGCAAAGCGGGGCTACGCCGCCCTGCCCCGATTCCAAGCCTGACCCGCCGCGGACGCGAAAAAACAACGCAAAGGGGACCCGCTTCAGCGAAAACGCAGAAGCGGGTCCCCTTTGCGCGGCACGGCAAACGCCCCGGAGGAGGTTCCCCCGGGGCGTTCCACGTTGCTTGCGTCAATCGGAAATGGAAAGGATCACCGGCTCTTGACCGCAGGCGAGCATACCGTCCTCCACGCGGACTTCTCCGCCCAGCAGGTTCGGATATACGCCGTCGGCCAGCGGCAGCTGCACCCGGCTCTGCGCCAGGGAAAGGCTGAAAACGCCGTACAGCCGCCGGGGGCCCGCCTCGTAGCGCACCACCGCTGTGGAGCGGTCCGGCCCGACGGCCTCCAGCGAGTAAAGCCCTTCCCGCGCCGCCGGCAGCTTTTTCACCCCGGTGAGAAGGCGCAGCAGCTCGCAATACTCCTGCGCTTCCGGCGAGCAGTGCCAGTCGATCGGCTCGCGCTCGAACAAACTCGGGGTGTGGGTCGCCAGCACCTCCTGGCCGTTGTAGATCAGCCCCACGCCCTTGATGCACCAGAAGAACGCGGTCCACATCCGGCGGGCCCGCGGGTCCGTCAGGTAGGAGGCGGCCCGCCTTTGGTCGTGATTTTCCAGGAAATGCAGCTTGAGGTAGTTCGCGGGGTAGGTGCTCTCCTGGGCGATGAGCGCCTCCAGATACTGCGCTATGCTGCCTGTGCCCTCAAACACGGCCTCAAATCGGGGAAAGATATCGTAGTCGTAGGTGACGTCGAACGCGCTGTACAGCTCCCCGTCGCTGGCGCAATAAAAGCCCCGGGACCGAAGATCCCGAACAAAGCTGCCGTGGACGCTCTCCGCAAGCCAGACGGCGTCCGGCTTCACCTGCGCTACCGCCCGCCGGGCCGCGCGCCAGAACTCCACCGGCACGGCGGACGCCACGTCGCAGCGGAACCCGTCCGCGCCCAGCCGCGCCCAGCGGCACAGCGTCTCGATCTGGTACTCCCACAGCCCGGGGCGGTCATAGTCCAGGTCGATGATATCGGTCCAGGCGCCGGCCCGGTTCCCCAGTCGCCCCTCCGGCGTGCGGTAGAACCAGTCGGGATGCTCTTCAAAGAGCAGGCTGTCCCAGGCGGTGTGGTTGTACACGATGTCCATCATGCACCGCATCCCCCGGGCGTGCAGCGCCGCGCAGAGGCTTTGGAAATCCTCCATCGTGCCGTACTCCGGGGCGACGGCGCGGTAATCGCGGATGGAATAGGGCGAGCCCATCGTTCCCAGGCGGTTCACCGTTCCCACAGGGCAGATGGGCAGCAGCCAGAGGATGTCCGCCCCCAGGGCCTGAATGCGGTCCAGGTCCGCCTCCACTTCGCGAAGCGTTCCATTCGGGCCGTAGCTTCGCACATAAACACAGTAAATGGTGCTGGCGCGCAGCCAGCCCGGCGTCGTCTGCGCCATGGTCATACCACTCCTTTCAGCCTTTGGTCCCGCCGGCGGTCAACCCGCTGATGAGATACTTTTGCAGGAAGATGTACAGCAGCGCGATGGGCAGGGCGATCAGCAGCGAACCGGCCGCGAACTTTGTGAACTGCATCTGGGTGCCGCCGGTCATGCTGCCGGAGACAAACGACTGCAGGCCCACCGCCAGGGTGTTGAGCTCCGGTTCGCGGATGATGAGTTTCGCGATCACAAAGTCTTGCAGAGGGGTCATGAACGCCCACAGCGCCTGCACCGCCAGGATGGGCTTGGCCAGCGGCATCACAATGAGGAAGAAGGTGGTGAAATTGCCCGCGCCGTCCAGATACGCGGCCTCGTCCAGCTCCTTGGGGATGTTGTCCAGATACCCCTTCACCAGGTAGGTGTTGCCGGGGATGGCGCTGCCCACATAAATGGCAATGAGGTATGCGTGGGCGTGGTTCTGCACCAGACCCAGCAGGATGCCCAGCGCGTAGAAGGCGATCATCGCGGAGGTCAGCGGCAGGATCTGCAGCACCATGAAGATCAGCAGGCCGAACTTTTTGCCCCGGAAGGAGAACCGGGAATAGGCATAGGCGGTGAAGGACACCAGCGCCACCTGCAGCACCATCACGGTCAGCGAGATCTTCATCGAATTACAAAACCAGAGCAGGTAATCGCTGTCCGGGCTGGTGAACAACCAGACATAGTTGCTCAGGGACATCTCCTTGGGGATCAGCGTAGAGGAGAACATCGACTGGGACGGATTGAAGGAGGAAAAGATGATCCAGAGGATCGGATAGATGATGACGACGCAGATCACCACGAGAAAAACGTACATTCCCGTGACCCGCAGGCCCTCTTTGGCCTTGCGCGCCGTGCTGCCGCGCGTTTTTGAATTCACTGCTCGTTCCCTCCCTTGAATGCGTCGGTGCGGACGTACTGCGTCAGGGCGATCGCCATGACGATGAGCGAGACGAACACGGTGATGGCCGCGCCCATGCCGAACTCGCGGGTGACGCTTTCGGTGGTGATTTTATAGACCCACGACACCAGCAGGTCCGTTCCGCCGGTGAGCTGCCCGGCGATGACGGGGCCGCCGCTGTTGAAGAGGTAGATGATGTTGAAGTTGGAGAAGTTGAAGGTGAACTGGGTGATCAGCACGGGCGCCGTCGCGGAGAGGATCCACGGAAGGGTGATGCTGCGGAACTGCTGGAACCGGCTCGCGCCGTCCATCTGCGCCGCCTCGTAAAGGTCGCCCGGGATGGACTGCAACACACCGGTCACCATGACAAAGATGTAGGGGAAACCCAGCCACCCCTGGATCAGGATCAGAGCCAGGCGGGTGTAGGCCACCTGCGTCTTCCAGGGCAGCGTGTGCAGATTCAGAAAAGGCAGCAGCTTGTCAAAGAAGGGGATGACCTGCTGGTTCATCGCGCCGAACGAGTCGTTGAAGAACACGGCGAACATGAGGATCGAGATGAACGCGGGCACCGCCCAAGGAAGGATGATGACGGTGCGCCAGAACCGCTTGAAGCGGATCTCCTTCTGGTTGACCGTGACCGCCACCAGAATGCCCATCACGATGGTGAGCAGTGTGGCGCAGACCGTCCAGATCAGCGTCCAGGACAGGGTGTAAAGCAGCGCGTTCTTCCACGAATCCATTGTGAACATATCCGCGTAGTTTTTCAGCCCCACCCAGCTGAACAGCTTTTTGGGCGGCATATGGTTGATGTTGTAGTTGGTCATGGAGATCATCACCGTGGTGATGATCGGGAACACCACGGCCAGCGTCATCGCGATCAGGCCGGGCGCCATGATGAGATAGGGAAAGCCCCGGTTCATGACCGCCTTGTACTGATCGCGCATACTGTAAAGCGGCTCGCCCTCGTCGCGCCGGCGGCCGTTCTTGCGCGCGTCATAAATGCTGAACAGATAGATGCCCAGCCCCACGGCGATCAAGAAGAGCGAAAGCAGCCCTTCCACCAGAAAGAACAGCGAATGATCCTGCCCCGGCACCGTGCCCAGCGTGAACAGGCCCGCGATGCCGCCGCCCTGTGTGCCCCGGACCACGGTATTCATCGTCAGACACACATAGGCCGCCAGGATTGTCAGGATCGCTCCGCCCTGCCAGTACTGCTTGTTGTAAAAGTGGCCAAAGCCCGGTATCAGCGCCAGCAGGGTGGCAATGGTCTTGTGATTCGTTTTTTTGTGGTTCATAACACCCCATCCTTAAAAAGCATACCGGAACCGCGGTTCCGGTATGCTTTGGCGATACTGTGCTCAGCTGTCGGCGTGCAGCGCGGCAATGTTGTCCTTGATCTGC
The DNA here is from genome assembly GCF_944382735.1 of Candidatus Allofournierella merdavium. NCBI lineage: Bacteria > Bacillati > Bacillota > Clostridia > Eubacteriales > Oscillospiraceae > Allofournierella > Candidatus Allofournierella merdavium. The sequence goes on along the minus strand of NZ_CALWND010000009.1, from coordinate 52,282 downwards.
TGCACCGCGGTATCCAGAGCGGTCTTCGGGTCAGCACCGGTGGCCAGCGAGCCCATGGCGGCGTGCATCGGGTCCCAGGTCTGGTTGCCCTCGATGATCTTCACCATCGGCACACAGTACTGGATCTGCTCGTTGAACGCCTTGATGGTCTCATCGGTCGCGCTGTTATCGTCCAGGTACTTCTGGTTGCAGGGGATCAGGCCGGTGGTCTCGGCAAAGGAGGCCGCGTACTGATCCTGCACAATGAAGTTCAGGAATTCGGTGGCCAGTTCCGGCTCATGGGCAAAGCCGCTCATGGCAAGGCCGGTGAAGCCGGAGTAGTTGGCGATCACGTTGCCGTTGGGCAGCTTGGGCATACGGGCCAGGCCGTAGTTGATGCCCGCCTCCTTCAGCGAGGGGAGAACGTCGGTGCCGCGCACCATCATGCCCACCTTGCCCTCGGTGAACAGACCCAGCATCAGGTCGTTGGCGGTGGTGCGGTCGCCCATGCCCTTCGGCATCAGCTCAAACAGTTCCTTCACATAGGTGGCGCCCTGCACGGCCCCCTCGTTGTTCAGACCGATGTCAGAGGGGTCGGTGTTGTTGTTGCCGTACATATAGCCACCCGCGGCCCACAGGAAACCGGCGGAATTGTAAAAGTCGCCCAGGTTGCACAAAAAGCCCAGGGAGCCGTCGCCGTTGTTATCGAACTTCGGGTCGTTGATGATCGCCATCAGGTCGTCCCAGGTGTCGGGAGGGGTGGGCACCAGATCCTTGTTGTAGATCAGCAGGTTGGTGCTCATGTACAAAGGCACCACATAGAGATTGCCGTTGAAGGTGCAGGCGTCCACCGCGGAGGGCACCAGGCAGGCCAGCGCCTCCTCGCTCAACTCGATGGGGGCATACATCCCCTGGGCGCTCTTGTCACCCACATCGTTGTGCGGGCCGAACATCAGATCGGGGCCGATGCCGGCGGGGCCGTCCAGCGCGTGCTTGTAGTCGCCGTCCACCATCGGCATCTCGGTCAGCTCCACATGGTTGCCGGTCGCTTCTTCCCACTTGGCGCTCATATCCTCGAGCCAGGCATAGCACGAGGGATCGGCCCAGACGGCGATGGTGCCGCCGGCCCCATCACCGCCGGAAGCAGCAGTGGACGCAGAGGCCGGTGCGGAAGGCGCCTGGGAGCAGCCCGCAAGCAGGGTCGCCATCATGGCCGCTGCAGCAAGCAATGCCACAAAACGTTTCATAGTGATACTCCTCCTTTATTTTTACCGCGGCCCGAACAGAAAGCCCGCGGTATACGATGGGCACAGGATGCGGGGCACTGCACGCCCGCATCCGCCTGACACTATTAGCCTACCAGCATTTATCGATAATATCAATCTATTTTATCGATAATATGTTCATTAAAACGTAGAAAAAAGTTATTGAAATTTGTAGATAATTATGATACAATTAATCTGGATTCATATAGTTGTCGTCGATTTGCCAAGGCAGGTGATCTCATGAGTGTAAAAGCGAAAGACGTGGCAGACCGCATGGGCGTGAGCGTCAGCACCATCTACAAGGCGTTCAACGGCGCGGAGGACATCAACGAGGAGACGCGCGCGGCGATCCTGGAGACCTCTGCCGAGATGGGCTACACCGGCCGGCCGCGCCAGCGGTTTTCAAAGCGGGCGTGTGTGTTCATGGGCCGCATGGAGGCGCCGCACGTCACCTATTACTTGTACGAGGTAATGATCGCGTTCAAACAGGTGGCGGAGAAATACGGGTACGAGGTGATCATCCGCAGCCTGGAGGACGAGGACAGCCTTTCCTATAATAAGATCATGGAGCAGGGTCACTTCGAAGGCGCCCTGGTGTTGGGCCCCAACGACAGCAGCTCCTTCTTTTCACAGCTGGAGCGGATCGCTTATCCCGCCGTTCTGGTGGACAACTATGTGGAGAGCAAGATGATCTCCTGCGTGACATCCGACAACCTTTTGGGCATGGGGATGGTCGTGTCGCATCTGATCCAGCTGGGCCACAAGCGGATCGGTTTCATCAACGGCGAACAGTTCAGCCACACCAGCCGCGAGCGCTTTGCCGGCTACTTGAACGCCATCACCCTCGGGGGCCTGACCTATGATCCCGCGCTTGTTATGAACGGCGATTTCAGCGAGCATTCCGGCGGCGTCTGCGCCGAAGCGCTGCTGGAAAAGGGCGTCACCGCGCTGGTGTGCGCCAGCGATCTCATGGCCATCGGCGCCATCCGCCGCCTGAAAGCCCTGGGGCTTCAGGTCCCGCGGGACATGAGCGTGACCGGGTTCGACGACATCCGCATCGCCACCTACATCTCACCGACCCTCACCACCGTGCGCATCAACATCAAGGATGTGGGCTATCGCGCGTTCATGTGTTTGAAAGACCTGATCGAATACAAAAACGCGGCGCGTGTGGTGGAAACGCCCCGCCTGATGGTGCGGGAATCCACCGCGCCGCCGCCAAACGCCTGACGCCTTTCCTGACCGGGAGCCATTTTCAACGGCTCCCGGTTTTTTCTTTTGTGCCCAAAGGAAGCGCCGTTTTTTTGCAGGATTGCATATTGACTTTTTCTCGCGACCGTGGTTAACTGTAACTATCATATTATCGATAAATTATCGATAATAAATCGCGAGAGGAGAGGATACTTTGAAACGCATACTGCCAGAACTTGACCCCTTTCGTTTGATCCAGACCTCGGTGGACCACCGGGAGAACCGCCCGACGGAAGCGGTCATGAGTCTGGGCAACGGATACATGGGCGCGCGGGGAAACTACGAAGAGGACTACACCGGTGACACGCTGAAGGGCATCTATGTGGCGGGCGTGTGGATGCCGGACAAGACCCGGGTGGGCTGGTGGAAAAACGGCTATCCGCGCTATTACGGCAAGGTGATCAACGCGCCGGATTTTCTGATGTTCCATCTGTATGTAAACGGGCGCAGGGTGGACCTGGCGCGCACCGACATCGAGACCTTCCGCCGCACGGTGGATATGCGGACCGGTGTGATGGACCGGGAAATGGTGCTGCGCACCGAGGAGGGGGGCCGGCTGCGGATCACCTCGTCCCGTTTCTTTTCCATCGACATCCGTCAGATCGCCTGCATGGAATACGCGGTGGAGGCGCTGGACGGCACCGCGTCGGTCGCGGTGGAAACAGGTCTGGACGCCAATGTCCGGAACGCCGACGCCAACTACGGCGAACAATTCTGGGACGTAAACGCGGTGGAGGCCGGCTCGCCGCTGTATCTGGAGAGCGAGACGATCGAGAATGCGTTCGGCGTGCCGCGCTTTGCCGTGGGCTTTTCCGCCCTGACCCGGTGCGCGGAGGGCGACGTCCGCCGCGAGACGGTGCGGAGCGAGCGGGCCGTGTTCGACCAGTTTGAGGCACAGCTCGCTCCCGGCGAGGCCCTGCGCCTTGAAAAGGTCGTGAGCGTTGTCACCTCCCGGGACATGGAGCGCGGCCAACTGCGGGCAGCGGGCGCGGAAATCCTCCGCCGGGCGGCATCTGACGGGGCGGAACTGCTTCGGGCGCGGCACAGCGAGGCGTGGCGCGCCCGCTGGAAGAAATGCGATGTGGAGATCGAGGGCGACGTTGCCGCCCAGCAGGGCATCCGTTTCAACCTGTTTCAGCTGTGGAGCACATACGACGGCTCCGACGAGCGGCTCAACATCGGCCCGAAGGGATTCACCGGCGAGAAGTACGGCGGCGCGGCCTATTACGACACGGAAGGGTACTGCTTCCCCATGTTCCTGGCCACGGCCTCGCCCGAGATCGCCCTCAGCCTGCTGAAATTCCGCTTCAACATCCTGGACAAGGCAAAGGAGAACGCCGGACGGATCGGAATGCGCGGCGCGCTCTATCCCATGGTGACGTTCGACGGCGAGGAGTGTCACAACGAGTGGGAGATCACCTTTGAGGAGCTTCACCGGAACGCCGCGATGATCCACGCGATCTACAACTACACCTGCTATACCGGCGACGAGAGCTACATCCGCGATTTCGGGATTCATGTGATGGTGGAGGTGGCGCGCTTCTGGGCGTGCCGCGCCAGCTACAACCCGCGGAAGGACTGCTATATGCTGCTGGGCGTGACCGGCCCCAACGAATACGACAACAACGTCAACAACAACTTCCTCACCAACTATATGGCGAAATGGTGCATCGAGTACGCGCTGGAATATGTGGAAAAGTTTGCCTATCCGCTGCCCGCCGAGGAGGCGCGGCACTGGCGGGAAGTTGCCGAAAAGATGTATCTGAACTACGACGAAGAGACGAAGCTGTTCATGCAGCAGGACGGTTTCATGGACAAGGAGCTCGTGCCCGCCTCCCGGATCCCCGAAGAGGAACTGCCGCTGTGCAAGCACTGGTCGTGGGATCGCATCCTGCGCTCCTGCTTCATCAAACAGGCCGACGTGGTGCTGGCGTTCTACTATTTCCCTCATCGGTTCACGCTGGAGCAAAAGCAGGCAAACTTCCGTTTTTACGAGCCCTTCACCGTCCACGAATCCTCGCTGTCGCCCAGTATGTACAGCACCGTGGCCTCCGCGTGCGGGTTTGCCGATGACGCATACAGGCTGTACCAGCGAGCGGCGCGCCTTGATCTGGACAACTTCAACGCCGACACCGAGGACGGCCTGCACATCACCAGCATGGCGGGTTCATGGATCGCCCTCGCCCACGGCTTCGCGGGGATGGACTACCAGCGCGGCGTGCTCGCTTTCGCCCCGCGCTGCCCGCAGCACTGGAAGCAGCTGAAGATGCGCCTGGTGTACCGGGGCCGGCTGCTGGAGATCCGCTTCAATGCCCGGGCCTTCCACTGCGAACTGCTGGAGGGCGAACCCCTCGAGATCGAGGTGGACGGCGTTTCGCACAAGGTGGAGACCATTCTTGACTGCCCCCTGGGCTGAGAAGTTCACTGGCTATGGCCAGAGCTGCGGCCCAAAGCGGCTTCAGATCTCGCTGCCTGTCCCGGTCCGCACAGGCCGGCGGAGGGCCGTCCTCTGTCTGTTCCGGCGGAGCGGTGCGCATTGCTGCGCACCGCTCCGCTTTTTTGCCGCACGGCCCCGCCGGCCGGCCAGCGCACACAAGGCGGCGGGCGGGGAGGGGGCAGGCCTGCGCCCCGCAAGGCCGCCCGGCCTTATGTTTTCCGGCGTTTGTGTCGATAGAAAAAGCAGAAGCGCCTGTTTGCCCCCGCCGCGCGAAGACGGGGCTGCCGGCGCGAACTCTCGCGGCTCGCCGCGCAAAGGGGAGAACAGAGAATGGACGGCATCGGCACGACCCATTATCCCCGCGCCGCCTTTGGGCAGAGGGACTTTTTGGACCTCTCCCCCGAGATCCGGAAGGTCCCCGCGGGCTCCGTGGATGGGGACGCCTTCGTCCGCGCGGCGCCCGCGTACAGGGACACGGAGGCCACCGCGGCGCTCCGGGCCTACCTGGAGGGCGACCGGCCGGCGCAGGCAAGCCCGATGGAGCGCTGCGTCGACCGGTTCCTGGACGGGCAGCTGTCGGAGGAGGAACTGCGGGCGGAATACGAGCGGCTGTTGAAGCAGGAGCTCTTCGGCACGATGCCGGATCCCGCCGCCCCCCTGTCCGACTGGCAGAAGGAGACCGCGACGGACTTTTACAGCGCCTTCCGCCGGCAGATCCTGCAGGCCGCGGCGGCCCGCAACAACGCCGAGGGGGCCCGCTATCTCACCGGGGAGATGGACCCGCAGCGCAGCTGGAGCTATTACGATTCCCACTGGTACTACGCCAGCGAGGCGGCGATCTCCGCCATCACCGCCGGCGCGCAGAGCGTGGCCGGGGAGCACGGCTCCTCCTTCACGGCGCCCGACTACCTGGCGCAGGGCGCCACCGACTGCTACAACTTCAACACCGCCCTGCGCGGCGACCCGTTCGTGGCTTTCGACGGCCGCTGCGTCACCGACCCCGACGCGGTGCCGCCCCAGGGCTTCAGGTGGTTTTTTGAGCAGGGCGGGGACGCCCGCAGCGCCATCGTCCGGATGGACTCGCTCACCATCACCGATGAGGGCGGCGGCGAGACCGTCCTGCGCTACGCCGACGCCGCCTTCGACCCGACCGACCCCTCCCGGGCGCGGACGTGGGTCTCCTGCACCGACGAGGACGGCACGAGCCACTGGCTCAGCGCCCGGTTCCGCTTTTGCGACGCGATCCGCACGGTGGCGGACCTGGTGTCCTTCTCCGAAAAGGACACGCCCGGAGCCACGCTGCTGAACCGCTTTTTGGCCAACCTGCCGGCCCGCCCCGGGCGGCAGCCCGTTTTCACGCCGCCGGCGGGCCCGGGCCTGGACCGGCGGGTCTGACCCGCCGCGCGGGCGGGGGCGGCCACCTTATGCCGCCACATCGAAAAAAGGGGGGAGCCGGGCGTTTGCCCGGCTCCCCCCTTTTTTCTTTGCCGCGCCGCGCTTTACAGCAGCGTTTTCACCATGATGATGCCGTGGTAGTTCTCCCCGTAGCAGTTGGGCAGAAATCCGGCGGGCACAAAGCCGATGGACCGGAAATAGTCGAAATGCGCCCGCCCGTTGGAGCGCAGCGTCCGCAGTTCTTCCCCGTAGTCGGTGATGGGCCGGCCGTGGCAGGACATCCCGGTGGAGCCGATGACATACTTCAGGTTCCGCAGCCCCCTTTGCCGGGCGTACTGCTCCGCCTGCCGCAGCAGCGGCTCCAGCTGGCCCTCCATCACAAAGGCGCCGTCCTCGTCATAGCCCAGGTTCTCGATGGTCATCGTGGAATAGCCCTCGAACTCGGCGCACAGCACCCAGCCCTTAGGCGCGCCGTCCTGCTCCATATACCAGCCCACCAGCCTTGCCAGCAGGCCCACGTCCTGCAGCTGGCTGCTGGCGCCCTCAAGATCCCACCAGTCCGGTTTGACGGTGGACATCAGCGCCGCCACCGCCCCCGCATTGGACGGCTCGATGCGATGGATCTCCATGCTCTGCACTCCTTTCCCGTTTCCCGGTCCGCTCTCCCCGCCCGTCACAGCGCCGCCTGGGCCGAGAGCACGCTCTGGGCCAGCAGCGCCGCGCCGTACACCGGCGTGCGCTCGTCGGGGTAAAAGCAGGCGTTGTGCCAGGAGTAGAACGGCCGGCCCGGCGCGCCTGACCCCAGGAAATAAAAGAAGGTGGGCACATACTGCCCGTAGACGGAAAAATCCTCCGATGCCAGGTTCACCGGCGGCACCGCCACCGCCGCCTCGCCCAGCGACGCCCGGGCGGCGGCGAGGGCGATCTCGTACATCTCCCGGCCGTTGTCCACCCCCGGCACGATGGGGTGCAGGTCCAGTTCCAGCCGGCACTCGTAGGCCTCCGCCGTGCCCCGGGCGATCTGCTCGAAGCGCCGCAGCACCCGCTTGCGCACCGCCTCGTCCAGGGTGCGGATGTTGCCCGAGAGCAGCACGTCGTCCACCACCAGGTTGCGGGGCGTGCCCGCGTGCACCTGGCAGATGGACACCACCGCCGACTCCAGCGGCCCCACGTTGCGGCTGGTGATGGTCTGCGCCGACTGGATGAAAGCCGCCGCCGCCACGATGGGGTCGATGTTCTTCTGGGGCATGCTGCTGTGCCCGCTGCGGCCGATGAAGCGCATCTCAAACACATCCTTGAAACTCATCAGGATGCCCTCCTTCACGCCCACGGTGCCCACCGGCAGCTCCGGATAGTTGTGCAGGCCGAACATGGCCCGGGGGTGGATGGCGTCGAACAGGCGGCAGTCCTCCGTCAGGTACCGCGCCCCGGACAGCGCCTCCTCCGCGGGCTGGAACACAAAGTACACGTCCCCCCGCAGCTGCTCCCGCGCTTTGCACAGCGCCATGGCGGCCCCCAGCAGGCTCACCGTGTGGATGTCGTGCCCGCAGGCGTGCATCTTGCCCTCCCACACCGAGCGGTCCGGCCGGTCCGCCGCCTCGTGCTGGGGAATGGCGTCGATGTCCGCCCGCAGGGCCACGGCGGGTCCGCTGCCCCCCGCCAGGCGGGCCACGGCGCCGGTTTTCGCGCCGATGTCCAGGATCTCCACCCCCGGCAGCTGCCCCAGCGCCGAGAGGATGTGCTGTGTGGTGCGCGTCTCCTCCCAGCTGAGTTCCGGGTGGCTGTGCAGATCCGACAAAAGCCGGTGCAGCTGCTCGCCGAACGCCTCGCCGCACCAGGCCGGTGTGATGACCATAACGATCCTCCTTTTTTGTGCTTTGGCCCCGGCCCGCCGGGCGGGCGGCGCCAAACACCTTGTTGAAACGATTACATTGTACGAGCATCGCCCCGTTTTTTCAAGCGCGAAAGGGGGGCAAAACCGCCCGGACGTCCAAAATTTTATGACAAAAAACCCCCCGAAACTTTATGGAAACTTACCATTGCGTTTTGACAGGCAACCTGTTATCCTTGTGTGTAGAAAAACGTTTACAATGGATGAGAGGCGCAGTCTGGAACCGCGGCGCGCACCCCGCGCCCGAGAACTGAAAGCTTCGGCTTTGTGAGGAGGGCGACCTTTTGGCAGGGCAGAAGGCGTATTACGCCACCATCAAGGATGTGGCCAGGCTGGCCCGTACTTCCACCGCGACCGTGTCGTATGTGCTTAACGGCAGCACGGACCGGGTGATGAGCCCCGAGCTGCGCCAGCGCGTGCTGGACGCGGCCCAGACATTACATTACAGAAAGAGCGCGGTGGCCTCCAGCCTGCGCGCGAAACAGCGGGGCCTCATCTCCGTGCTGATCCCGCAGTTCAGCAACATCTACTTCACCCGCGCCTGCGAGAGCGTGGAGGACGTGGTGTTCGCCAATGATTTTACGCCCATGATCTGTGACACCCGCGAGGACCCCGAGCGGGAGCGCCGGCTGCTGGAAAACGCCATCGCGCAGCGGATGGACGGGGTGATCCTGGGGCCCACCAACGCGGGCTGGGAAAACACCGACATGCTGCGCCGGATGAACATCCCCTATGTGGTGATCGGGCGCGAGATCGCCCCCCACAAGGCCGGGGAGACCAACGACTCCTACTTCGCCGGCGATGACAGCTACCAGGCCGGCTTTCTGGCCGGGCAGTGCCTGGCGCAAAACGGCCACAAGCACATCGGCGTGGTGGAGTGGAACGGCCAGGTGTCCAGCGCGGTGGAGCGCGACCTGGGGTTCTACGACGCCGTGCGCGAACAGATGGAGCAGGGCGGTTCCATGGAGGTGGAGTCCTCCGGCGACCTGAGCATCGAGGAGGGCTATCGGCTCACCAAGGCGCTGCTGCAGCGCGCGCGGCCCACGGCGCTCTTCTTTGGCTATCACCGGCACGCCCAGGGCGGGGTGCAGTACCTGTCGGAGGCGGGCTATTCCATCCCGGAGGACATCTCGGTGATCATGGTGGGAACGCCCGCCTGGGCGAACCTGTCCAACCCGGCCATCCACCGGGTGTACCAGCACGAGGAGTGGGTGGGCACCACGGCGGGGCGCATCCTGATGGCCCAGATCAAGGGCGAGGTGAGCCCCCTTCTGCGCGAAAAGCGCCACGTCTGCCCCTGCACCCTGATCAAGGGCACCAGCGTGAAGGACCTGACCTGCACATGATTTATCTCCCGCGCATCCCATCGGCCTTATCCCTTTGCGAACCCCGCAGGACGATAAGGCCGATGCTAATGCATAAAATTGTAATCGTTTACTAAAATGGTGTTGCAGCCCTCTGTTTAAGCGGACTGCGGGGCACTGAAAAAAGCGGGAAATTTACAAGAAAAGCACCGTAAAACTGCGAGCGCACGGGGCGGGCCGGTGAAAACAGCGAAAAAACCGGAAGCCGCGTGCACTTCCGCCCGAAAAACAGGCGAAGGATCGGCAATTTTGTAAACGTTTACATTTGTGGCGAGGTTCCCGTCGAACCCTGTCCGGTCCAACGGCGGGCGGGGCAGGGAGCACACGCCAGCGTGAACGCTTGCTTTTGTCACAAACAGACCACACCGGGAAAAGGGGGGAACGATCCACCGCGAAGCTCTGACGACCGACCAAACGGCGCCCGCCGTCACCGGCGGGCATCCCGCCGACGGGAACGCAGCGTGCGGCTGGGTCCCCGGGGGATATGACCATTCGTCGACGCTTGAACAACGTAGGAAGAAGGAGTGTTTACCAATGCAAGATCTGAATCTCGGCAACGCGAAAGTGGCACCGGACCTGCTGCCCACCAAACCGGGCGAGCGCAACTGGGGCATTTACAGTTATTTTGCACTGTGGATCGGCATGGACATCGGCATCCCCACCTACTATCTGGCCTCCAGCCTGATCGTGGGCGGCATGGACCTGAAGTGGGCCATGATCAACATTCTCCTGGCAAACGTCATCATCGCGTTCCCCATCCTGGCCAACGGCCACGCGGGCGCGAAGTACGGCATCCCTTCCACGATCTACTGGCGCAGCGCCTTCGGCTTTAACGGCGCCAGCATCGCCGCCATCCTGCGCGGCGTGGTGGCCGCGGGCTGGTGCGGCATCCAGTTCTGGATCGGCGGCAGCGCGCTGAACACCGTGTTGGGCCTGCTGTTCCCCGCCTGGGCCGCCTGGGCACCGGGCAAATGGGTGTGCTTCGGCGTGTTCCTGGTTTTGAACATCTTTATCCTCGTCAAGGGCATGGGCGCCATTCAGAAGATGGAACACTGGTGCGCGCCGATGCTGATCATCTGGATGATCGTGCTGCTGGTGTGGGCACGCACCTCCGCCGGCAGCTGGGGCCCGCTGGTGCGCCAGGAGAACACCTTCGCCACCACCACCGAGTTCCTCACCTTCTTTATCGTGGGCCTCAACTCCAACATCAGCTACTGGGGCTCCATGCCGCTGACCGTCACCGACCTGACCAAGGTCGCCAAGGATCAGAAGTCCCACATGGTCGGGCAGTTCGTGGGCATCCCCACCGGCATCGTGGGCCTGGCCCTGGTGGGCTCGCTGGTGACCAGCTGCACCGTGGTGATGTTCGGCGAGGCCATCTGGGACCCCGTCGCCCTCACCGGCATGATCGACAACGTGCCCCTGGTCATCGGCATGATGGCCTTCCTGATGATCGCCACCCTCACCACCAACATCGCCGCCAACGCGCTGACGCCGGCGGTGGCCATCGTTCACCTCACCGGCGGCAAGATCAACTTCAAGTGGGCCGCCATCGTGCTGGGCGTGGTGGGCGTTCTGATGCGGCCGTGGGTGCTCATCAACGACATGGGCGTGTACATGAACTTCTTCCTGAACGGCGGCGGCGCCCTGCTGGGGCCCATCATCGGCATCACCATCTGCCACTACTTCTTCGTGTGCCACACCGAGCTGAACCTGCGCAGCCTGTATGTGCCGGAGGACGAATCCCTCTACACCAACCTCAAGAAATTCAACGCCCCCGCCTACATCTTCTGCTTTGTCACCGCGGCGGTGCTGGTGGCGCTGTCCTTCCTGCTGCCCTCCGGCTGGTCCCAGACCGTCTGCACCCTGGGCTGCACCCATCAGTTCTCGATGATCGGCATGGCCGTGATCATCGCCCTGCTGGGCCTGCTGATGTATCTGAACCGCAAGGGCGGCGTGAACCCCATCAGCATCATCGCCATCGCGCTGAGCTTTTTGGTGATCTTCCTGGGCCTGTGGGTGCCCGCGCTGCACTGGCTGTATGACGCCTCCATCATCGTGGGCACGGTGGTGGGCATGGCGCTGTACTACCTGCTGATGAAGCTGGGCGACAGCGGCTACATGGCGGCCAAGAAGGCGGAGCACCTGAAGGCGCTGCAGGCGGAGACCGCCGCGAAGGAGGCGTGAGAGATGAGACAGGTTACCATCGGCCTGATCCAGCTGGAAAACCGGCTGGGCGACAAGGAATACAACCTGGCCCTCGCGCAGCGGAAGGTGCGGGAGGTGGCCGCCAAGGGAGCGAAGATCGTCTGCCTGCCGGAGCTGTTCGTGACCGGCTACAACCTGAACGTGTTCGGCGACGGGCTGTACGACCTGGCCGAGGGCCTCTCCGGCCCCACCATCCTGGCCATGCGGAGCCTGGCGAAGGAACTGGGGATCTACATCATCGCCCCCCTCGCCCTGCAGGTGTACACCACCCGGCCGCTGAACAACGCGGCGGTGCTGATCGACGACCGGGGCGAGGTGCAGGGGGTGTACTCCAAGAACCACCTGTTCGGCGACGAGTGCAACTATTTCACCCGCACGGGGGAGTACCCGGTGTTCGAGACGAAATACGGCCGCATCGGCATGATGATCTGCGCGGACAACAACCACCCCGAGCCCGCCCGCATCCTGGCGCTCAAGGGCGCCGAGATCATCTTCATGCCGGCGGCGTGGCGGGTGCAGGAAGCCGACATCTGGCCCCTGCTGATCCGCACCCACGCCCTTGAGAACAACGTGTTCCTGGCGGTGAGCAACACCTATTGCAGGATGGACGATCTGTTCCTGTTCGGTCACAGCATGGTGGCCGGGCCCCGGGGGCAGATCCTGGAGGAGCTGACCCAGGAGGCGGGCGGCGAGATCGTGCAGACCCTGGACCTGGAGGAGATCGCCCGGTGCCGGGCCACCATGCCCAGCCTGAAGGACCGCCACCCGGAGGACTACGGCGTGTTCTGCGCGCCGCGCAAAGACCAGTACTGAAACCCGCGGCGCGGACCCGGGGCCCCGGCGGGCCCCGGCCGCCGGGGCCGGCAGGATCCTGAAACGGGGTCGTCCCGCATAAAATAAAACGTTTAGGAGGAGAGCAGATTGAAAAAGATCGTGATCGCCCTGGGCGGCAACGCGTTGGGCAATACCCCCGCGGAACAGCTGGAACTGGTGCGCCAGACCGCCAAACCCATCGTGGACCTCATCGAGGCGGGCAATCAGGTCATCATCGCCCACGGCAACGGCCCCCAGGTGGGCATGATCAACCTGGGCATGTCCACCGCGGCGGAGGCCGGCGCCATCAAGTCCGATATGCCGTTCCCCGAGTGCGGCGCCATGAGCCAGGGCTACATCGGCTACCATCTGCAGAACAGCATCGCCAACGAGCTGGCCGCCCGGGGCATCCGGAAGACCGTGGGCACCCTGGTGACGCAGGTGCTGGTGGACGAGAAGGACCCGGCGTTCCAGAAGCCCTCCAAGCCGGTGGGCGCCTTCTACGACAAGGCCACCGCCGACAAGATCGCCGCCGAACGGGGCTACACCATGGTGGAGGACGCCGGCCGCGGCTGGCGCCAGGTGGTGCCCAGCCCCAAGCCGGTGGACGTGGTGGAGAAGGACATGGTCAACGCCCTGGTGGACGCCGGCTTCGTGGTGATCACCGTGGGCGGCGGCGGCATCCCGGTGGTGAAGAAGGACGGGCGCCTGGTGGGCACCCCCGCCGTGATCGACAAGGACTTCGCCAGCGCCAGGCTGGCCGAGCTGATCGGCGCGGATATGCTGGTGATCCTCACCGCGGTGGACCGGGTGGCGATCAACTGGGGCAAGCCCGACCAGAAGGAGCTGGCCGAGATGACGGTGGCCGAGGCCGAGCGGTACTGCGGCGAGGGCCATTTCGCCCCGGGCAGCATGCTGCCCAAGGTGCAGGCCGCCATGTCCTTTGCCAAGGCGGGGGGCACGGCCATCATCGCCAGCCTGGCCAACGCCGCCGCGGCCCTGCGGGGCGAGAGCGGCACCCGCATCGTGAAATGAAAGGAAGCGAGCTTTCATGAAAGATGAAGTGATCAGCGTAAACTGTTCCATCGTGCGCGGCGGCACCAGCAAGGGCATTTTCATCATGGAAAATGAACTCCCCCAGGACCCCGCCCTGCGCGACAAGTACATCCTGGAGATCTTCGGCAGCCCCGACGTGCGCCAGATCGACGGCCTGGGCGGCGCGGACGTGCTCACCAGCAAGCTGGCCATCATCGCCCCCCCCAGCCGGGAGGACGCGGATGTGGACTACACCTTCGGCCAGGTGAGCTTCGTGGACGCCAAGGTGGATTACAAATCCAACTGCGGCAACATCTCGGCGGGCGTGGGGCCCTACGCCATCGATCACGGCCTGGTGAAGGCGGTGGAGCCCTACACCACCGTGCGCATCCACCAGGTGAACACCGACTCCATCATCAACGCCAAGGTGGCCGTAAAGGACGGCCGGGCGGTGGTGGAGGGGGACCTGCACATCGACGGCGTGCCCACCCTGGGCTCCACCATCGAGCTGGACTTCTCCGACAGCGTGGGCGGCATCACCGGCAAGATGCTGCCCACCGGCAACGTGACCGACACCATCACCACCAGCGACGGCCAACAGTACGAGGTGTCGGTGGTGGACGCCGGCACCCCCACCGTGTTCATCAAGGCCGAGAGCCTGGGCATGGAGGGCACCGAGACCCCCACCGAGATCGAGGGCAACGCCGCGCTGATGGCCCGCATCGAGGAGATCCGCGGCCGCTGCGCCGAGAAGATCGGCCTCACCGACGTGTGGCAGAACTCCACCAAAAAGTGCCCCTACTCTCCCTTCTTCGCCATCGTCTCGCCCTCCAAGTCCTACCACACCTTCGACGGCAAGGACGTGAAGGCCGAGGACATCGACCTTGTGAGCCGGCTGGTGTTCATGCAGATGATGCACAAGACCCATCCGGTCACCGGCACGGTGTGCATGGGCACCGCCGCCCGGGTACCGGGCAGCATCGTGCACCAGGTGCTCAGCGAGCGCGGCCGGAACGACCGCAAGATCATCATCGGACATCCCGCCGGCGTGATCCCGGTGGTGTCGGAGCTGGAGGCCCACGACGGTCAGTATGACCTGAAGACCGCCGCCATCCTCCGCACCGCCCGCATCATTCTCGACGGGCAGGTATATGTGCGCAAATCCCGTATCCAGTAATTTTTCTAAGGAGGAAACGAAAAATGAGCAAGACCATCGCAACCCAGATCGCCGAAGTAGCGGTGAACACCAAGTTTGAGAACCTCCCCGAAGAGGCTGTTGTGAAGGCCAAAACGCTGACGCTGGATGTGCTGGCCTCCATGCTGGGCACGCGTGACGTGATCTCCAGCGTGATCGCGCGGGAAGTGGCGGAGGAGATGGGCGGCCCCGCCGAGTCCACCATCGTGGGCTGCAAGGACAAGGTCGCCGCCCCCAACGCCGCCTTCGCCAACGCCATCCAGTGCTACGGGCTGGACTTCGTGGACGACCACAACGAGTCCAACGCGCACCCCTCTCCCGCCACCTTCCCGGTGAGCATGGCCCTGAGCGAGATGCTGCACAAGACCGGCAAGGAGTACATCGAGGCCGTCTCCCTGGGCAACGAAGTGGTCTGCCGCATGGGCACCGCCTACCTGGGCGACATGTACTACCAGGGCTTCCATCCCACCAGCACCTGCGGCACCATGGGCGCCGCGGTGTCCGCCGCCAAGCTGATGGGCCTGGACGAGCAGAAGACCGTTTACACCCAGGGCATCGCCGGCAGCATGGTGGCGGGCCTGATGGCCTGGAACACCGAGGGCTCCTTCACCAAGCGCCTGCAGGCCGGCCACCCCGCCATGAACTCCATCATCGCCGCCCGCATGGCGGAAAAGGGCTTCAACGGCCCCTCCGACATCTTTGAGAGCAAGGACGGCCTGCTCCACGCATATTCTTACCAGGATCACTACGACTCCAAGTACATCACCGAGGGCCTGGGCAAAGACTGGACCTTCACCAAGTCCTCCATCAAGGTCTATCCCTGCTGCCGCTACTCCGGCGGTCACCTGGACGCCTGCCTGGAGATCGTGAACAAGTACCATCCCAAGGCCGAGGACATCGAGAAGATCGAGATCCGCTCCTCCAAGTACACCATGCACCTGCTGGCCGAGCCCTGCAAGTGGGCGCCCCGCAACATCGTGGACCTGCAGTTCAGCATGCCCTACCAGGCGGCCATCGCCTTCAAGAACGGCAAGTTCACCGTGGATGAGCTGAACACCGACTACATCAACGACGAGCTGGTCAAACGGCTGATCGCCGCCACCACCGTCACCATGGACGAGGAGTTCGAGCGCCGCTATCCCTCCCACTACTCCAGCGCGGTGACCATCACCATGAAGGACGGCACCCAGTACTCCGCCACCGTGGACGATCCCAAGGGCGACTGGCGCAACCCCGTCACCTACGAGGACGTGGTGAACAAGTTCCGCTATCTGGCCAACCGCACCTACGGCAACGACACCGAGCGCACCGAGAAGATCGTGGAGTTCGTGAACAACCTGGAGAAGCAGCCGGATATGGCCAAGCTGATGGAGCTTGTGAACGAAGTGAAATAACCCGTTTTCGATACGGATCTGCCCGGGCGGGCGCGGCCTTGCCCCGTTCGCCCGGGCCCCCATACGGGGAGGAAGGAAGGACGCCGTATGCCGCAGCGCAATGAGGACGACCGCTCCAAGAAGATCGTGTTCGTTTCCAACTGCCTTTTGAACGCCAGCAACAAGGTGCAGGAGTTCGCGCGCTACCCCGGTATGTTCACCCAGGTGGTGCAGACACTGGACAAATACGGGGTAGGCCTGATCCAGATGCCCTGCCCCGAGGTGCTGCACATGGGCTGCCAGCGGTGGTGGCACTCCCGCAATCTGTACGACAACGCCGGTTTCCGGCATTTCTGCCGCACCCTCGCCGAGCAGATGGTGGACTACATGGAAAACTACGCCATCGTGGGCTACGACGTGGTGGCCGTGCTGGTGTGCGACGGCTCGCCCACCTGCGGGCTCACCGTGTCCAGCTACTACGAGAACGGCGGCGGCCACCCTGCCGAGCCGGTGCGCAGCCTGCGCAAACAGCCGGGCATCTACACGGAGGAGCTGCTCAAGGCCATCCAGGCCCGGGGCATCCAGGCTCCGCCCATGTACGGCCTGCTGATGGACGACCGCGAGAAGACCAACGAGCAGATCATCGCGGAGTTCGACGAGTTCATCCGGGGCCGGCTGTCGTGACCAGCGCGGGCGAACGGTTGTGAAACAGAGGGCGGCGCGCCCGCACACCGCGCGCCGCGCCGCCCTTCTATTTAAAGGTGGTGTAGACGAATGAGGGGCATGACATTTGCACAGAAGGCGCTGGCCCGCGCCGCCGGCAAGGACTATGTGGAGATCGGCGAGATCGTGAACGCCAACGTGGACGTCGCCATGATGGACGACATCCTGGGCCCGCGCATCGAGATCGCCCAGGGGCTCAAGGAACTGGGCGTGGACATTTGGGACAAGAGCAAGGTCGTGGTGATCAGCGACCATTACACCCCGCCCTGCGAGATCAAGCAGGCGGAGGCGGTGAAGTTCACGAAGGACTGGTCCCTGTCCAAAAACGTGGACTATCACGAATACGAGGGGCCCTGCCATCAGGTGCTGGCGGAAGCCTGTTACGACCAGCCCGGCACGCTTGTGGTGGGCACCGACTCCCACACCTGCATGTCCGGCGCCTTCGGCGCCTTCGGCACGGGCATCGGCTCTACCGAGATGCTGGGCGTTGTGGCCACCGGCCAGATCTGGCTGAAGGTCCCGGAGAGTTTTCGCATCGAGTGGAAAAATACGCTGGGAAAGGGCGTGTTCGCCAAGGACATGGTGCTGTACGACTGCCGCACCATCACCCATTCCGGCGCTACTTATAAAGCATTGGAGTACTGCGGCGAGGCCATCCGCGCGCTGTCCATGGACGAGCGCATGGCCATCTCCAACATGGCGGTGGAGATGGGCGCCAAGGCGGGCTACATCCCGCCGGACGAAAGGACGCTGGACTACCTCAAGGCCCACGGCTCCACCCGGCCCTACGCGCTGCTGTACCCCGACGACGACGCCGAGTACGAGCGCAACTATGTGAACGACGCGGCCACGCTGGTGCCCCAGGTGGCCTGCCCGCACCATGTGGACAACGTGCACGACGTCACCGAGGTGGCCGGCGCGCACCTGACCCAGGTGTACATCGGGTCCTGCACCGGCGGGCGCATCTCCGACCTGCGCACCGCAGCCCATGTGCTGAAGGGCAAAAAGGCGGCCAAGGGCCTGCGCTTTCTGGTCTCGCCGGCCTCCCGCGAGGTGTACCGCATGGCCATGAAGGAGGGCATCCTGGACGTGCTCATCGACGCCGGCGCCACCATCGTGGCTCCCAGCTGCGGGCTGTGCCTGGGCGCCCACACCGGCATCCTGGCGGGCGGCGAGAGCTGCATCTCCACCAGCAACCGCAACTTCATCGGCCGCATGGGCAGCAAGGACGCCAGCGTCTACCTGGGCAGCGCCGCCACGGTGGCCGCCAGCGCCATCGAGGGCCGCATCGCAGACCCGCGCGCCTACTTCTGAGCGCGCCGCAAAGGGGGAACAGGATATGAATTCGCAGATCAAAGGCAAGGTGTGGAAATTCGGGGACGACATCAACACCGATATCATCTCCCCGGGCGAATACATGGACGCCAGCTACGAGGAGATCGGCAAGCACGCCATGGAGCGCGCCTATCCCGGCTTCGCGGACGCCATCGAAAAGGGCGACATCATCGTGGCCGGCAAAAACTTCGGCCCCGGCTCCAGCCGCGAGACGGCGCAGATCGCGCTGAAATACGCCGGCGTGGGCGGGGTGATCGCCCAGAGTTTCGCGCGCATCTTTTTCCGCAACTGCATCAACGTGGGTTTCCCGGTGGTCACGCTGGCCGACACCAGCGAGCTGAACCAGGGCGACGAGATCCAGGTGGACCTGCTGACCGGTGAGATCAAGGACCTCACCACCGGCAAGACCTACTACGGCAGCAAGCTGCCCGAGCATGTGCTGAGCATCGTGGAGGACGGCGGGCTGAAGAACCACCTGAAGAAGATCCTGAAAAAAGACTGAGGCAGGGTGCGCGCACCCTCTGAAAAAAACAGAACGACACGAAGGAGGAACTGAAATGGCACCGTCCCTGAAAGTGAACTTTGCCGGTGTTTCCATGCCCAACCCCTTCATGCTTTCTTCGGCCCCTCCCACCACCAATGTGGAAATGGTGGCGAGGTGTTTTGAGGAAGGCTGGGGCGGCGCGGTGCTGAAAACACTGGCCTACACCCTGAGCCAGGCGCGGAACGTGAACCCCCGCATCACGGCGGTGAAGAGCGCCGACGGCGACATCGTGGGCTTCACCAACTTCGAGCTGGGCAGCCCCAAGCACATTGAAAAATGGGCCGAGGACACCCGCTGGCTCAAGGAGCGCTTTCCCGAACACGGCGTGTGGGTGAGCCTGCTGCACACCGAGGGCCTTGTGGAGGAGCAGTGGCGCAAGGTGACCCGCATGTTCGACCAGGCCGGCGCGGACGGCTTCGAGCTGAACTTCTCCTGCTCGCACGGCATGGCCGAGTCCGGCGGCGGCGCCACGGTGGGCGGCAACGAGGAGGCCATCAAGATGGTGACCACCTGGGTGCGGGAGGAGACCAAAAAGCCCGTGATGCCCAAGCTGCCCGCCATCGTGCAGGACATCCCCGGCAAGGCCCGGGCGGCCGAGGCCGCCGGCGCCGACGCCATCGCCACCATCAACACCCTGAACAGCCTGCCGGGCATCGACATCCACACCTTCGTGCCCTATCCCAACGTGGACGGCCGCAGCGCCTTCCAGGGCCTGAGCGGCGCGGCCATCAAGCCCATCGCCCTGCGCACGGTGGCCCAGGTGGCCCAGGCCGTGAACATCCCGGTCTCGGGCATCGGCGGCATCTACAACTGGCACGACGCGGTGGAATTCATCCTGGCCGGCGCCTCCTCGCTGCAGGTGTGCTCCGCCGTGATGCACCACGGCTACCGCATCATCAACGACATGACGGCGGGCCTGCTGAACTACATGGAGGAGATGGGCTTTGAGAGCATCTCCGACTTCAGCGGCAAGGCGCTGCCCAACATCTTCCGCCACAACGACCTGTCCCGGGATTACAAGCTGTACTCCAGCCCCGACCGCGACAAGTGCGTGGGCTGCGGCCGCTGCGCGGTGGTGTGCGCCGACAGCGCCTACAGCGCCATCCACATGGACGAGAGCCGCAAGGCCGTGGTGGACAAGGACAAGTGCGACGGCTGCGGGCTGTGCACCCAGGTGTGCCCCGTCAGCTGCATGACGATGGTACGCAGGTAAAGGAGGCGGAAAGCATGAGCGAGATCAAGCAAACCCTGGCCGCTGTGCAGGCGGAGGCCAAACGCTGCCTGTACTGTGTGGATGCCCCCTGCCAGCAGGGCTGCCCCGCCGACGTGGACGTGGCACAGTTCATCCGCCATCTGCGCTACGCGGACGTCAAGAGCGCCAAGCGGGTGATCAAGACGGCCAACCCCCTGGGCGGCATCTGCGGCACGCTGTGCCCCAGCGAGAACCTGTGCCAGAAAAACTGCACCATGAACTACTGCGACGCCCCCATCCACATCCGGGACCTGCAGAAGTTCGCCTGCGCCAACGCCGCCTTCCGGCCGGAACTGGCCCCGGCCAACGGCAAAAAGGTGGCGGTGGTGGGCGCCGGCCCCGCGGGCCTGGGCTGCGCGGCCATCCTGGCCCGGCTGGGCTATGAGGTGGATGTGTTCGAGAAGGGGTCCGCCGCCGCAGGCGTGGTGGCAAAGGAGATCCCGGCCGAGCGCATCGACGCCGCCGTGGTGGAGAACGACCTGGCCGAACTGGCCGCCGACACCATCCGCTTCCACTACAACGCCCCGGTGGACGCCGCCCGGCTGGAGGAGCTCTCCAGGACCTACGACGCGGTGTTCGTGGGCGCCGGCCTCGCCCAGGACCGCATCAGCGGCGTGGACATCGCCGAGGGCGCGCCGGTGGTGGGCTGCTCGCAGTATCTGGCCGATCTGAAGAGCGGCGCCACCCCCAGCGTCAGCGGCACCGTGCTGGTGGTGGGCGGCGGCGACTCCGCCATCGACGCGGTGTGCGCCAGCCTGACGGCGGGCGCGGAAAAGGCCGTGCTGGCCTACCGCCGCTCCCGGGCGGAGATGCCCGCCTGCGACGAGGAGTTCTTCTCCGCCGCCGACAAGGGCGTGGAACTGATGTACATGGTGTCGCCGGTGGCCATCGCCAAAACGGCGGAGGGCGCGGCGGTCACCTTCGTGCGCAACCGCCTGGTGGAAAAGCCGGGCGAGGCGCGCAAGGGCTTTGAGGCCGTTGCCGGCAGCGAGTTCACCCTGAACTTCTCCCGGGTGGTGTTCGCCATCGGCAAGAAGGCGGACACGACGCTGGTGGCCGGCAAGGTGGACCCCGACACGCTGCGCGTGGAGGGCACCAACTGCTTTGCGGGCGGCGACTGGCTGAGCGGCGGCGCCACCGTGGTCAAGGCGGTGGCCGAGGGCAAAAAGGCGGCCCAGGCCATCGACGCGATGCTGAAGTGACCGTCGGCCCCGGGCGCGCCGGCGGCCATCCCCGCCGGAGCCCCCGCGGCCGGAGTGCGAAAGGGGGATGCAGATGAACGATCTGAACATTGTGGGCGGCACCCTCGTGAGGCCGGAAGGCTGCCTCGCCGGCGGCCTGGAGATCAAGGACGGCCGGATCGTGCGGGTGCTCAAGCCGGGCGAAGCGCCCGACCCCGCGAAGGAGACGGTAAACGCCGAGGGGATGCTGGTGTTCCCCGGCATGATCGACAGCCATGTGCACATCCGCGGCGGCAAGCTCTCCCACCGGGAGGACTTCGCCAGCGGCACCATGGCGGCCGCGGCGGGGGGCGTCACCACCGTGGCGGAGATGCCGGTGGCCAACCCGCCGGCCTCCACCGAGGAGGCGTTCCTGGCCCGCAAGGCCGAAGCGACGGCCGCGGCCTATGTGGACGTGGCGCTGTACGGCGGCGCCGGGGCGGATAACCTGGAGGACATCGGGCGGCTGGCCCGGCAGGGCGCCGTGGCCTACAAGACCTTCACCATGCCGCCGGTGCCCGGCCGGGAGGCCGAGTTCTACGGCCTGTGCAGCGAGACCCAGGACGCCCTTTGCGCCGTGATGGAGCGGGTGGCCCCCACGGACCGGCTGCTGGCGGTGCACAGCGAGCTGAACCAGTACGTCGCCGCCGAGACCAAGCGCCGGATGGACGCCGGCGAAAACGGGCTGAAGGCGTTCTGCCGCTCCCGCCCGGTGGAGGCCGAGACGGCCGCCGTGGCCTGGGTGATCGAGGCGGCCCGCAAGACCGGCTGCCGCGCCAGCGTGTGCCATGTGAGCACGCCGGAGGCGGTGAAGATGATCCAGGCGGCCCGGGCGGAGGGGGTGCAGGTGTACGCCGAGACCTGCCCCCAGTACATCCTCTTCAACGAGGACACCGCCGAGCACGCGGGCGTGTTCGCCCGGATGAAGCCGCCGCTGCGGGACCCGCAGCGCATGGCCGAGCTGCGGCGGATGTACCGGGACGGGGCCTTTGCCATGACGGGCAGCGACCACGCGCCCTACCTCAAGGAGGAAAAGCTGAAGAACGGCCAGGATATCTGGCACACCTTCGACGGCCTGCCGGGGCTGGAGCTCTCGCTGCCCCTTCTGCTGAACGCGGTGGCGGACGGCACCCTCACCTGTGAGGCCATCGCCGAAGCCACGGCGGAGAGCACCGCCCGGATGCTGGGCCTGGCGCCCCGCAAGGGCCGGCTGGCCGAGGGCGCCGACGCGGACGTGGTGCTGGTGAAGAAAAACGCCGTGCCCGTGCCGCTGGATATCTCAAAGCTGTTCACCAAGGCGCGGGAGAGCGCCGTGCTCTACGAAGGCCTTCCCATGCACTACACCATCGTCCGCACCTATGTGCGGGGCGAAAAGGTGTTCCAGGAAGGCACCATTACCGGAAAGCAAGGCTGGGGAACATTCGTCAGCCCTGCCGAATAGATATTTTTATAACATAGGAGGTAAGCATTATGAGGACCGACATGCGCGGCAAAGACTTTGTTACCCTGATGGACTACACGGGTGAAGAGATCCAGACCATCCTGGACGTGGCCTTTGACCTGAAGCGGCAGAACGCCATGGGCGCTTCCCACGAGCTGCTGAAGAACAAGACCCTGGGCATGATCTTCGCCCAGCCCTCCACCCGCACCCGCGTCTCCTTCGAGACCGGCATGACCCAGCTGGGCGGCCATGCCCAGTACTACAGCGAGGACAACATGCAGCGCAAGAACAAGGAGACCTGGGAGGACACCGGCCTTGTTCTGAGCCGTTACCTGGACGCGCTGATGGTCCGTCTGTATGACCTGGAGAAATACGGCATGGCCCGCGACATCATGAACGAGATCCGCAAGGCCACCACCATCCCCGTGATCAACGGCCTGGACGACAAAGAGCATCCCTGCCAGTGCATGGGCGACATCATGACCCTGCAGGAGAAGCTGGGCGCCGGCTGGAAGAAGAAGAAGATCGTGATGAGCTGGGCTTACTCCGACCGCGTGAAGTCCCCCGGCGTGCCCCAGGCCATGCTGATCGCCTGCAGCCTGCTGGGCGCCGACCTGACCCTGGCCTATCCCAAGGGCTACGAGCTGGACGACGAGTACATGGCCTTTGCCAACGAGGCCTACAAGAAGACCGGCGGCAAGCTGACCATCACCAACGACATCTACGAGGCCAGCACCGACGCCGACGTGATCTACGCGAAGAGCTGGGGCAGCACCCACGGCATGGACAAGGCGGAGGACAAGGAGTACCGCAAGCAGTTCGCGAAGGACTGGTGCATCTCCGACGAGCACTTCAAGCTCGCCAAGCCCGTTTCCTACTACATGCATCCGCTGCCCGCCGCCCGCGGCGAGGAGGTCACCGACGCGGTGATCGACGGCGAGCACTCCATCGTGTATGACCAGGCCGAGAACCGCCTGCACGCCCAGAAGGCCGTGCTGGCCCTGCTGATGAAGAAGAAGTAATCAGCCCCCGGCACAACATCCCCCGGCCCCGCCGCGCGGCATTGCTCCGCCGCCGCGCGGCATTGCTCCGCCGCCGCGCGGCGGGCGCCTTTCCTGGCAAAACAGCGGCGCGCCGCCCCCTTTGCGGCCGCGGGCGCGTCCGTTTGTTTTTTGCGTAAACGTTTACCTTCTTTACCTTGACAAATGAACCGCAACAACGACCATGAAGAAACCATGAGGGAGGAACGATTATGATCTTAGGTCTGCCTTTCCCGACGTATCTTGGCTGGTTTGTCGGCCCCATCCTGACGGTGCTCACCGCGGCGTACTGCACCTATCGGTATGTGAAATACCTGAAGACCGGGGACTGAGCTGAGGAACGAACGGGCCGCCCCGCTGCGGTGCCGCGCCAAAGGCCTTTGCCGCGCGGCAATGCGGGCGCGCGCCCCCCACACGTGCGAACGCGAACAAAGGAGATGGAACCATGTTATCTGGCTCTCTTGAAGTGATCGGCCTGATCGTGCTGGCGATTTATATCATCGGTATGTTGGGCATTGGTGTTTACTGCAACAAAAAGTACGCAAACAACCTCAGCGGCTTCCTGACGGGGGGCCGCAACCTGGGCCCGTGGGTCTTTGCCTTGACCTACGGCTCCACCTACCTGAGCGCTTCCACTTTCATCGGCAATACCGGCACGGCTTACAAGGCGGGCATGGCCTACCTGATGATGCCCGTGGCGCAGGTGGTCCTGCTGCCGCTGGGCCTGATCTTCTTCTCCCACGGCCTGCGCAGGGTCTCCGTGCGGCTGAACGCGATGACTCTGCCCGAGTACATCAGCAAGCGTTTCAAAAGCAACTTCGCCAGCATCATCGCCTCCGTGGTCATCATCATCTTCATGGTGCCCTACATGGTGGGCGTGATCAAGGGCGGCGCCCTCTCGCTGGCCAGCCTGCTGGGGCTGAGCTATGAGGTGGCCGTCTTCCTGGTGGCGGGCGTCGCCTGCGTGTACCTGATCTTCGGCGGCTACATGGCACGCTGCTACACCGACGTGATCCAGGGCCTGCTGATGGCCTTCGGCATGCTGGCCGTTCTGGTGGCGGGCTTCTTCATCGTGGGCGGCCCCACCGAGATCGCCGCCGGCGTGGCTGCCTCCGACCCGGCCCTGCTGGAGACCCCGGGCCCCATGGGCTGGAGCAACCTGTTCCTGTTCTCCGCCGTCTACGCCCTCACCCCCTGGGGCCTGCCCCAGCTGGTGCAGACCAACTTCACCATCAAGGACAAAAAGACCATTTACGTTTCCTCCATCGTGCTTTCCATCTGGCTGGGCGCCATCCTGATCGGCAGCATGATCATCGGCAACATGGGCCGCGCCTACTTCGGCGACCAGTTCATCGACAACCCCGACCTGGTGTTCCCGAACCTGGTGCTCACCTTCTTCCCGAACATTCTGGGCGCGGTGGTCATCGTGGCCGTCATCGCGGCGGCCATGAGCACCATCGACGGCGTGCTGATGACCAGCGGCAGCGCCTTCGGCGTGGACATCTACAAGAAGTTCATCCGCAAGGACGCCAGTGAAAAGCAGACCATCCTGGTCTCCAACATCACGATGTTCGTGATCATCGCGGTGGTCATCGTGGGCTCGTTCATGGAACTGCCCATGCTCTCCTACCTCAATTCCTACGCGTTCAGCGTCATCGCCGGCACCCTGGTGGTGCCCGTGTTCGCGGGCGTGTACTCCAAGAAGGGCACCACGGCCGGCTGCGTGGCCTCCATGCTGGCCGGCGGCCTGGGCACCCTGTTCTTCTACATGGTCATGCCCGGCGGCAACTACATCCTGGGCTGCCCGCCGTTCGTGTCCGGCGCCATCGTCTCCACCATCGTGTTCTTCGTGGTGAGCAAGTACACCCAGCCTCTGCCCGAGGCCTTTGTGGAAGACCTGTTCTCCAAGGAGGCCGAGGAGGGCGCCTATGCCTCTGAGAACATCGAGATCGGTTCCGAGAAGTAACACCCGTTTTCCCGCACGGGGCCCCAACGGTCATGGGGGCCCCCGCGACCTCCCGCGCCGGCGCCGCCCTTTCGGGCCGCGCCGGCGCCCACCCCAGAGCGCCCGACGGAACGCGGGGCGCTCTGCGGACCCCTGCATCGGAAACGGCGGCGGGCGGTACCCGCCCGCCGCCGGATCCCGCACGCGGAGCACGGCGCGGATGCGCCACACACGTTTTCGAACCGGGAAGGTGAAAGCCGCAACAACATCACGCACACCCGGACCGCACCGCCGGTCAGCGGGGACGCGCCCGGAGGGCGCGGGCCTTTGGGCCGGCCATTGGCGAAGAGAGCAAGCGGCAGGCGCAGCGCCGGCCGTTCATGATACAGCATTTTCATCGGCACAGGCCGAGGGGCGTTTTCTTTTGTGAATGAACGCCGCACCGCGGCGAAAGTAAAGATTGGAGGGACCTTATCATGGCAGGTTTGTTGGATGGAGTAAAAGTTCTGGACCTCACCCGCGTTCTGGCGGGCCCCTACTGCGGCATGATGCTGGCGGACATGGGCGCCGAAGTGACCAAGATCGAGCTGCCGGGCCGCGGCGACGACGCGCGCCGCAATTTCCCCCTGGTGAACGGCGAGAGCGCCTATTTCATGAACCTGAACCGCAACAAGCGGGGCATCACCCTGAACCTGAAGAGCGAAAAGGGCAAGGAGATCTTCCGCGAGCTGGTGAAGCAGTCGGACATCGTGCTGGAGAACTACCGCCCCGGCGTGATGGAAAAGCTGGGCCTGGGCTATGAGGACCTGAAAAAGATCAACCCGGCCATCATCTACGGCGCGGTCTCCGGCTTCGGCCACTTCGGCCCCTACTCCAAGCGGGCGGGCTACGACATCATCGGCCAGGCCATGAGCGGCCTGATGAGCACCACCGGCTGGCCCGACACCCCGCCCACCCGCACCGGCACCGCCATCTCGGACGTGATGGGCGGCATCAGCTGCTGCGTGGGCGTGCTGGCGGCCTATGTGAACCGGCTGAAGACCGGCGAGGGCGAAAAGGTGGATGTGTCCCTGGTGGATTCCATGGTGTCCGCCCTGGAGATCATCAACATCATCTACCTGTGCACCGGCCGGGTGCCCAGCCGCATCGGCAACCGGTACGAGTCCATCTATCCCTACGACTCCTTCAAGGCCAAGGACGGCTATGTGATCATCGCCTGCGGCAACAACAAGCTGTTCGATCTGCTGGTGGACGTGATGAAGAAGCCGGAACTGCTGGAGAACCCCCATTTCTCCGACAACAACGAGCGGGTGCTGCACCACGACGAGCTCAAGCCCATCATCGAGGAGTGGCTGCAGGACAAGACCATCGACGAGACGGTGGATATGCTGCTGGCCGTGGGCATCCCGGCCGGGCCCATCAACACCATCGACCGCGTGGTGTCCGACCCCCACATCGCCGACGCCCGGCAGATGTTCGTGGAACTGGAGCACCCGGTGGCCGGCAAGATGAAGGTGACGGGCAACCAGCTGAAGTTCACCAACAAGAAGGTGGACATCAGCCGCCCCGCGCCGCTGCTGGGCCAGCACAACGCCGAGGTGCTGGGCGAGAAGCTGGGCTACACGCCCGAGCAGGTGGCCCAGCTGAAGGAGGAGGGCGTGCTGTAACGGCGCCGCCCCGCGCCGGGCACGGCAGGCCCGCGTTCGCACACAGGGCGGCGGGCGGCCCTTTGCAGGGCCGCCCCGCGCCGCGCACAACAACAGGAGGCGTTTTGTGATGAACACATATCCCAACAAGGTGGAACTGGTGGAGGTGGGCCCCCGGGACGGCTTCCAGAGCATCAAGGAGTTCATTCCCACCGAACTGAAGAAGGAGATCATCGACCGGCTGGTGGACGCCGGCTGCACCACCGTGCAGGTGACCAGCTTCGTGCACCCCAAGGCCATCCCCCAGATGCAGGACGCCCGGGAGGTGGCACAGTATGTGCTGGAGAAATACCCCGGCCTGCGGGCCTACGCCCTGGTGCCCAACCTGCGGGGCGCCCAGAACGCCTACGAGGCCGGCCTGCGGGAGATCAGCTATGTGATCTCGGTGAGCCCGGGGCACAACATGGCCAACGTGCGCCGCACGCTGGACGAGTCCTTTGCCGAGCTGGGCACCATCCTCTCCACCTACCCGGACATGAAGGTGGTGCTGGACGCGGCCACCACCTTCGGCTGCCCCTTCGACGGCGAGGTGACCCTGCAGCAGGTGATGGACTATGTGCAGCGGGCCTATGACCTGGGCATCCGCGACATCGACCTGTGCGACACCATCGGCGTGGCCACGCCGGTGCAGGTGGAGCGCACGGTGCTGGCGCTGCGGGAAAAATTCCCCGACGTCACCTTCGGGGTGCACATCCACGACACCCGCAACATGGGCATGGCCTGCAGCCTGGTGGCGATGCAGTGCGGGCTGACCCGCGTTTCCACCACGGTGGGCGGCCTGGGCGGCTGCCCCTTCGCGCCCGGGGCCTCCGGCAACACCGCCAGCGAGGACTTCGTCTACATGGCGCAGAAGATGGGCATCGACACCGGCGTGGATTTTGAAAAGCTGCTGGACACCGCCAAATACCTGCGGGAGAAGGTGCCGGGCAACTACTCCGGCCACCAGATCAACATCCAGAAGCCCCAGTGCACCATGGGCTGAGGCCGGCGGCCGGGCGTTGCCGCCGCCTTCCCGGGGGAGGCCCTCCGCCCGGGCGTGCGCGGCGGAAGGTTTCCGCAGGCAAAAAATGCCCGATGTGGTGCCCCCGCCCGCGCGTGCATGGCGCAAGGCGCCCTTGCGCGCCGCTTTGCCCGCCCAAAACCCTGCATTCCAAAAAAGTCCGGTCAGCCGACCGGGCTTTTTTTGCGCGCCCCCTTTTCTTTTTTCCACAAATGGTGGATAATGGAAGCAACTGAACGGAACGCCGTCTGCTGCGGCAGGCCGCGGCCGTACCGCTGGAGGGATACGCTTTGATCGAACGTGTAAAACCGCTGAAACTGTGCGCGAAAATTCTGGGCGGGGCCTGCCTGCTGTTCGCCGCCATGTACCTGGTGGAGGGCAAGTTCCTCAACGCCTTCTTCCTGCTTGCCATCACCGCGCTGCTGGTGGTGCCCACCCTGCTGTGGGCCAGCGAGCGCAACGCCCTGGTCTTTGCCCGGCTTTACGCGGTGTATGTGAACATGATCGTGCTGCTGTCGGCCTCGTCCACCGGCAATTTTCTGCCCAGCACCCCCCTGTACATCTGCGCCATCGCCCTCAGCACCCTGCTGCTGGACCCCGGCCTGGTGATGCTGTGCACCGGGTTCAGCGTGGCGGCCTTTCTGGCGGAGGTGGTGCTGCTGAGCGTCACCGGCGGGGCGCTGGTGGCGCCCGTCATCCTGCTGGTGGAGTGCCTGGTGGCCATCCTGGTGAGTTCGCTGCTGATGCAGAGCACCCTGCGGATCGCCCTTCGCTACCTGGCCGAGGCCAACAAGAGCCATCAGGAGGCGAACAAGCTGTTTGAGGAGCTGGAGGCCAGCCGCCGGGAGGAGCAGGAGGCCTTTGCCCGCCAGGGCGCGCTGCTGAAACAGATGGATCAGATCGCCGACCAGGTGAACAGCGACGCGCACACCCTGGCGGACCAGTCCGACAACCTGGCCCGGGGCGCGTCGGAGCAGGCCACCTCGATGGAGCGGCTGAGCAACGCCGCCGGCCAGATGACCGACAAGGTGAAGGACACCGCCGGCCGCGCCCAGCAGATGCGCCAGGAGGCCCAGAACATGCAGGGCCAGGTGGAGGCGGGCGCCGGGCATATGCAGGAGATGCTGCGGGCCATGTCCCGGATCCGGGAGAGTTCCCTGGCCATCGAGCGGGTGATGCAGACCATTGACTCCATCGCCTTCCAGACCAACATCCTGGCCCTCAACGCGGCGGTGGAGGCCGCCCGGGCCGGCCAGGCGGGCAAGGGGTTCGCCGTGGTGGCGGACGAGGTGCGCAGCCTGGCCAGCAAGAGCGCCGAGGCGGCCAAGGGCACCGGCGAACTGATCGACCAGTGCCTGCAGGCCATCGAGAACGGCAACCAGGTGGCCGGCGACACCGCCACCGCCCTGAACTCCATCAAGGAGAGCGTGGACATGGTGGCGGCCCACACCGGCGAGATCTCGGACATGGCGGCCGAACAGAGCGATATGGTCCTGAACATCCACAATGAGATCGAGTCGGTCTCCCAGGTGGTGCAGATGACCGCCGCCTCCGCCCAGGAGAGTTCCTCCACCAGCCGGATGCTGCAGCAGCAGGCCGAACAGCTGCGCGCGCTCAGCCGCTCCAAAACCGGTCCGGCGTCGGTTTGAGCCCCGGGCCGGACCCCGGCGCGGCCCCGCCCGGCGGCGGGCGGGGCATAAATCCCCCCAAACGCGCAAAAACCGCTGACCTGTGAACGGTCAGCGGTTTTTTCATGCGTCCCGAAGGGTGCGCCGCGGGGGCCCGGCGGTTTTGCGGGCTCTCTGCGGCAGGATCGGCGCGGTGAGGCCCGCAGGGCAGGGGACTGCCTCCCCGGCGCCGGGCCTGCCCGCCGCGCCGCGCAGCGGGCGCTCAGACCCGCTTCCAGCGGCCCAGCAGGCTCTTTTTGTAGTGGGCGCGCTCCTCCCGGGCCCGGGCGATGTTCGGCGCCCGGTTCAGGAAATCCACCCCCATGGCGATGTCCTGGGGCATGCCCAGCCCCTCGCAGTAGATGCGCCCCAGCACATAGCAGCTGCGCTCCTTGTCCTTGGTCTGCCAGGCAAGCTGATAGGCCTGCTGGTAGTCCGGGGCGGTGCCCCAGCCCTCCAGATAGCACTGGGCCAGGTAGGGGCAGCTGAAGGTGTCCTTGCACACCTCCAGGTCCTGTTTGAAGTACCCGAATGCCTTGGCCGGGTCCGCGGGGACGCCCTTGCCGAAGAAGTAGACCAGCCCCAGGGCGCTGTAGGCCAGGCTCTCTCCCTCTTCCAGGGCATGCTCGTAGCAGTAGAGGGCCTTGGCCGGGTCCTTTTCCACCACCTCGCCCTTCTCAAAGGCCAGCGCCAGATTGTACCACAGGCCAGGCTGGCCGCCCTCGGCGGCCTTCAGCCGCCACTGCACGCCGCCCGCCTTGTCGCCGGCCTCCTCCAGTTGCTGCGCGTAGAAGAACTGGTGCACGGGATAGCCCAGTTCCGCGCCCTCCCGGTAGATGCCCGCCGCCTTCTCCGGCTGGGGGGCCACATAGTCCCCGTCGCCGTTCTGGTAGTAGTGGCAGAGGTTGTTGCCCGCCAGGTACATGCCGCCCCGGAAGGCCCGCCAGAACCAGTCCTCACACTTGGCCACATTCTCGGCGATGTAGGCGTGGGAGGCCGCCTCGTCGGCAAAGTCCTGCCGGCTCTTGCCGTCGATGGACAGAAAATCCCACCAGAAGTAGACGTTACCGATGGTGTACTGGCAGAAGGCGTCGCCGCCGGCCGCCTTGTCCAGCACCTGCTTGAAAGCCTGCTGCAGGGTGATGGGGCACTTGGACTGCCACACCGGGGTGAGGGCGCCGCTGCGCTTGCCCACCAGCACCCCCAGGGCGCTGCCCCGCTGGATGGAGCGGTGCAGCAGCTTCATCACCTTTTGGTCGTCCTCGGGGAAGTGGTGGCCCGACCAGACGTACTGCACGCCGCTCAGGCAGCGGGCCAGCACGCAGTCCGCGTCCCCGTCGCCCGCCTCCGAGGCCTTCACCAGCAGGTCGAAGCCCTCCTGGCCCCGGCGGCCGCCCAGCCGGTTGTCGTAGTAGATGTACTGCAGGGCCTGTTCCACTTCGTCACTGAAAAATTTTCCCATGTTCGCTTCGCTTCTTTCTTTGTGATTTTGAATGGTTCAGTTGTGGTTCAGTTGCGGGCCGGCTGCGAAAGGCCGTCCGCCTCCAGCACCAGCAGTTCCCCGGCCCGGCACAGCAGTTCCGCCTCGGCCCGGATGTCCTGCCGCTGCCCGGCGACGGGCTTTTTCACCGACGCCTCAAACACGCTGCGGTCGTTGTTCACCGCCACATACAGCGACCGCCCCACAAAGGCCATGGCGGTCTGGCTCCCCGCCGCGTCGGCAAACCGGACGATCTGCTCCAGCATCTGCGGCGTGAGCAGATAAAAGGCGTTGTGCTCGTCCGCGGCGAACACCTGGAACCGGCGGTTGAAGGCCTCGTTTTCCACCTGCACCCGGTGGGGCGCGGTGCGGCCCTTGAGGTCGCTGAGCAGTTCCTTCTCGAAGATCTGCAGATGGCCGAAGCTCCACTTGGCCTCCCGGGGCAGGGAAAAGCGCATGATCTGCCCGCAGAAGATGGTCTCCTCCCGGGTCTTTTTTCCGCTGCGCTTGAGATACTTGGTGACCACGTCGCCGCAGGCGAAGGGCAGCCCCCGGTAAACGCCGGTGAGCAGGTCCTCGCTCCCGTAATACTTCGCGTCACCGGTGGCCACCACGCAGCTGTCCCACACCTCGTTGTAGGAAAACCCCTTGCCGGGGGCGTAGCGCAGGTCCTCGAAGCCGCCCATGGCGCGGATGGTGTCCACCACATAGGTCTGTTTAAAGGCCAGGTTGAATTTCTGGTAGGCGCCGTGGACCATCCCAAAATACAGCAGCGCGTACAGCCCCACCGCCAGCAGCAGGGGCAGCAGGAACACCCCGCCCGCCAGGCTGGCCAGGTTCGAGGTGGTGACCTTTTCCCCCGCCGCGACAGCCAGCCGGACCGTCGCCGACACCAGCACCACAAAGGCCGCCGCCGACACGGCGATGGCGATGCGGTCCAGCTTGCGGGCGCGCAGCCGCAGCTGTTCCATCTCTTTCTCGCTCATGGGCCTCACCTCAGTCAAAGTTGGCCTGGAAGGTGCGCTTGCTCTCCTCGGCCTCGTAGAAATCCGCGGGCTCCATGTGGCACAGGCCCGCCACGATCATCCAGGGGAAGGTGCGCACCGTCTGGTTGTACAGCGACACGTTGGCGTTGTACAGCCGCCGGGCCGCCTGCAGATGCTCCTCCACGTTCACCGCCGCCCGCTGGAACTGGTCCAGGGAGATCCAGGAGTTCAGTAGGGGATACTGCTCGTACAGCGCGTCGATGCCCGAGGAGACGCCGTTCAGGTCCCGGTGGGCGGAGGCCAGCGTGCCGATCTTCTGGTTCACCGCCGAACTGCGGTCCTGCCGGGCCTGCTGCATGCTGGCGTCCGCCTGGGCCCGCAGCTCCCGGGCCCGCTCCCGGCCCCGGGACCCGCGCCCCTGGCGAAAGCGCCCCCGCTCCAGCTTGCGGCGGATCTCCTCCACGTTCCGGCTCTGCCGGTCGATCTCCTGATCGATGCTGCGCATGGCCTCCGCCGAGGCCGCCTCCTGCTGATCCAGCCGGCGCTGCTCGCCCGCCGTGCCGCTGCGCAGCGCCGTCACGCCGGTCAGCGTCTCGTACTCATGGGAGAGGTACTTCTTCACCGCCGCCAGCAGCTCGCCCAGCAGGTCGCACCGCTTCTCCAGGGCCACGTCGATGCCGGAGCCCGCCTCCTCCACCTTCACCGCCAGCCGCTGCAGCCGGTTGTACGCCAGGATATACCCCGCCGCCAGCAGTATGACCACGCCGGCCACCGCCAGCGCAACGATCCCCGCAGTTCCCATCCTGTTCCTCCCTTTCCGAACCTTGGTCCTGCCTTGCAAAACGCCCGCCCCGTTTGTGTCCCGGGCGGGCGCCGTTTCTTCTATTATAATAGATAGCCGGCGAGGGGGCAAGGCTTTCGTGGGGATTTGTGCCCCGTTTGCCTTGGGCCGGCCGCCGGCGCACAAACGAACAGGGAAGGGGGTGCGGCGCACTCCCTTCCCTGTCTTTTGTTGTCTCAGTCCAGCGGCACCTTGTTTTGCACCCGGTTGTTCAGCAGGATGCGGTTGAACCGGTCGAAGTCGCTGTAGATAAAGCTGTAGAAGATCAGATCCACCAGATAGAGCATGGTCAGCCGGGCTGTGGTGGTGATCAGGCGGTTGATGGCCTCGTTGCTCGCCACATAGAGAATGAGGTCGTATTGGTCCTGAAACCTGCCCCGGTTGTCCACGTTGGTGATGAGGATGGTCTTGGCGCCCTGCCCGCGGGCATACCGCAGGTTGCGAAGCACCGACTTGGTCTGCCCCGAGTAGGAGATGCCGAAGCACAGCATCTCGGGGGTGGCGTTCATGGCGGCAAAATACTGCGAGTTGTCTTCGTCATAGGTTTTGGCCGTCACCCCGATGCGGTCCAGCTTGTACTCCAGGTCCCGCCCGATGAGGGAGGTGCTGCCGTTGGCGAAGATGTTGATCTTCCGCGCCTGCTGCATCCACGCCACCACGGTGTCGATCTGCTGGTCCGTCATCAGGTCCCGGGTGGCAATGAAGGACTTGGTGATGTTGGTCAGGTGGATGTTGGTCTTGGAGGACAGGGCGTAGTTGTCCCGGATCTCGATGACCTCCCGGCCCTGCTCGCTGTCCAGCAGGAATTTCAGTTCGCTGAACCCGCTGACGTTGAGTTTCTTGCAAAAGCGGAACACCGTGGTGGAGGAGACGTGGCAGATGTCCTGGATGTCCTTCACTTTCAGGCTGGAGTAGCTTCGCATGCCCAGCAGCGCGAAGGCGATGCACGCCCCCGCCTGGCCCATCATGCCGGCGTTGCGGATGGGCTGGTAGAAGTTCCGGCCGGTCTCCGCCAGCATGTTGATGTCAATGAACCACAGGCCGTGGTGCATGCCGGTGATGACCAGCACCTGCTGCAGGGCGCCGCAGATGAAGCCGCCCAGCCCGATGGGAAGCTGCAGCACCATGAGGAAGAACTGGAGCAGGCCCGCCTCCACCAGCTGAATGACGGGGCCCACGCCGAACAGGATCAGGAAGAAGCTGCAGGCCAGGGTGAGGATGGGGGTCAGGATCATGTCCACCACATTGGGCACCACCTTGCGCCACAGCCGCTCAAACAGGGAAACGAAGTACCCGGCCACGATGGCCACCATCACCGAGCCCTGGTAGCCCTTGACGCTGATGGTAAACAGGTCAAAGAAGGGCACCTGAAGCAGCTCGGCGTTGCCTTTGCCCACCGCGCCGCCGGCGGGCAGGCTGCTGGAGAGCAGCATCAGCCCCAGCACGAAGCCGTACAGGGGGTTGCCGCCGAACTTTTTGGCGGCGCTGTAGGCCACCAAAGCGGGCAGGAAGGTGAAGCCGGTGTCAATGAGCACCGAGAGCACGGTGTACCAGGCGCCGGTGGTGCCCAGAACGCCGCTCTCCGTGAGGAAGGTGCGCACCCCCATCAAAATGCCGCTGGACACGATGACGGGGATCACCGGGATGAAAATGTCGCCGAACAGGCGGGACACCTTCTGCAGCACCGTGCCGCCGGACTTTCCGTTCTCCGAGACCTTGTTGTTCTCCTGGAAGATCTTGTCCACTTCCGCGTACACCTTGTTCACGATGCCAGTGCCCAGGATGATCTGGTACTGGTTTCCCACCTTGTTCAGGCCCTTGACCATCTTGACGCCGCGCATCCCCTCCTGGTCGAGCAAGGATTCATCATGAAGTTCCAATCGCAGGCGGGTCATGCAGTGGGTGGCGCTGACGATGTTGTTCAGGCCGCCCGCTTGCCGGATGATGGCTTCGGCTGTGGTTCTGAATTCGCTCATGGTTATCCTCCTCCGTCTTTTTTCAGGCTTTTATCCAGATGGGGCTGGCCCATCCGGCCTCTCCGCTTTTCAGCAGCACTTTGATGAAAAAGCTGTCCTCCTCCCGCTCCAGGGGGGGCAGAACGTCCTCCACCGTCATGTGGTAGGCCTCCTTTGGGCAGGCCCGGTGCACCAGCACCTTGTAGGCGTTGTGCCAGAAGGGGTCTTCCCGGTAGTACTCGCCAAAGCCGAACCGCTCTTCGAGCAGCTGCCGGGCCTCCTGCTCCTGGGCGAACAGCACCGACTCCTCCAGCAGCCGGGCGATGGGGATCTCCTGTCTGACCCCGTCGATCCACACCTCGATGCTGTGCCGGATGTCATCGGTGATCTCCACGATCACCGACTGGTTTTGAATGTTGGGGCTGAAATAATTCTTTTGGGACAGCTTGCCCTGGCCGGGCAGGTCCTTCCTGCTCACCACCCGCATGGACAGACACCCCTCGCTTTGGGTGAGGATGGCGCTGCCCGGCGAGGTCCACAGCTTTTCCACCGATTCGATCCTGCCCCGGGTCTTCACCTGGATGTCCCAGGTCTTTTGGCAGATGTCGGGGAAGTTGCGCCGGTCGGGCCCCCAGCCCGCCTCCAGCTCGAACTTGAAGGTCACCGGCCCGGTGTGCCTGGTGCGCTCGTAGGTGCCGGCGTGGGTGTACACCCGCGCCACCACCCCGTTCTGGTAGAGCTCGATGCGGTCCACCGCCTGCCCGGCCACCACCTCCGCCCGCAGGCGGTTCTCGCCCCGGGAGGGGATCTCACTGCCCAGAATGGCCCCGTTGACCTGGTAGTCCAGCAGCATCCGGCTCCGGGTCACCGCGTAGGTGTGGCGGTTTTGGATGGCGCTGTAGATCTCGTCGCGGTCGTAGCGGCCGGCCACCACCCCGAAAAAGCCGTTGCCCGCGATGGCGGGGCACACATGGTTGTCCCCCGAGGCGATAAACCCCACCTTGATGCCCTGCCGGATGGCGTACAGGGCGGTGCCCTGCTCGGTGCGGGGGCCCATGTGGATGTGGACGTTGAGGGGAATGGCGCAGTCGCTGGATTCGCTGCACCCGTGGCTGGAGTAGATCTCCATCACCGGGGAAAATGCCTCGTCGTTGGTGGCCCAGTTCTTGCCCCGGTGGCCGGGCATGTACCCGGTGTGGTGGGGTATGCCGATGCACTCCGCCGGGCGCAGCTGCTCCACCAGTTCCCGGTAGGTCAGGGGCATTTTCATCCGGCTGTCGTAGTGTTTGAAAAACACGTTGTGGTCGCCGTCGGCTCCGCTGCCCTGCCACTCGTAGGCGGGGAAGGTGACAAAGCCGTCCTTCTTTTCCTCCAGATACCGGCACAGCCGGGAAAAGTCCTCGTCGTACCGGGCGGGGGGCCAGGTGTCCTCAAAGTGAAAGCCGGCGGCGTTTTCGTTGATGAAAAAGGGATAGTACACCGGCGCCCAGAAATCCAGCATATCCCTGGCGAAGTCGTACCAGCGGTCCAGGTCGTCCAGCTGGTTGGAATGGATGTTGGAGTGATAATCGCTGAAATAAACCTTGTGCTCCATCTCACTTCACCTGCCAGTAGTCCCGGTTGGCCCGGATCAGATCCTCCAGGATGCCCTTGGCCCTGCCGGTATCCGTCACTGTGCGGTTGAGCACCAGGGCCTTCAGGGCGGCGTCCCTGTCGCCGTTCAGCAGGGCGTCCACCGTCAGGCACTCGTACGCGTACTGGTTTTCCAGCAGCCCCTTGTAGAAGGTGGGGATGTTTCCCATATGCAGGGGGGTGACGCCGTTGGCGTTGACCAGGCAGGGCACTTCCACCATGGCCTCCGGGGGCAGGTTGGGGATGATGCCGTTGTTGGGGGTGATGATGATGAAGGTGCGGTTTTCGTTGCGGATGATGGAGGAGGCCAGCTCCACGATGTAGGTGCCGTGGACCCCCTTTTCCAGCCCCGAGCCCCGGATGCTGCCGTGCTCCACAATGTACTCGCACATCTGCCGCACATGCGCCACCCGGTGATCCATGACGAAGTTGGCCCGGGTGTAGCGGGGGTCCATATGGGCGGCCATCTTTTCCGGGTAGAGGTAATATTGCAGGTAGGTGTTGGGCACATACCCCTCGCCGTCGAAGTCCCGCACCATCTCACCCAGCTGGGCGAAGGTCTCCACCCAGTCCGCGTCGCCTTTCAGTTCCTCGGGCGCCGCGCTGCCGCTTTTGAGCATGGTGCGGATGGCGGGCAGCAGGTCCTTGCCCCGGGGATCGTACAGGTTGGTGAACCAGCCAAAGTGGTTGAGCCCGAAGTAGCGGGGGGTGAGGTCCTGCCGCTTCATGCCCAGGCTCTCGGCAAAGGCGTCCATGATGGCGATGGGCATATCGCAGAGATGGATCAGCCGCCGGTCGCCGGGGAAAAGGCGCTTGGTGGCCTCCGCCACAATGGCGGCCGGGTTGGAGTAGTTGATGATCCAGGCCCGGGGGCTCTGCGCCCGCACCGCCCTGACGATCTCCGCCACCTGGGGCACGCTGCGCATGCCGTAGGCAAACCCGCCGGCGCCGCAGGTCTCCTGGCCGATGCAGCCGTGGCGCAGGGGGATCTTCTCGTCCTGCTCCCGCATCCTGAGGCCGCCGGCCCGGATCTGCATAAACACAAAGTCGGCGTCTGCAAAGGCGGCGTCCAGTGTGTAGCACTCCCTCACCTCCACGCCGCCCATGGCTTCTTCCACCATGACTTTGGCGGCCTCGTATACCATGTGCTGCTTGTCCGGGTCCACGTCGAAGAGCACGATGGACCGGAGGGGGAACACCTCCCTGAAGTCGCACAGTGTTTTGATCATGGGCAGAGTATAGGTGCTGCCGCCGCCGCAGATGACCAGTTGATAGCTTTTCATACCGTTTTCTCCTTGCTCCTCCGCCGGGGTTTGTTGTTCGGGATGGGTCGACTATAACACACCCGCCGCCATTGTAAAAGACGTTTTGCGCTTTCCGTATTTTTTTCAAAGGAAGAAAAAATTTACTGTATATTTTCGCAGGCCGCGAAGGCCATGATGCCGCGGGTGCTCAAGCGCCCGGAACTGCTGGCGCACTCCTGCGCCACCCTGTCCCGGCTGGTGTGCAGCCCCGCCCCCCTGCCGGTGGGCGGGGCCTTGTGTTGTCCGCCCCGTCGGGAAAACGCCTTGCGAAAACAGGGGGATCCGCTCTCTGCCGGCGCATCATCCCGGTAGTTTTACAAGGTTTGGACGCGGCTGCCGTTCTTCCCTAAACAGCAAAAAGAAAGCAGCACCGGCCCGCTGTTCCGGCGGCCGGTGCTGCTTTCTTTTGTGTATCGTCCGGTCAGTTGTCCCCCCGGTGATACCGGATCTTCATGTGTTCGGAGGCGTTTTTGAGGATCCGGGCCAGGGCCTTGTCCGACTCTTCCTGCACCATTGCGGCGATCTTGCGGTTGGCCTCCTTCAAGATCTCCGCCGGCGCGCCCTGCCGCACCTTCTCATCGTACTCGTACAGAAGCTGCTGGCCGCGGTTCATCACGGCGTTCACATACCGCTCGTCAAACAGCAGGGCATTGCCGAAATGGGCGTCGGTGAGCGCGGCGATGAGCCGGCTGTGCCAGTACATGCTGTCGGTGGACACCGTTTCGGTGGTGCCGCTGAGGTATTTGGGGAACTCGGTCACATTGGCGTACACCGGGAAGCAGGCGGTGAAGCCGCTGCCCCCCATGGACAGCCACTCCACACCCTGAATCGCCTCGGGCAGCCAGCCGCGGATCTGCATGATGCCGCAGACGTCGCTGTTGGGCACGCCGATGGTGCGGTACTTGCCCTTGCAGGCGGCGGTCCTGTCGTAAGGGTTGTAGGGCGTTCCCTGGTAATAGGAGCCCAGCAGATACCGCACGTCCTCCACCGTCACCTTGCGCTCCGGCACAAAGGACCAGGGGATGTCGTTGCTCTCGGGGGTGAAGTCGGCGTTCTCCCCGTCCCACTTGTACGTCCGGGGCAGGAAATACCGGGCCATGAACCAGGCGCGGGGGGTGTTGTAAATGTGGTCCGCGTCGGAATGGGAGCCGAAGGCCAGCCGCGGGTTGAACCCGGCGCCGGTGTCCAGCGCCAGGCGGTATTTTTCCACGAACTCCCGCAGGTCTTTGGAGCAAAGGTGCTCCCGCTGCTCCCCATAGGCGTCCGCGAAGTCGAAATGGTCCAGGCCGAACTGGTTGGGCATGATGACCACCCGGTCGTCCGGCACCCGCCGGGCGATCCAGTGGTGGCCGCCGATGGTCTCCAGCCACCAAATTTCATCCGCGTCCGCGAAGGCCATGCCGTTGGGCTCGTAGGTGCCGTACTCTTCCAGCAGCGCGCCGGTGCGCAGTACCCCCTCCCGGGCAGAATGGATGTAGGGCAGCACCAGGGTCACCAGGTCCTCCTCGCCGATGCCGCCGGGGACCTCTTTGCTGCCGCGGCCCTTCTTTTCCTGATACCGCACATAGGGGTCCGCGCCCACCACCCGGGCGTTGCTGGTGATCGTCTCGGTGGCGGTCATGGCCACGTTGGCCCCGTTGATGCCGCAGGCGGGCCACACGCCGTTGGACTTGGACACGTTGGGGCAGTCGGTGTAGCGCAGGGCCTTCTCCGGCAGCGCAACAGTCAGGTGAGAGATGACGGTTTTGTAGGATGCGGCGCCCTCCCGGGCGGGGTGGGTCAACAGCCGCTTGGCCTCAAAGGCGCCGTCGTCGTTGCGGGCAATGATGGTGGAGCCGTCATGGCTGGCTTGTTTTCCCACCAGAATCGTGGTACAGGGCATATCGTTCTCCTTTTTCTATGTACATCTGTTTGGAATCGTGTACAGCTTTTTTCACTGCGCAGAAGATTTCCCGCAACCGGGAATCGACGAAAAAACAGGTTTTTCGCCCTTATGCGACCCATTTATCATAGCACGGATGCCGCGCTGTTTCCAGCCCCGGGTTGCCGCTGGTTTCAATTTTCCGCCCTGTGTCCCAGGAGTATTGCGAACCGTATCTTTGCAAGGTCCGGGGCGGCGGATGTGCCGCCCGAATGGCCGTTTATCGCGGTTTTTCAAGGATTTGCTGGAGGCAGCGGCTGTTCTCTTGGCCGGCGCCGCGCTGTTCGGATGACTGAGTACAGGCAAATGAGCGAAAGGGAGATCTTGGGCCGAGCCCCCCTTCGCCAGCCTCCTTCAAGACGAGCCCCCGCAGGGCGCCCTGGAGCGGCAGATACACAAGCTGCCGCCCCCGGCCCGCCCCCATGGGCCGCACAAACTTCCGCAAAACCCGCCGCAGCGCTGCCCGCGCCTCGCTCTACCCGCCGCAAAGCGGCTGCGCCCTGTGAGCTGTGAGAACACCGGCAGACAGACCCGCCGCTGCAAGATCGTCAAGGCGGATGTGGCCGCCTGAAGCAAGAAAAATGTTGTCGGCGGCGCGCCTTAAAAAAAGGCGCGCCGCCGCAAAGCAGCGGTATGGCGCAAGACAACGGACCCCGAAAGTTTGGGCAGCAAAATTGGGGGGAGAAAAGGAACCGCAGCGGAGCGAGCGCTCGGTGACTTTTTACAAATGAACATCCCGCGGCCAAGCCGTTTTTTCATATGCGGGCATAGCCCTAAAATACCAGCGTGCGCGTCACGTCGCGCAAAATACAAAAAGCCGCCGCAAGCGAACGCTTGCGGCGACGTGGCGGAGTAGCAGGGATTTGAACCCTGGCGGTGCTGTTAACACCCTACGAGATTTCGAGTCCTGCGCCGAAAAGGCTCTTGCGGAACAGGGCGGGTCAGAGCTGGTCAGTTTGTCCCCGGATTTTTGGCGGGTTCAAGCCGTTTTCGAGGAGCCGAAGCCCGAAAAATGGCTTTGGTACGAATCAAACCGGCATCCCTCGTTTTGGCCCCGTTTGGCAAGATTTTTTGGAAAAATGCAAGATTTCATGCAAGATAATTAGGGGCCGATATTCCGGATAAACACTGGGTTTGCGCCCCGCCGCCGGAAAGCGGATTCCGCCAAATGCAAGATTTCGGGCCGATTTTGTGTAGTATCTCTTCGTTATTCAACAATTTGTATAATTTCAGTGGAAAATACAGTGGTTCTCCGGGTCCAAATTCAAAACAAAGGAGAACCGAAGATGAAGAAAGCAAACCCCGTTCAGGACGCCCTGGAGCGGGAGATCCAGGACCTGCTGGCGCCCTATCCCGATCCCATGGGCCGCACCGACTTCCGCAAAGCCTGCCGCATCGGCACCCGCACCTCGCTGTATCTGCTGCAGAGCGGGCTGGTGCCCTGCGAGAACACCGGCAAGCAGACCCGCTGCTACAAGATCGCCAAGGCCGACGTGGCCGCCTACCTGCGCCGCCGCCTGGCGGAGCCGGCGTACTACACCCCGCCCAGCGGCTGGTACAAGAACTACCCGAACCACAAGCCCCCGGCCTTCGGCCTGAACGGCGCGCTCCTGCTCACCGACGCCACCCGCCAGCGGATTCGCCGCTGGTACGAGCGGCTGCTGGCCCGCCAGCCCGACGTGCTGGATGCTCGCCAGATCGCCCGCGTTACCGGCTACGCCTCCCGCACCGTCAGCCGCTGGTGCACCGAGGGCAGGCTCAAGGCGTTCCCCTACCAGCACACCTATAAGGTACCAAAGGAGTGGCTGCTGGAGTTCCTCACCTCCGAGGACTACAACAGCATTACCCGGAAAAGCAAGGAGCATTATGCCATGATCACGGCGGTGGGGACGAAACCGAGAAAGCCAAGGAAAAAACTATGATTTGTACCTTTTGGAGCTGCTTCTTTCCCGCCTGATTCTAAGTGTCGCCTGCCGGCGGACTGCCGCAGCACAGCGGCCAATGGGCCCACGGTGGATTCCTCCGGGCCTTGGCCGACCACATCCGGGCAGAATCCCTATTGCTCCACTGTCTTCTCCGCAAGCGTTCCTCAGGTGACGGCATTCCGACGAGCGGGATCGACCACAAAACTGATGCCTGCCATCTTTTCCAGCAGAGCGTCCGCGTCATGCTCCAGTTTATACTGCAATTCGTTCCGATAGAGAGGAATTACCTGATAGAAGTTGACCTCCTCACCGCCGGGCAACGGGCAGACCTCGCCGCCTTCCCATACAACATCCTGCGGGCCCACCAGAACTGCGCCGCAGAGAGCCGTGTTCTCCGCAAAGGGCGATTGCTTGTCCATCGTGTGGCCAAAGCCCAGCCAGGTATCGCCGGAAATGGGCAGGCGGGCCAGCACCTTCAAGAAGCCAATGGGCCAGTACCACCGCTCCTCCTTCAGGGATTCCGCATCCAGTTTCCAGTCCGGCGGCAGCGCGATGGCCAGCTCCGCCCGCTCCAGCTTGTATTCCGCCAGTTCCTTTGGCACATTCATCCGGTGGGCCCCCATGCCCATCGTCACCAGTGTGTAATAGTCCCGCTCCTCTGTGGGAGGGACCACGCAGATGTCCACATGGATGTCGGGGGAAACCAGCTCATGGAACACATTCTCAAAGGCGCCGAAGGTGTTTTGAATGTGCCGCTCGATCGCCGACATCTCCTCCTCTGTGTACACCTCCGGCGCGCTGTTTTTCCTTGAGGACCAGATAGCATCCGCCTTTGTGCCGTCCGGGTTCAGGAAGATCTGAAAATATTGATCCTCTCCCGGCTGCTGGTAGACAAGGCTGATACGGTAGTTCTGCTCCACAAACACCGCAATCAAGGTTCCCTCCGGCTCGCCTTCGGGAGTGTGGGTCAGCCATTCCCCGCTGTCCAACCGTTCCTTGAACTGCCGCAGCCAGTCTGTTCCCATCTTGGAGAGGCCGGCTTCGTTCATGCGGAAGGAGAGCTCCACCCGCTGTTCCTTCACCGGGTATTGGAATTCACAGCAGGGGGCATTCTTCTCATAGCCGCACCACTCCGGGCTGAACAGCTCAT
The DNA here is from genome assembly GCF_944382735.1 of Candidatus Allofournierella merdavium. Taxonomy (NCBI): domain Bacteria; kingdom Bacillati; phylum Bacillota; class Clostridia; order Eubacteriales; family Oscillospiraceae; genus Allofournierella; species Candidatus Allofournierella merdavium. The sequence continues at coordinate 9,009 of NZ_CALWND010000009.1, read as the reverse complement.
AAAATGCGGCAAGGCCCGCTTCGTCCACCCGGATACAGGCCAGGGCGCGCTGTTTGTCGTCCACATCCTGGCCCAGCCCCTGCTGGAGAGCCTGATCGGCATCCGGGTCGATCCAGTGGTACTCCATCTGTTCCAGGGTTGCTCCGGCTTTGATCTCTTTTTGCAGGGTCAGGAACTCATAGTCGCCCGGTTCCAGGGCCAGGCCCTGCGTCACAGCGTCCAGCGCGCCGGCTGTATCGCCAAAATGCGCCCGCAGCTTGCCCACCTGCAGCCAGATCCAGGGGTAATCCGGCTCCTCCCGGGCGCCCTGCTCCGCATATTCCCGCGCTTCTTCCAGTCGGCCGCAGTACATCAGCGCCACAGAATAGCGGTAGTACCAGGTGGCGCAGCCGGCGGCGTTTTTCTCCGAATCCTTCATCCACTCTGCCGCCTGGTAATAATGGATATAATCATCCAGATTGTTGCAGGCGAAGGCATACCAGAGGGCGATCTGCAGATCCTGGTGAGCCTGTTTTTCGGTGAACCGTCCTTCTTCCACGCCGCTTTTGATAAAATCCTCCAGCCAGCGGAGCATTCTCCCAAAGTAGCCGGCAGTTCCTTCGTCAAAGGATGCCAGCGTTTCGATATCCTCCGCCGAGAGCAGGGAGCCGGTTTCCTCGTGAACGGCAGGCGCCGGTTCCTCCTCTTCCAGCAGCGGCACACCGCCCACATTCCGCCGGAAGGCATGGAAGTGAGCGCAGGGCAGGCCGCTTTTTCCAAAGAAGGCCTGCGCCGCTGTCAGTACGGCGGGCAGATCCCAGGCGATGAAATCCAGATACCCGTAGTACAGGCCGGTGGCATCACCCAGGAAGGTCACGGCTTGTACTCCCGCCTCCCCCAGAACGGCATCCCGCAGAGCATCCCGGAAGTCCAGAATGGCTTTGCTTCGCTCCTCGCCGGTAAAGCTTTCCAAGGGGTAGCAGAGGAACCCCGCCGCGATGCCATCTTTATGGTACTCGTCCACCATATCGCTGCGGGCGGCCATATAGTCGTTGATGAGCACCGGCAGGCGGCAGTTGCCGGCATAGACATCCAGCCGCCAATCGGCATCCGGGTCCTTCACCGGCTCCCGCTCATAGGCCACATAGCTGTTTTCCAGATAGTCGCTGCCATCCCGCCAGAGGGGGAGCCCCATACCTTGCAGCAGTTCCGGCAGCTGGGAAAGGCACATGGCCGGTTCCTCTTTCGGCCGGGCATACACATCAAACCCGGCCACAAAGGCGATTGAGGAAATCTCGCCAACGGTTTGATCCACCAGCATGGACAGCGCCCACCAGACCTTGTCTGTGTCCTCTTTCAAAAGCGGAATCAACTTCTCGCAGTAAAGGCCCAGGCTCACCCTCTGATCCTCTGTTTTCTCTGCCCACATCCGCACATCCTCGGCCCGGACCTCTATCTCTCCGGTCCGCAGCAGAAAGCCTGGGGCGGGCTGGCGGCCCACCCGGATATTCCAATGGGCAAGCACCGATTCCGGGGCCTGCTGCTGGAAATACACCAGCGGGAACAGGCGGGAGCGAAGACCCTCCGGGCTGAGGATCAGCTCGTATTTTTCCCCGTTGAAGCCCAGTTCAAAGGCGGTGTTACTCAGAGCGATCTCCAGCGCCCGGCTGCAGGTTTCGATCAGTTCCTCGCCGCGGGCGTGCATTTTGTCGGTGTCCATGATCTGGCGCAGCGTCCCCTCGATACGGGCAAAGGCGGCCCAGGCCTCCCGGGTCCTTTCCCGGAAGTTCTTTGTAAACCGGGGCAGGGCCAAACGATGGCGGCAATCGTCTATGTATTCCTGGGTGTCCTTGTCTCCGGGGCGGGCTTCCAGCGCCTTTTCAAAGTACCGCAGGGCGGGGCCTTCCTCGTCCAGGTAATAATAGGCGCAGGCGATCCGGTAATTCCAGCAGTGATCGCCCGCAAAATGCTCCTCATGGGGCGCCAGAAGTTCCAGCGCCTTTTCATAAGGCTCCCGTTCTCCTGCATCGGCAACGGCGATATATGCCTTGGCCAGTTCGCTGTCCAGTTCCGGGGTGCGCCCCCCGGCGGGGATGGCCTCCAGAGTGTCGATCACCTTCTGAATTTCATTCTGGTCAAACCATTGCCGGCACTGTTGCAACAAATCCATATCCGTACCTCCGTGTTTTGACTTTCTATGCGGTCGTTGCTTTACTGTAAATCATCATTCAAATATCCCAGTCTATGAAATCTTCACGGTTCAATACAAAGTGCTGATACAGGCACTTCAAATTTTCCTGTTCATCCCGTGAGAGCTTCGCTCCGTTTTCATACCGCAAAGTGTCGGCATACAGGATAAAACCATCCACTTTTCCTGATGAAGCCCGAAACTCACCATTTCCAATAATAGCAACATCGCCACATACAAATGTAACCGAAGAAGAAGTGGTATGGATTTTCATAATTGCTTCGATCATCTGGTAATATCACCTCTCATCTCCGGGCGATACCATTCTCCACCCGGATGTCTGCACCCGGATCACAGGGCGGAAAACGTCATAGCCATTGTGTATTTCGTTATCCTCCCGCGCCTCCGGTTTACAGTGGGGGGAACAGGGAAGATACCCAAGCAAAGGCCCCATGCCGCCGCAGATATTGCAGCCGCCGTCGCCGCCGCAGGTGGTCAGGGTTTTCCCGTCCACCAGCTCCCGTTTATAGGGGTCGTAAGCAATCGACAGGCCAAAGAAGTTGGGCTGCTCCATATCGTATGGCTTGCCCTGCTCTTCCTCGCCTTCATAGTGGTGCAGATGCAGGGAGCAGTCCAGCCCATCCCCCCAGGGGAACAGGGTGCGGCATCCGCCCCCGCACAGATAGGCCCACTCATCCGGCGTGGGAAGGCTGGCTGCCAGCTCCCACAACAGGGACCGCTGAAACTCCGGGTAGGTCATCGGATGGCACAGCCACGCCCGCCAGCTGTCGCCATTGCGTTCAAAGCGGACCGTTTCGTGTATCTCAAAGCTCCGGCCGTCCCGGCCCGCCCACTTTCGCAAAGCATCCAGCCAGTCCGGGTGGGCGGTGATGCGGGGGTCGTTCATGGGCACGCTCTCCCAGCCGATCTCCTCCGGTTTTCTACCCACAAACAGGGGGCCGATGGCCACCCGGCGTACCGGGGCCATGCCTTGCCGGAGAAATTCCTCCGCAGTGCCCTCATATTCGATCTCCGCGAAAAAATCCGCCAGTTCCTCCTGGCTGGCCTTGTCCATCCCCTGGGCAAAGCTCTCCCAGCCAAGGGTCACGGTGTCGCCCGGGACAAAAACAAACTCCCGGCCGTCTTTTTCAAACAGGCCGGTGGTGCAGCTCTGCCCCCAGCGGGCAAAGGTGTACAGCTCCTTGAAGGCAAGGCCATAACGAGCCCCCAGGGTCTGCATCAGCCAGAGCTTATCGGACAGTTTCAATGTATCAAATTGTGGGCGAAATAAATTCTCGTTCATAGCCGCGCACCTCACAGCAAGTCCGCCTTGATACCGCACCGTTCCAGCACCGGCAGCACCTGTTCCGGCTTGGAGGACATGAGAGTTATATGTTTGAGACTGGGGAACTGGCGCAGTTCCGCCTCGGTAATGGTGTTGAGATCAAAGGCGCCGTCCTCGCCATCCCAGAACGGGCAGAGCTGGGTATAGATCTCGCTGCCGCCATCCATCTCGATCTCTGTCACCTCCCGGGCCAGCCGCGCCGGGATCGGGTATTGTTCCAGCCACTTGCGAATCTCAGGGATGGGTTCATACCCTTCCGCGTCCAGGTCGATCTTGCGGCGGCGATACTCTCTGGCAAACCCATGGGCATCCAGTTTCGGGGCCAGCAAGCCTTTTTCGTACATCAGCACTTCCATGACCGCCAGCTTGAAGTTGAAGGTATCAAAGTGCAGCACGGATTCCGTCGGCTTGGGCAGCTTGTATTTCTGCACTTTCGCCATCTTTTTCTCCGGCTCTTTCCAGCTGATCTGCACCATGGCGGAGAGGGCCTCCAGCTTTGTTCTCTGGGCGGACCGCTCTTCCGGGACAGGGCCCGGCAGGCGGGTATAAACGGTAAAGCCGCCCAATTTGAGGGTGTGGGCAAATCCGGCGAACTCCTTCCAGCTGGCCTCCCGGTAGTCCCTGGACCCGATCCAGACCGCTCCGTCAAATGGCTGCCGCACCGCATACTCGCCCTGGGCCGCCACTCGGACGCCAAGGGTTTTGATGGTCTGCTCATCTTCATCCAACCAGCCCTGTAGTCCAAGCTCGTCCCACAAAGCAAGGGCCTGGGTATAGGAACTCTCTCGGCCTGTAATTGGGCTTTTCCGTGTTCCGTTTTGCAGGACAATGCGGGCGGGCCCCAGCTTTTCCGCCAGCTGCGACAGGGTAAACGGCGGCATAAAGGCCGACCCCAGAATGGTCAGGCTGTCCTTTTTGAGAACGATTTTTCGCTCCGTGGCCCTGGGCGGCAGAAAGACGGGCAGATTCGGGTACACTTCTTTGTACTCCCGCCATTCCAGCTTTTTGGGCTTATTGGCCGAGCGCAAAAAGCCCCAGAAGTCGATGGGGTAACGGAACACCGGCCCGACCCCATCCCGCCGGGTGACGATGACCATCGTGCCGTCGGTGAGTATTCCGATGTGCTGCATTTTCTCCCCGCCGAACATTCCCGGACGGATGCGCAGCACTTCACGGGTGTTGCTGTTGACAAGCTGGGCAAAGTCATCGGAGAGAATCTCACCGTTTCCCTGCACCAGCAGCCAGTCCCCGGCAAACCGGCGCAGTTTCAGCCCCTCGCCCATACCGGGCAGGGGAGCGACGCGGCACCGCCCGGTGTCCATGTCCAGGTCCAGCAGGCATTCTTCCACCCGCCCCTTGCCGCTGACGGCGTGGATCATGGTAATGCGGCCTGTGCCGGGAACGGGAACGGCCTCGGAGAGATGGTCGTATCCGTATAAAGGGAAGGTGTGTTTTGTCACCTTGCCCTTTTCCCAGCGGTAGATCTGCCCCTTGTACCACTCGTTGGAAAAGTAGACCCGGCCCAGCCCGTCCGCCACAATGCCGCAATGGTATTTGGTGCTCCATCCGTCTTCCGGCAGAGTCCAGTTTTTCACATCCCGGCAGGTGCCCCGGTCAGTCAGTTCGATCCGTGTAGCGTTGGTGGGATCCCCCACCCAGAAGGAATGGTCCGCCCAGCAAAGGGTGCGGGGCGGGCCGTCGTACCCGATGGGGGACGGTTCGGCCCAGTTGAGGGTGGCCGGATCCTTGCTCAGCAATGCCCGGCCGATGGTTCCGCCACCAGCGGCTCTGGACGCGGCATAGAGTTCATGTTCCGGGGAATAGGTGAGGCACCCAAGGCGCGGCAAGCTGTGGGAGCGGGTTACTTGGGGTGGACGGCAACGCAGATCAGCCACACAGCCATTTTTCCATTCTTCCGCGTTTTGATTTTTCCACTCGCCCGCCGCAAAATCACCCGCCAGAGAATTGAAGAAATAATCGTACTCATCTTGGAGTATGTATTCCTCGCAGGGCATCAGCGCACCAGGATCTTGCTCCTTGGCATGGTCGCCCCATTTTCGCCTCTGCTGTTTCATCAGGTGACAATATTGCCCCTGCTTTTTGCAGTAGCGTTCCCATTCGTTGCGTTCTTCTTCTGGGATCAAGGCAAACAGATACTCGTCCTCATCGTCCAGGTTATACAACGCCCAGCCGAAGGCAGAGAGTTCCTGCCCCAACGCCGCCGCCCCTTTTTCATGGGGCAGTTTCATATATTGGACACCGACGGCATCGAAGCGTTCATCCAGCAGCGCCGGGACCTGTGGGCCCCATTTTTCTCGAAGCCGGGCCAGCGTGTCCTGTACGGCTCCGTCAAATTTCAGAATGTCCAGCGCATCCTCTATGATGTGTTTGAACTCTGCCATGGGTAGTTTCTCCTTTGTCCGATTCCTGCATCACAGCGACAATCCTGTGGTCAAAGCACGGAAGAATTACCAGTCCCGTTCCCGGATGGCCTCCTCCATTTCGTCCTACCGAAAAATTTCCGAATACCGCTCCTTTAGTTCCTCCGGGGCGGTTTCCACCACGTTCTTGCCGCCCTTGGCGCTGGCTTTGCCCCAGATCACATAGCAGACCGTTTCCCATGCGTATTGCAGCACTTCCTCCGGGCTGGCTTCTGTTTCTTCGGCGGGTTCCTCGTCCTCGTCATCATCGTCATCCTCGTCGGAGGAAAAACCGCTTGGAACGATCTCGAACAGGTGGATTTTTGCCTCCAGCAGAGCATCCAAGCTTTCTGCGTTTGCCATCCACGCGGCATAGTCCTTGGAATACTTCATGTTCTGCATGGACAGCACCCCACGGACAAATACAGGGACGGTATCGGCGGTAAATCCGAACTGTTTCACATACTCCCGGAGGAATTTTTCCTGTAAGTGGGAGTGCTCATCATCACAGAGATCGAGATAATCCCATACCAGCTGCCGCCACTCTTGCCCCAGCATTCCCAGGGCGAACACGGCAAAACTTCCGGGGAGCGCGCACTGCTCATCGCTGAGATTGGTGTACTGCTCATATTGCCGCATGGCAAGCCGGGCGTACCGTTCCATCAGGGAGTGGAGGCCGGGGTACTGCACGGCACAGGCAAAGAGCTGGTTTATTCCCTTTTTGGGCAGGCCTGTGATGGGAAGATACCTCTTTTCCGGCCCTTTGAACTCCACCGCATAGCTGCGGGGAAAATCCTCCTGCTCCAGAACCTCACACAGGTAGTTCAGCACTTCACGGCAGCATTCCTCCGTGTTGTCCCTGGCAGTGATCCGGATAACGGCAAAGGCATCGTTGGCCGACGCGGTGAAGTGCTCTGTTTTTCTCTTTTGCAGAGAGATCGGTAGCCTGCCGGTCCCATTTTCCCGGAGCTTTTTCACCATATCAGGACGGACTTTCTCCACCAGTCCAAAGAGGTAATTGGTGTCCAGATACTGAAAGTCCATACCATATACCTTATAGCTCACCGCCACATAGCAGGCGAAACGCAGCAGCGGCTCCGGGACCTCCTCTGCACGGATACCTGGTTTCAGGGAATACTCCCGATCCCAGAAGTGATCATCTTCATTGCCTGTCACGGCAAAATATTTCTCCTGCAGCTCCCGTTTCAGCATATTAAGTAAATAGTGGTCAATTTCACCCCACCGGCTCTGGCGGCGCAGGTTTTCGCTGAAAGCAATGGCCTTTTCCGCATCGAGAGTCTCGGCTCGCTGCGCTTCGGTCCATTTTCTCACCAGAGTGTGCACCTCAAAGGGCGCACCTTGACTGCTGACCACTACCGGCGGCCAGAGGGAATCAAGCCGCGTGATCCTGCCGTCGATGGCGTCCTGGATGCACTGGTCAAAGAGCGGCTGCAGTTCCTCCTGTACCTCGGGCTTCATCCAGTAACAGCGTCCGTCCGCACTATTTCGTTTTGGCAAATTCATATAAGTCTACCTCTTTCCAAACAATAAAAAATGTCCTGCGCCGCACTGTCACTTGGACAGTCTGACGCAGGGCGTGAAAAGGCCGCACAGAACCAGGACCTGTATCCCAAGGCTCTGTACCCGACGATATTCTTCTGTCTTTCCCGTCCGTTTGAGCAGGGGTACCGATCTCTATCCATTTGCTTTCCTCTATCGCGCATCCTCTTTTACCCGCTCCATCTCGTCCACCAGCGCCCTGATCTGGAAGTCCACCATGTCCTCTGCCACCTCCGGGAACAGAAACGGCATGGTGTCCGGGATGGCCTTGTGCACCATCATCATGCTGAGGGCCAGATTGCCGAACAGCCGGGGGTCAATACTGTCCAAAGGGAGGCCAAAAATGGAAAGCAGCTTCCCATAAAAAACCACCTGGTCCTGTCGGAAGGCCTGGAAATTCTCCTCGGAAAGGCAGTGGTGCACCTGCTGCTCCTCCTCAATGGACAGGACAGCGACTCCGCTTTTGGCTCCGTAACAGCAGTTTTTCAGAAAGGTCTCCACCCCCGCCCGCCAGCTGAGCCCGGGGTCCTCCATCAGGGACCTGGCATAGTCCAGCAGCTTGGGCTGCTGGTAGCGCAGGGCGTGGAGCACCAGTTCCTCCTTGGAGGAGAAGAAACTGTAGAAGAAGGTCTTGGAGATCCCTACGTTTTTGCACAGAACATCAATGCTGCTGTGGATCAAGCCCCGGTCCGCGATGCACCGGATCATGGTGGCCATCAGGGCCTGCTTTACCTGTTCTCTCTCCTCATCGGAATACGCCTTTCTTGCCACAAGCCGTCACCGCCATTTAAAATACAAAATCAAAAAACAGTATTTATTTGTATTATAGCGAAACTGGACCGAATTGCAAGACTGTTCCTTAAAAATACGCCGGGGGATGCAGTGCGCTGCTTTCGGGATGCCCACAGTGCCGATCAGAGTACACGGGTTTGCGTCCGACCTTCTGCTCCATTCGTAAAACAAGCAGGAACACTTCGGGTCTTACCACAAAAATTCATCAAATGCGCCTTCATCTATGGTATAATTTATTTTAAATCCAGTCCCGTTCCGCAAAAATATACACCTGTCGGAGCAAAACAATGCACACAAACGCCACAGTTCCTCCCCTCGCTGCATCGCAGCACAAAAAAGTAATATTGGCTGCGGAAAACACCGCATCGGCAAACGAATGCGGTCCTTCCCGTGCGGCCTTTTTGCGCCTTGTGTCCGCCTGCCTGCACGGCAGTGCGCCGCAGGGCGCTTTTTTATACCCCCAAGAGAGAGGATGACACGATGACAAAGGAAGAATTTCTAAAGCGCATGCAAGAGGATGAAACCTATGCGCCCGGCTGGCAGGCCATTGATGACGCTTTTGAAGCGCTGTATCCGGGGCAACAGCCGGAACACTTCGGGACGCTTCTGACGTCCAGGGCGGCCCTCGGCGGCGATGAGTATCTGGATGGCTTTTCCGTATACAGTTCTCCGAAAGGCTATAAGCACCTGGTCACCTACGGGATGACCGTGCTTTATGGAGATGA